>JAJTBJ010000059.1 GCA_021286985.1 Propionibacteriales bacterium | reverse complement strand
TCTGCGTTGAACCACTTAACGGTTCCAGTGGTCATGCAACTTTCTCCTTCTTGTGGGCGCGGCGCCGACTGCCGGGACCGCACATGGTCTCCGCACCCCTTGCGGGACGACTCACACCCGGCAGGGCATGAGCCGGTACAGCGACTACCAAGCTGAACGATAGCGGGTTGTCACCCGGATGGGGAACACTCGCGCACATCAGCGAGATCCTCGAGTCGAAATCGTGACCAACGCGTTATCCGGACGGGTGCCAATATTCATTACCGGAAACCGTAGCCAGGGCTCAGACGCCCACTCGTGATCGCGTGCGTGGCGTTGGTGAATCGCCTCGCCCCAGGATGTCCGATGGCTGGTGGGGCAGGATGGGATTCATGCGACGCAGCAGTGGTGCCGGTCCCGAAATGGTGACCCCGGGCTCTGAGTCGCATCATCGGACGCCGGGCCGACGCGCGCGGGGGTGGCTGACGTTGGCGTTGGTGTTGGTCGGCGCCGGGGTGGCCAGTGGCGTGGCCGGCGCCGCGCTGGTCGGCTTGCTGCGGCTGGTCCAGCATCTGGCTTACGGCTTCGCCGACACGTTTCCCGCTGCGGTCGAGGGGGCCGCACCCTGGCGCAGGGTCTTGGCGCCGACCCTGGGAGGCGCGCTCGCCGGGCTGGCATGGATCGTGTTGCGGCGTTATCGGACGCCGTCAGTGATGGAGGCGTCCGGGCCGAAGGCGCCCCGACTGCCCCTGCTGCGCAGCCTCGCCGACGCGGCCACCCAGATCGTCCTGGTGGGCTCCGGGGCCTCCATCGGACGCGAGGGAGCGCCTCGGCTGGCCGGTGCGGCGCTCGCCTCCGCACTGGCGACCTGGGCACGCCAGCCCCGCCGGTGGCGTTCGGTGGCAGTGGCCGCCGCTGCCGGTGCCGGCCTGGGCACCGTGTACAACGCCCCGATCGCGGGGGCTATCTTCGCCGTGGAGGTGCTGGGGGTGAGCTTCGCGCCGGGAAACGTGGTGGCCATCTTCGTCGTGAGCGGTGCGGCCGCGATCACTGCCTGGCCGATCCTCGGCACCTCTCCCACGTTCAGCTACGTCGGCCCGGACGCGACCTGGCCGGTGTGGCTGTGGGTGCCGGTGGCCGTCGTCATCGGGATGGCCTTGGGGCGAGGGTTTCTGGCCCTGATCGCGCTGGCGGCCAGGCTGCGTCCCAGCCCCGGCTGGCGCCTGCCGGTAGGCATCGCAACCGTCGGTGCTCTGGTCGGCGTGCTCTCGATCTGGTTGCCGACGCTGCCGGGAAACGGGAAGGGCATCGTCCTGGAGACCCTGAGCACGCCCGGATCGCTGCTGGTCTTCGCCGCCCTGGCCGTGGTGAAGCCCCTGGCGACAGCAGCAACCTACGGGGCCGGCGCCGACGGTGGCCTGATCGCACCATCGCTCAGCACCGGTGCCGCCGCCGGTGCGGCTGTTGCCCTGGCCGGGGCCTCGTTGGGGCTGCCGCTTCCGGTGGCCGCCTTCGCGCTCACCTGCGGCGCGGCCATCCTCGCGACCACCCAGCGGGCGCCCTTCTTCGCGGCGATGTTCGTCCTCGAACTGGTGCACCCACCCCTGGCTGTCGCGGCTGCCGTGGCGATCTGTGCGGTGGCTGCCGGTTGGCTGTCCCAGACGATCTGGCCGCTGCGGCAGTTGACGGCCGCTCCGGTGGCCTGACCGGAGGCGCTCAGCGTCCCAGGCGAATCGGGAGGGCCTTGGGCAGTACCCGCGCCGACAATCGTCGCTGGGGGCCGACGGCGTCGCCGTCCAACTGGGCCTCGACGGGTTCGCGGGTGCGCACCACGATCTCCTCCGCTTGGCGATGGACGAAAAGCCGGTGTCCCCGTCGCTGCCCGGTGAGCAGATGGACGCCGATCGCCAGCCACGACGACAGTGAGCGCGGTGAAGCGATCACCACATCGAGGACGCCGTCGTCGACGGCAGCTTGGGGAATCAACTGCATTCCGCCAGTGAGTTCACCGCAGTTGCCGACCAGCACGGTGCGGGCGTGCTGGCTGAACTCACGGCTCTCGCCCGCGCGAACCCGTACCGCGAACCCCAACCGGAAGACCGCCCTGACGCCGGAGGCCACGTAGGCCCACCAGCCCACCTTCTTCTTCAGGCCCTCATCGACACCGGCCATGATCTCGGCGTCCAAGCCCATCCCGGCCATCACCAAGAAGGTGTCCGGCCTACCGTCGTCCCAGCGGACCTCGCCGACATCGATCAGCTCGGTGCGCCCGGTGAGCGCCACCATCACCGACGCGTCCAGATCATCCACGGGGAGGCCGAGGTTGCGGGCCAGCAGGTTGCCGGTCCCGCCAGGCAGCAGGCCGACCGCCACCCCGCTGCCCAGAACGCCGGAGGCCACCGCGCGCACCGTGCCGTCACCGCCGAGCGGGCAGACCAGTTCGGCACCATCGGCGATCGCCTGCTGGGCCTGGCCGAAGCCGGGGTCATCGGCGGTGGTTTCGTACCAGGACGGCGTTGGCCAGCCGTGCTCGGCACACAGCCGCGCCACCTGATCCTTGACCTGGCCGGGGTCGTCGAACTTAGTGGGATTGACCACGACGGCCCACGCCGCGACGTCGGTGGCGGGGTGGGGCGGATCGGTCATGGTCTGACTCTCCTTGGAAGACGTGGTGCCCACCTCAACTGTGCACTCCCACCCCTGATTCCCGGCGCCCTCGGCCGTCGGCTCAGGTCAGGCGGGCCGGACGCAGCGCCACCCGGGTCTGGGTCGAGGCAGCCCCGCAGTCGCGTTTGAGTCGCTTCACCAGCCGATCGAGGCTGGCGGTGTCGGCGACCACGGCGCGCACCAGGAAGTCGAAGCCGCCGGTGAGGTGGACGGCGTCGATCACCTCGGTGAGGGGACCGACGGCGGCGAGGAAGTCGGCATCGTCGAAATCGGACGCCAGCCGCACATCGATGTAGACCTCCAAGGCACCCGGACGGGCGGTGGTGGCGGCAGTGGTGATGGTGTACCCGGTGATCGTCCCCTCGGCTTCGAGCTTGCGGACCCGGGCAGCCGTGGCGGCTGTGCTCAGCCCCACCCGGCGTCCGAGTTCACTGAACGAAAGCCTGGCGTTGTGGCGCAATTCGGCGAAGATCTGCTCGTCGATCCGATCCATGTAGCTGATCGTAAGGTCTTCGCCAGCGATTCGTGCAGCCAACGATCGGTCCGCTCGCCACAATGGTGCGGTGATCGATCAACCTCTGGCTGCGCTGGTCGCCGGTCTGGCCGCAGGTCTGGCCATTGCGATGCCGCTCGGCGCGATCGGCGTGCTGATCCTGCGGGAGTCGATCCTGAACGGGGTGCGGCACGGGCTGGCAGCCGGTGCCGGCGTGGCCTTCGTCGATCTGACCTACGCCACCCTGGCCGTCAGCGTGGGGGTGGTGTTCGCCCCGGTGATCCGCTCCTGGGGAGCGACCCCGGCGGTGGTCTCCGGGCTGGTGCTGATCGGCCTGGGGGTGTATCAACTCATCCAGGCCAGATCGAGCGCGGACCCTGAGCCGATCGAGGTACCCAAGCGGGCGGTGTTCGCCCGCTTCGTGGCGCTCACTGCGATCAACCCGGCCACCCTTCTCTACTTTCTGGCCCTGGCCAGCGTGGTCACCACCACCGCCACCAGTTGGCTGGCCCCGACCGCGTTCGTGGTGGGCACCGGCGTGGCGTCCCTGGCCTGGCAGTGGGGGCTGGCCTTCGTCGGCGCCCGGGTCGGCGCGATGCTGCCCGCACGGGTCGTCGGCCTGCTCGGTTGGGTGGCTTCCGGGGTGATCATCGTGCTCGGCATTTCCGTGATCGTGGCCGGAATCAACGCCGCCGCAATTGCCTCCGGTTAGGCCGAATCTCGGCCAACCCCTACAGTTGTGAGGTGAATTCCGAACTTCCCGAGCTGGACGCCGATACCGCCACCTCCGAATCGAGCGCCGCCGGCTTCGCCGAACTCGGTCTGGACGACAAGATCCTCCGAGCCCTCCGCGACCTCGGTTACGAGACCCCTTCGCCCATTCAGGCCAAGACCATTCCCGCCCTTTTGGAGGGCCGCCACGTCGTCGGCACCGCCCAAACCGGCACCGGCAAGACCGCGGCATTCGCCCTGCCGATCCTCGATCAACTCGATCTGCGGGCCAAGGCGCCGCAGGCTCTGGTGCTCGCGCCGACGCGCGAACTCGCCGTCCAGGTGTGTGAGGCGTTCCAGTCCTACGCTGCCCGAATGACCGGCGTCCACGTGCTGCCGGTCTATGGCGGCCAGGGTTACGGCGTGCAGTTGAGCGCCTTGGCGCGCGGCGTCCATGTGGTCGTCGGCACGCCTGGTCGGATCATGGACCACCTCGAGAAGGGCACCCTCGACCTGACTCAACTGCGGTTCCTGGTGCTGGACGAGGCCGACGAGATGCTCTCCATGGGCTTCGCTGAGGACGTCGAGACGATCCTGGCCGATACCCCCGATGACAAGCAGGTGGCGCTGTTCTCGGCCACCATGCCGCCAGCCATCCGCCGGCTCAGCCAGCGCTACCTGACCGATCCGGTCGAGGTCAGCGTGAAGGGCAAGACCGCTACCGCCGCCAATGTGCGGCACCGCTACCTGCAGGTGTCCTACCCGAGCAAGGTCGACGCGCTGACCCGCATTCTGGAAGTCGAGAACTTCGACGGTTTGATCGTCTTCGTCCGCACCAAGAACGACACCGAGACGGTGGCTGAGAAGCTGGCCGCCCGCGGCTACTCTGCCGCCGCCATCAACGGCGATATCGCCCAGCCTCAGCGCGAGCGCGTGATCAACCAGCTGAAGTCGGGCAAGCTCGACATTCTGGTGGCCACCGACGTGGCTGCCCGTGGCCTGGACGTCGACCGGATCACCCACGTGGTCAACTTCGACCTGCCGCTGGACACCGAGTCCTACGTGCACCGGGTCGGACGTACCGGCCGCGCCGGCCGCAGCGGTGAGGCGATCTCGTTCGTCACTCCGCGGGAGCGTCGCCTGCTGGCCACCATCGAGCGGGTCACCAAGCAGGCGCTCAGCCCGATGACCCTGCCGTCTGCCGAGGACATCAACGCCAGCCGGCTGAGCCGCTTCGACGACCAGATCACCGAAGCACTCGCCTCTGATCAGTTGGAGTTCTTCCGCGAAGTCGTGGCCCACTACGTCAACGAGTACGACGTGCCCGAGGTGGACGTGGCTGCGGCGCTGGCGGTGACCCTGCAGGGTGCCGAGCCGATGCTGCTGGAGCCCGATGCGCCGGCTCGTCCCGAGCGGGACCGTGGGCAGTGGACCGATCGTGAACCCCGCGAACCGCGGGAGCCGCGCGGCGAGCGTCCGTCCCGGGGTGGGCAAGGGCTGGTGACCTACCGCATCTCGGTGGGCAAGCGGCACAAGATCGGCCCGCGCCAGATCGTCGGCGCCTTGGCCAACGAGGGCGGCCTGCGTCGCGAGGACTTCGGCCACATCGACATCCGGATGGACCATTCGCTGATCGAGTTGCCGGCCCGGCTGTCGGAGGATTGCTGGGAGGCGCTGAAGTCGACGCGGATCTCCGGCAAGCTGATCGAGCTCTCCCGCGACAACGGTGCGCCGCGGCGCAGCGAGCGGCCGCAACGCGACTACGGCTCCCGCGGCGATCGGCCCTACCGCGGCGGCAGCGATCGCGGTGACCGCAGTGATCGCGGCCCACGCGGCGACAAGCCGCGCTCCAAGGACCGCTGGTAGCGGCGAACCGTTGGTTGAGCAGGCCGTGAAGCGGCCGTGTCGAAACCAGTAGCCGTGAACACGCTCACCGTGCGCGAGGCTTCGACAGGCTCAACCAGCGCGGATCAGGAAGCGACCCGCAGGATCAGGTAGGGCTTGGCGCCGTCGGGGGTGGTGGCTGCGGCCGCCCAGCCCTCGCCGTCCGGACGCCACCAGGCGCCGATCGTGCCCGGCAGCAGGATGGGCTTGGTGAAGCTCACCTCGACGCCATAGGTCTGGGGTAGGCGGGCTTCGAAGCCGGCGAGCAGTCGGGCGTGGGTCCACATGCCGTGGATGATCGGACGGGCGAAGCCGAAGGCCTTGGCGGCCAGCGCATGGGTGTGGATCGGATTCGGGTCGCCCGAGACCGCGCGGTACTGCCGCCCCAGGTCGGCCGGAAGCCGCCAACGGGCGATCGGCTCGGTCACGGTGAACTCCGGCTTCGGCACAGCCACCGGCTCGCCGGCCACGTCAGCGCCGGGTGCCAGATAGGTGCTCACTCCGTCCCAGACCAGCTCATCGCCCACCCGGATCTCGCCGACCAGGTCGAGCAGTGCGCCGCGCTGATGGGGACGCAGGTTGTCCACCCACACGGTCACGTCCAGGACCTCGTCCGCGGTGACCGGACGGTGCAGCCGCATCCGATTGGACACATGTACCACGCCGGCCAGCCGGACGCTGGAGGCCGGGTCGGACAGCAGGGCCACGTGCAGCGGGAAGGTCAGCACGTGCAGCCAGGTGGGGGCCACCTGATCGCGAACGGTGAATCCGCAGACCCGGTCATAGCCGGCCAGCCGGGTGCGATCTTGCGTCAGCCGGCTCACCCGCACCGCGTGGGTCGGAATGCGCGCCGGGCCGCGGTGAAAGCTCGGCACCATGGCCTTGGCGAATTGGGCCCCCATCGATGGCATCGAGGCCAGCTCCCGGACCTCCATCAGGCACCCACCAGGTTCTGCCCGCACACTCGAATGACCTGGCCGCTGACGCCGGCGGAGGCCGGGTCGAGGAAGTAGCCGATGGTCTCGGCCACGTCGATCGGGTTGCCGCCCTGGCCCAGAGAGTTGGTGCGGCGGAACACCTCGCGCTGCACGAACGGAATCTTGGCGGTCATCTCGGTCTCGATGAAACCAGGTGCGACCGCGTTCACGGTGATGCCGCGCCCAGCCAGCTCCGGTGCCAATGCCCGGACCAGGCCCACCACTCCGGCCTTGGAGGCGGCGTAGTTGGCCTGGCCGCGATTGCCGGCGATGCCGGAGGTGGACGCAATCGACACCAGCCGACCGTCATCGGCCAGCCCGCCCGGACGTCCGTCGAGCAGGGCGTCGTTCATCCGCAGCTGGGCGGCCAGATTGACCTCGATCACCGACGCCCAACGGGCCGCGTCGGTGTTGACCAGCAGCTTGTCGCGGGTGATTCCGGCGTTGTGCACCATGCCGTGGATCCGGGCCTGCTCGCCGTAACGGGACGCGACGTGGGCGGCGATGCGCTCGCCGGCGTCGGCTGCGGTGATGTCGAGTTGCAGGGCGGTGCCGCCCAGTTGATTGGTCAGCGCCGCCAGCGATTCTCCGCCGGCCGGGACGTCGACACAGACCACCCGGGCGCCGTCCCGGGCGGCCACGGTGGCGATCTGGGCGCCGATGCCGCGGGCTGCGCCGGTGACAACCACGATCTTGTCGGCCAGCGGGCGTTCGCTGATCGGGGGCGCTGCCGCCGACGAGCGCACCGTCCAGGATTGGCCGTCGACGAAGGCCGAGCGACCCTGCAGCAGGAACGAAAGAGTGCTGGTCAGGTCGTTCGGTTCCGCGTCCGCCGAGACGTAGACCAGGTTGGTGGTGGCGCCGTGGCGCAGTTCCTTGCCCACGGTGCGGTTGATCCCGTCCAGCGCTTGGCGGACGGCGTGGGCTTCGATTCCGCGCACCTGATCGTCGGCCAGGATGATGATCCGACCGGACGGCTGGAGCCCTTTCACCGCCGGACGCAGCACCGCGCGCAGCTGTTCCAGCTCGCTCAGCTGCTGCAGGCCGCGGGCATCGACCACCAGCGCACCGAGACGCTGGGGGTAGGCGGGCAGTTCGTCGCCGTCGTCGACCAGTGCCGCGATGGTGTCCACGCCGAGGATGGCCACGGTGTCGGTGCCCAGCGACGATCCGGCCAGGGTGGCGGTAGCTACCGGTCCAGCCGGGCCGACCCGGCCGCGTCGCAGCACCTCCGGCTCTGGCAGGCCGAGCTTGCCGGCCACCACCTGCCCCGGCGCGGAGTAGAACAGTTGCTCCAGGATCGTGGTCATCACACCGCCTCCAGAATCGCCACCACGCCCTGACCACCGGCCGCGCAGATCGAGACCAGGCCGCGGGCGCCGCTGCCGCGGGCGTGGAGTTGTTTGGCCAGGCTGGCCACGATGCGTCCGCCGGTCGCGGCGAAGGGATGGCCGGCGGCCAAGGACGAGCCGTTCACATTCAGCTTCGATCGATCGATGCTGCCCAGGGCGCCGGGAAGGCCCAGCTGATCGCGGCAATAGGTGTCGGACTCCCACGCGGCCAGCGTGGCCAGCACCGTGGAGGCGAAGGCCTCGTGCAACTCGTAGAACTCGAAGTCACCCAACGACATGCGTTGTCGGGCCAGCAATCGAGCCACCGCGTGTGCCGGTGCGAGCAGCAAGTCGTCGCCGGAGGTGTGATCGACCGCCGCCACCTGGGCATCGACGATCCGGGCGAGCGCCGGCAGGCCGTGGGTGGCGGCCCAGCCTTGCTCAGCGAGCAGGACGGCCGCCGCCCCGTCGGTGAGGGCGGTGGAGTTGCCGGCGGTCATGGTGCCGTCCGGCCCGCCGAATACCGGCTTCAGGGCGGCCAGTTTCTCCATGGAGGTGTCGGCGCGCAGCAGGCCGTCGCGGCTGATGCCGAGGTAGGCGGTGACCAGATCGTCGAAGAAGCCGGACGACCACGCGGCGGCCAGGTGCTGGTGGGAGGCAAGGGCGAGTTCGTCCTGCGCTTCGCGGGTGATGCCCCAGCGGGCGGTGGTGGCGGCCTGGTGCTCGCCCATGCTCAGCCCGGTGCGCGGCTCGACGACCTGTGGTGCCACCGGAATCAACTGTGCGGGACGGATCGCGCTGAAGGCGGCGAGTCGGGCCGGCACGGTCTTGGCGCGGTTGGCGGTCAGCAGGGCGCGGCGCAGGCCGTCGGTGACGGTGATCGGCGCGTCGGAGGCCGAATCGACCCCGGCCCCGATGCCCACTTCGGCCTGGCCCATGGAGATCTTGTTGTGAAGGTAGAGCACCGTCTCCAGTCCGGTGCCGCAGGCCTGCTGCAGGTCCACCGCCGGCGTGGTGGGTGCCAGCGCGGAGCCGAGGACGGCTTCACGGGTGAGATTGAAGTCGGCGCTGTGCTTGAGGACGGCGCCACCGGCGACCTCGTCCAACTGCTGCCCGGCCAGGCCGAAGCGCGCGGCCAGCCCGTCCAGTGCGGCGGTGAGCAGGTCGAGGTTGCTGGCTTGGGCGTAGGCGCCGCCGGCCTTCACGAACGGGGTACGGTTGCCACCGACGATCACCGCTGATCGGGGAGCGTTCATCGGTCCTCCTTGGTGTGTTGACACCATACTTTTACTAGATACCGACGGTAGCAGGTACAACGGGTATCGAGTACGCTCGAGATATGGCAAGCAGTACTGATGGGCGTCATACCCGCTGGGATGAACACCGAATCACCCGTAAGCGGGAACTCATTGAGCACGCCCTGCGCGCAATCCGAAAGCATGGGGCAGCGGTCGGCATGGAAGAGATCGCCGCCCAGGCCGGCACCTCCAAGACGGTGATCTACCGGCACTTCGGCGATCGCGCCGGCCTGTACGCCGCCGTGGTCGCCAACGTCCATGACTACATCCACGACGGCCTCGAAGCGGCCCTGCAGTTGTCCGACCCGGGTGACCTTCCGGTGCTCGCCCACGACTTGGCTGATGCCTACCTCGGCCTGGTCGAACGCGATCCCGAGATCTACCGGTTCGTGCTCAGCCCACCGACGCCGGAGGCGGCGGCTCGGGTCGATCCCTACGGCGGGCTGCTCGAAATCATGGGCGATCACATCGCCACGGCCATCGCCAACCACCTCGTTGCCCACGGCCAGCCGTCCACGCCGGCGATCACCTGGGGGAACGGCCTGGTGGGCTTCATTCGGGCGGTCGCCGATCAGTGGGTGGCGACCGGGCAGACCAAACCGCGCTCGCAGGTGGTCGCCGAGATCGACGCCTTCTTCACTCCGGCCCTGGCAGATCGCCTGACCGCTACCAACCAATAGGGGCAATGATGACGCTATTGATGAACTCCACCGAGCAACTCACCACCCTCGGTGCAGCGCTGCGCCAAGAGTTGGGTGGGGAGTTCGCCGACCGCCGCGCCGACGCCCAGGCCCGCTTCCCGATTGAGAACCTGCACCGCGATCCCGATCAGGATCTGGCCACCGCGCGCCAATGGGTGCTCGACCGGCTGGTCGAGGTCGGACGTAGCGGTGCGCTGGCTGCCGGCGTCCCGACCAGTGCTGCCGATCCCGGCGACGTCACCGACACCGTGATCGCTTTCGAGTTGATGGCGCACGGGGATTTGTCCGCCACGATCAAGTCCGGCGTGCAGCTGGGCCTGTTCGGTGGTGCCGTGGCCAACCTGGGTACGTCCTGGCATCACGACACCTACTTGGCCGACATCGCTTCGCTGAAGCTGCTGGGTTGCTACGGCATGACCGAGATCGGGCACGGCTCGGACGTCTTCGAGCTCGAAACCACCATCACCTACATTCCTGAGACCGACGAGTTCGAAGTGCACTCCCAGACCGAGGGTGCCACCAAGGCCTATATCGGCAACGCCGCGGAGCACGGTCACCTGGCGGTGGTCTTCGGCCAGCTGCACGTCCGCGGACGCAACTACGGCGTGCACGCGATCCTGGTGCCGATTCGCAACGACGCCGGCCAGGTTGAGCCCGGTGTGATCATCGGCGATCAGGGCGCCAAGGGAGGGCTGCTCGGCATCGACAACGGCACGCTGCGGTTCGAGCGCGTCCGGGTGCCGCGGCGAATGCTCCTGGACCGCTACGGCGGGGTGGACGAGCACGGCGTCTACTCCTCGCCGTTGGCCAGCCCGAGCAAGCGGTTCTTCGCGATCTTGTCCACCCTGGTGCGTGGACGTGTGTGCGTGGCGGCCGCCGGTGGCATCGCTGCCCGTCGGGGACTGTCGATCGCCACCCGCTACGCCCTGCAGCGTCGCCAGTTCGCCGCCCCCGGGCACCCGGACGGTGTCCTGCTGGCCGACTACGCCATTCATCAGCGGCGACTGCTGCCGCTGATCGCCCGCGCCTACGCCTACGGCTTCGCCCAGAACGAGGTGATGGCCAGCCTGGCCACCCTCTACCACGCCGCGGACGCCGACGAGGAGCGGCGGCAGCTGGAAACCCGAGCGGCCGGAATCAAGGCGATGACCACCCGGTTCGCCAACGACGCGCTTCAGGAATGCCGCGAAGCCTGCGGCGGTGCCGGGTACCTGGCCGAGAACCGGCTGGTGCAGCTGCGTGCCGACGCCGATGTTTTCGCCACCTTCGAGGGCGACAACACCGTCTTGCTGCAACAGGTGGCCAAGGCGCTGCTGGGCGACTACGCCCGAATCTGGGGTGAGCTGAAGACCGTTGACATGGTGCAGGCCACCGCGCGGGTGTTCGGCGATTCGGTGCTGGAACGCACCTCGGCCTCCGCCGTGGTGGAGCGGCTGATGGCCGCCGCCCGGCGCCAACCCGAACACACCACGCTGGTCGACCGCGGCTGGCAGGCGCTGCTGTTCACCGAGCGGGAGCGGCATTCGTTGGAGTCGCTGGCCCGCCGTGCGCGGAAGGCCGGCAAGAGCTTCGACCAGCTCAACCAGTTGGGCGACCACCTGCTGTTCGTGGCCCGGGCACATCTGGAGCGGATCACCCTGGAGGCGTTCATCGCCGCCATCGAGAACTGCACCGACGAGCAGGCCAAGCCCGTGCTGGAGGACCTGTGCAGCTTGTACGCCCTGAGCAGCATCCATGCTGATCGGGCCTGGTTCATCGAGCACGGCAAGATCTCGACGACCCGCTCGAAGGCCATCGGTGCGGAAGTGGGCGCGTTGTGTGCCCAGCTTCGTCCCGACGCGCTCGCCCTGGTCGAGGGCTTCGGCATTCCCGCCTCCTGGCTGGGAGCCGCGTTCCTCGACTGATGCCCCCAGACCGACTGTGGCGGCCGTACAGATTCCCCCGATCTGGCGGCCACCCCCCGCCTCGCGGCCGCCACAGTCGTCACCGGCGCTAGCCTGAGGTCACGACACCTGAGAGGCGGCAGATGGCTGGGCAGAGTGCATCGTTGGTCTGGGCCAAGCGGGCCACCGGCATCGCCGGGCTGGTCGCCGGTGGCGGCATGGTGGTGTCGCTGGCGTTGAACTTCTCGCTCACCCCCGCAGTCGTCGACACGATCGGCGTCGAGGCGCTCACCATGATGTTCAACGGCGCCGCCTGGCTCACCAACATCGGCAGCCTCGCCGTCTTGATCGGCTTCGGCTGGGGACGCTGGCTCAGCCGTCCGTTCTGGGCGCGGGGCCTGGTGCCGCTGCTGCTGGGGTTGGGGGTGGGTTGGGGCTGGTACCTGCTCAACCGCTATGTCGACCTGTGGGGTGTGCAGGCCCAACTCGCCTCCGGCGTCGAGGTGCCCGCTGTGGGGTGGCTGCCCACCGTGGTGATCTTCGCGGTGTCGACCGCGGCGGCCGTCCTGGTTGTGTTCGGCGCGGTCCGGGTGCTCGGTTCGCCCTTGCCGACCGCGTCGGTAGAGCCGGGTGACACGGGGCGCTCAGGCCAGGCCGAGGCGGCGTCCGAGGGCAGCGGCGACCGCTCCGACGATGACGACCACGATGTAGGGCGCGCGCAGCTTGAGCGCGATCGCGCCGGCGATCAATGACAGCAGCCGGGCGTCCAGCACCAAAGACTGGCCGTTGGCGACGGTGTTCAACGACGTCAGCGAGGCCAGCAGGCCGACGGTGAGGGTGCCGGCCAACTCGGTGACCGGTGGACGGTCGAGCCAGGCCTGCGGCAGCAGGTAGCCCGACACCTTGATGGCGTAGGCGGTGACGGCGGCGAGCAGCACCCAAGTAGCGAGCGTCATGAGGCCACCCTCCGCCGGTAGTGGCGCCACGCCCATACCGCGGCGGTGACCGCGGCCGCTGCCAGCACCGGAATGCCGGGCGGCACCAGCGGCACCAAGGCGATGGTCGCGATCGCGGCGATGATCGCCACTGCGATCGGGTCCTTACCGGTCAACCGGGGCCAGAGCAGCCCCAGGAAGGCGGCCACGGCGGCCCCGTCCAGTCCCCACTGCTTCGGGTCGCCGAGCGCGTTGCCGGCCAGTGCGCCCAGCAGGGTGAAGGCGTTCCACATCACGTACACGCCCAGCCCGGCGCTCCAGAAGCCCCGGACGCGTTCGTCGTGGTCACCTTGGGCGACGGCGGTGGCGGTGGATTCGTCGATGGTCAGTTGCGCCATCAGCGGGATGAGTCGTCCCGGTGGCCGCAGCAGAGCTTTGAGTTGCATGCCGTAGATGCCGTTGCGGATGCCCAGCAGGGTGGCTGCGGCCCA
>JAJTBJ010000058.1 GCA_021286985.1 Propionibacteriales bacterium | reverse complement strand
GAGCTGGGCAAGACGATCGTTTTCGTCACCCACGACATCGACGAGGCGATCAAGCTCGGCGACCAGGTGGCCGTGCTGCGGGTCGGCGGGACGCTGGCCCAGTTGGCCGCGCCGGCCGAGTTGCTCGCCGATCCCGCCGACGATTTCGTCGCCGACTTCCTGGGCCGTGATCGCGGCTATCGCGGGTTGGCCTTCGCGGCCGCCCCCGCCTTGCCGATCGCATCCGAGCCGACCGTGGCGCTCGGCGTCGACGGCGAGGTTGCCCGTCTGGCCGCGGCCGGACGGGGGTGGCTGCTGGTGGTCGATGACGCCGAAGCCCCACTGGGCTGGGTGCAGCCGACCCAGATCAGTGGCGCAGTCACCCGCGACGTCCTGCACCGCGGCGGCACGGTGGCCACGGTCGGTGGATCATTGCGGGCCGCGCTCGATGCGGCGTTGTCCTCGCCCAGTCGCCGCGGCGTGCTGGTGGACGCGGATGGCCGCCTGGTCGGCACCGTCCGCGCCCAGGACGTGCTCACCGCGATCGAACGCGAACCGCAGGAGAGCCGACCGTGAACTGGTTCCTCGGGCATCTGGCGCAGGTCGGCGGCTTGCTGATCACCCACGCGATCCTGGCGGTGATCCCGCTGGTCATCGGCCTGGTGCTGGCGATTCCGCTGGGCTGGCTGGCGCATCGCTTCGGCTGGCTGCGGACGCCGTTGGTGGCCGGCACCGGGCTGTTGTACACGATTCCCTCCCTGGCGCTGTTCATCTTGATGCCACTGGTGCTGGGCACCGGAATCCTTGATCCGCTGAACGTGGTGATCGCCTTGAGCGTGTACACGGTGGCCTTGCTGGTGCGCACCGTGGTCGACGGCTTGGGCTCGGTTCCCGACGATGTGGCACAGGCCGCCACCGCGATGGGGTTGGGTGGGGTGCGGCGGTTCTTCACCGTGGAGCTGCCTCTGGCCGTCCCGGTGATCGCGGCGGGGCTGCGGGTGGCTGCGGTGAGCAATGTCTCGATCGTCTCGGTCGCCGCTCTGCTCGGCATCGCCCAGCTGGGCTCGCTGTTCACCGACGGTTTCGCTCGCGACTTCCTTGACCCGATCGTGGTGGGGATCGTGGCCTGCATGGTGCTGGCGCTGGTGCTCGACGTGGGGATCCTGATCGGCAGCCGCCTGCTCACCCCTTGGCAGCGGACGAGGGGGGCGGCGTGAGCTTCTTGTGGGAGTGGCTGGTCAACCCGGCCCACTGGCAGGGATCGGACGGCATCTGGGTGCGGCTGGCCGAGCATCTGGGCTATGCGGCGATCACTTTGGTGCTGGCCGCGGCCATCGGCATTCCGCTGGGTCTGTGGATCGGCCACACCGGCAAGGGCCGGTTGGTGGTGGTGAACCTCGCCAACGGCGTCCGCTCGGTGCCCACGCTGGGTCTGCTGTTCGTGGCGGTGCTGGTGCTGGGTCCGGTGCTGGGCGGCGACATCGCCTTCTTGGCGCCGGCGATCTTCGTCCTGGTGGTGCTGGCGGTGCCGCCAATTCTGGCCGGTGCCTACGCCGGGATCGAGAGCGTCGATCCGTCGGCCCGTGATGCCGCCCGTGGCATGGGGATGAACTCCTGGCAGGTGTTGTGGCGGGTCGAGGTGCCGTGCGCGTTGCCGCTGATCTTCAGTGGGTTGCGGTCGGCGGCTTTGCAGGTGATCGCCACCGCCACCTTGGCCGCCTCGGTCAGTCTCGGCGGACTCGGCCGGTTCCTGATCGACGGCCAGGCCTACCGCGACTACGGCCAGATGGCCGGCGGGGCGGTGCTGGTGGCCGCGCTGGCGATGGCGGTCGACCTGGTCTTCGCCGTGGTGCAGCGCATCGCGGTCTCCCCGGGCCTGGCGCCCGTTCGTACGTCCCGCCGCTCCACCCGGACGCGGCCCGTCCCCAACCCGGCCTAGCCGAGGAAGAAGGAAACCCATGATGAAGAAGAAGGTGGCGATCGGTGCGGTCGCGGTGGCAGCGCTGGTGCTGTCGGCATGCTCGTCGGGAAACCCGCTGAGCAGTGGCTCGCCGAATCCCGGCGCGTCCGGAGGCGCGCAGTCGATCACGGTCGGCTCGGCGAACTTCCCCGAAAACGAGTTGCTGGCGCAGATCTACGCCGGCGCGTTGACGGCGAAGGGAATCACGGTGACCACCAAGCTGAACATCGCCTCGCGAGAGACCTATGTGCCGGCCCTGAAGAACGGCGAGATCGACCTGATCCCCGAATACACCGGTGCGTTCGCCAAGTACCTCAACCCTGACGCCGACATCTCCACCACCGATGCTGCGGTGGCAGCGCTGAAGGCGGGCCTGCCCGCCACCTTGACGGCGCTGGAGCCCGCGGCGGCCCAGGACAAGGACTCGATCACCGTCACTCGGGCGACCGCGACCCAGTACAACCTGAAGACCATCGACGATCTGGTGCCGGTGGCCAAGGATCTGGTGCTCGGTGGCCCGCCGGAGTGGAAGAACCGCAGCTACGGCGTGCCCGGGCTGAAGAAGGATTACGGCCTGATCTTCAAGGACTTCAAGGCCCTCGACACCGCCGGACCGCTGACCGTCCAGGCGTTGAAGAACGGCCAGGTGCAGGCCGCCAACCTGTTCACCACCGATCCGGCGATCAAGGCCAACGACTTCGTCTCGCTGACCGACACCAAGAGCTTCTTCGGCTCGCAGAACGTGATCCCGGTGCTGACCGCGGCCAAGGCCACCCCCGAGGTGACTGCGGCCCTCAATGCGGTCTCGGCCAAGCTCGACACCGACACCCTGGCCACTCTGGTCACCAAGGTCGTCGTCGACAAGCAGGACGCGTCCGCCGTTGCCGCCGACTGGCTGAAGGCCAACGGCCTGAGCTGATCACTCCCGCAGGCGGCACACTGGGGACGGTTCCCGGTGTGCCGCTTTGCATCTGTGGTCGGTGCCTCCCGGCACAGTTGGAACCGTCCCCGGTGTCCCACCACTAGCTTCCCGGTGTCCCCGGGTCAGGTGCCGGCGCTTTGGACGGCGCGGACGGCGTCCAGGATGCCGCGGTGGAAGGTGGGGTAGGCGTAGATCATGCTCTCCAGTGCCGCGACCGGCACCCGGGCATGGACGACCACCGCCAGCGCGCCGAGCACTTCGCCACCGGTCGGTCCGGCGGAGGTGGCGCCGAGCAGCATGCCGGTGTCGGCGTCGACGACCAGCTTGATGAAGCCGTGGTTGCCGGCCTTGTGGATCCACCCGCGCGAGGTCTCCGGAATCTGTGCGACCCCGGTCTTCACCCGGAACCCGGCCTCCCGGGCTTGGGCCTCGGTGAGCCCGACGGCGCCGATCTCGGGGTCGGTGAAAGCCACCCGCGGCAGCGCGTGATAGCTGGCGGGCGGGCTCGGGCGTCCCAGAATCGCGCGGGCCACAAGGTCGGCCTCGTAGGTGGCCACGTGGGTGAAGGCGCCATGGCCGGTGATGTCGCCGGCCGCCCACACCCCCTGCCGCACCTGCAGTCGGTCGTCGGTCGGCAGGGTGCCGGGTTTACCGTCCAGCCCGAGGGCCTGCCAGGTGTCGGCGTCCAGGGTGGGGCGTCGTCCGGTGGCGACCAGCAGCGCTTCGGCGTGGAACTGCGCGCCGTCGGCGGTGGTGACGGTGAACGAACCGCCACGGTGACTGACCGACTCGATGCCCGCTCCGAGGTGCAGGGCGATGCCCTCGGCTTCCAGCACGCTCGCCAGCAGCTCGCCCGACTCGGGCTCTTCCTGGGGGAGCGGCCGCGGCGCGGCGTCCAGAATGGTCACCGCCACCCCGAAGCGCGCCCACGCCTGGCCGATCTCGGTGCCGATGGCGCCGGCGCCGATGATGATCAGACTGACCGGAAGTTCCTCGGCGTTGACCGCGTTGCGGCTGGTCCAGTACGGAGTGTCGGCCAGTCCGGGGATCGGCGGCACCGAAGAGGTGGTGCCGGTGGTAATCACCAGCCCGCGCCGTGCGGTCAGCCGGCCCACTCCGGCCACCTCAACCTCGCGGGGCGAGATGATCCGTCCGTGGCCGTGAATCACTCGGGCGCCCTTGCCGACCAGGCGATCGACCGCCACCTGATCGTTCCAGTTGTCGGTGGCCTCGTTGCGGATCCGGTCGGCCACCAGCGACCACTCGGCGCGGACGTCCGCGCTCCCAGCCAGCCCCGTGATGCGGCGTCCCTCGGCGAGCAGGTCCGCGGCCCGGATCATCATCTTGGTGGGAATGCAGCCCCAGTACGGGCACTCGCCGCCCACGAGCTCGGCTTCCACGCCGATGACCTCCAGGCCCGCCTCGGCCAGGGTGCCCGCGACGGCCTCACCGGCCACCCCGAGCCCGACGACGATGACGTCGGCTTCGGTGGTCCCGCCGGTCTTGGTCACTGGGCAGCCCCGTCATCGGCGGGGACGACCTTCACTCCGCGCCAGAAGGCCACCCGTCCGGTGATTTCGGTGGCTGCAGCGGACGGGGTGGGGTAATACCAGGCGGCGTCGGCGGCGGTCTGATCGCCGGCGGTCACGGTGTAGTAGGAGGCGGTGCCTTTCCAGGGGCAGACGGTGTGGGTGTCGGTGGGGGTGAGCAGGTCGCGGCGCGCCGACTCAATGGGGAAGTAGTGGTTTCCCTCCACGACAACCGTCCGGTCGCTGTCGGCGATCACGGTTCCGTTGAAAATGGCCTGCATGCGCATCTCTGATCCAGCCTCTCTGCTGCGGAATGCCTTGTGGTTGCTCTTTCGTCCTCAACAAACCGGTGCGCGGGAACCTTCCGCGCCACCGCGGTGTTATGGGTGAGTACCGGTGCCTAGCGACGGCACCGGACGACCAACGGAGGAACTCATGCAACGTCTCGCTGTACGCGGCGGTGTGAAGGCGCTGGTGGTGCTCACCTATGTGGTGATGATCGCGATGAACGTGGCCGCCAATGCGCTGCCGATCAATGGACGCACCACCGCTGCGGTTTCCGATGCCTACCCCAACCTCTTCGCCCCGGCGGGAATCACTTTCGCGATCTGGGGAGTGATCTACCTGCTGCTGGGCGCCCACGTGCTCTACCAGCTCGGCGTGTTCGCCCCGTCCGGCGATGGTGAGAATGCCGCCCGGGTCGCGCTGCTGGAGCGGGTGGGGGTGCTGTTCTCCATCTCCTCGCTGGTGAACGCGGTGTGGATCCTGAGCTGGCACTACGAGCAGATCGGCATCTCTACGCTGCTGCTGGCCACCATGCTGGTGCTGCTGATCGTGATCGTGAACACCATCCGGGTCGCCGGTGTGACTGGACGCGACCGCTGGTTCGTCCGGCTGCCGTTCAGCGTGTACTTCGGCTGGTTGACCGTGGCCACCATCGCCAACATCACCGTGTGGCTGGTCAGCATCGGTTGGGACGGCTTTGGCATCGCCGATGCCACCTGGGCTGCGGTGATCATCGCCGTCGGCGCGGTGATCGGGGTGGCCACGGTGCTGCGCAACCGCGACCTGGCCTACGCGCTGGTGCTGGTGTGGGCCTACCTGGGCATCGTCATCAAGCACACCGCGGCCACCGGCTTCGGTGGCGCCTATCCGGTGGTGATCGCGGTGACGGTGGCAAGTATGGTCGTCCTGCTGGCTGCCGGGGTGCTGGCCGTCATCGGCGGACGACGCAGGGTGGTGCTGGCCTGAGTCGAGCGGCGGGTCGGGTCCCGCGGCGATAGGATCGATGCGGAGTGTCGGGAAGTCTGGTCGACGGCTGATCCCGCGCGCGGCGCGGACGGTCCCACCGTCGAGGAGAGCGATGCTCACTGCCACCCCCCGCCTGGTCCCTACGGTGGCTGCGCCATGACCTGGGTTGCCATTGCCGTCTTCACGGTGGTCTACCTGCTGATCGCCACCGAGAGAGTTCCGCGGGTCGCTGCAGCGCTCGTCGGGGCGGCAGTGGTGGTGGCGGTGGGAGCGATGAACGCCGACGATGCGTTCTTCTCCAAGGAGACCGGCATCGACTGGAATGTCGTCTTCCTGCTGTTCGGGATGATGGTCATCGTCGGCATCATCAAGCTCACCGGCGTCTTCGAATACGTGGCGATCTGGGCGGCGAAGGCGGCCAAAGGCAAGCCGTTCCGGGTGCTGGCCCTGCTGAGCGTGATCACCGCGGTGGCCTCGGCCGGCCTGGACAATGTGACCACGGTGCTGTTGATCGCGCCGGTGACGCTGGTGGTCACGCAGCGGATCGGGGTGCGTCCGGTGCCGTATCTGATCGCTGAGGCGCTGGCGTCCAACATCGGTGGGACGGCGACGCTGGTCGGCGACCCGCCCAACCTGATCGTGGCCAGCAAGTCGGGCCTCGGGTTCAACGATTTCCTGATCAACCTGGCCCCCATCGTGGTGGTGATGCTGATCGCCTTCGTCGCGCTGTCGCGGGTGTTGTTCGCCAAGGACTTCGTGGCCGATCCGGCGCGCGTCGCCGAAGTGATGGCGATGAACGAGAAGGAAGCGATCACTGACCGTCCGCTGCTGATCCGCAGCATGATCGTGCTGGCGCTGGTGCTGGCGGGCTTCACGTTGCACGGCGTGCTGCACCTGGAGCCGTCCCTGGTGGCCCTGCTGGGCGCCGGGCTGCTGATCCTGGTGAGTCGGCTGCCGGCGCGCTCCTATCTGGTGGACGTGGAGTGGGAGACCCTGCTGTTCTTCGCCGGTCTGTTCGTGCTGGTGGGTTCGCTGGTGAAGACCGGCGTGATTGCGCAGCTGGCCGATGCGTTGGTGGCCGCGACCGGCGACAGTGTGCCGGTGGCGATGATGCTGCTGCTGTGGGGTTCGGCGGTGTTGTCGGCGATCGTGGACAACATCCCGTTCGTGGCCACGATGGCCCCGATCGTGTCGGAGTTGACCGCGTCGGGCCCGTTCGTGGGCAAGGACGGTCTGTGGTGGGCCCTGGTGTTGGGCGCCGATCTGGGCGGCAACGCCACCGCGATCGGAGCCAGTGCCAACGTGGTGGTGGCCGGCATCGCCAAGAAGGAAGGCCACCTGATCTCGTTCTGGGAGTTCACCCGCTATGGCGTGGTGGTGGCGGTGGTGACCCTGCTGATCGCTACGCCGTATCTGCTGCTGCGCTACGGCGGCTAGCGCGGCGCCGCGCCAGTTCCCACGGCAGGTACATGCCCGTCCAGACGATGGCAAGCAGCACGATCAGCACCGGGACGTAGAACGGCCCGGCGAGGGTGTGGATGACTTCGAGTGGCGAGCCGGGGGCGCCGGCGTTGAGGAACCAGAAGTTGGTGCCCCACACGCTGTTGGCCAGGGCGCCGATGCCGCCGAGGACGACCATCATGATCGTCACTCGGGGCAGGTTGCGGACGTCCGGGGTGAAGTCGCGGCTGACCAGGCGCATCAGCACATAACCGAAGATCAGGGCGTGAATGACGAAGCTCTGCCAGGTGTAGGCGTTGAGGATCGGCCGGGCGGACCAGTCGGGGAACAGGTCGGCGGCCAGCGCACCCCACCAGCCCAGGGCGTAGAGGAAGTCGCCGGTCCAGCGGTTGGGCCATTGGGAGTCGATGAAGATCGAGGCGGTGGCGACCGCGCAGATGTGCAGCGGCAGGATCTCGGGGGTGTAGTGACCGGACGCGATGGTGGCCGCCTGGCGGGCCACTTCGAGCAGCAGCACCGTCCAGCCGACGGTGTGGCGGATGGTGCGCCGGTGTGCGTCGTCGGCGCGAGTGTAGGCGACGACGAGGGCGGCGATGCCGACGGCCAGGATCGCCAGCACCCCGAAGTGGATCGCCGAGAACATGCCGAAGCCGGCTTCGGGGGGCGTCGGTTGGTTCTGTGGGACGAAGAAGTAGTCCCAGGTCCACGTCATCGTGACCGCCGGTGGAGTGGTGGCTGTTGCAGCTGCACGCGCTCATTGTGCCCCGCCGGTCGGTGCGGGCGACGGTGGGGGCGTTCGTGTCGCTGTGTCGTCCGTCCGTCGGGTGTTCGGTGGCGGGGTGTGGCCTGGCCCTAGGAGGGGATATAGGCCAGTCGCCCTCCCCGCGCTGGTCCGCCGCCACGTCCCAGGCGTGCGGGCCAGGCCAACCCCGAGGTCGTCATGGACAACCTCAGTGATCGGATGCGATCAGTCCGCAATGGGGTGCGAACGGAATCTGTCAGCCGTCAGATAGTGATGCTAGCGCCCCAACCTGAGAGCGCGCCGAGGAAGAGTGTGAATGGTGCCTCCGGATGGGTCGAACACGGCCCGGGGGTGGCGCCGCTCGCCGTCACGGGTTTTGCGACAGGGTGCCCCTATGCTTTCGCGGGTGGGCATGCGCACGACGAACGGGCGGCCCCTCGAGGTTCAGAGTCACCGATGGGGGTCGGGTCTGCCCGCGGGCTGGTGCAGCGATGAGGTGGCACGTTGAGGCGCCGACTGACCGCGGAGGCTCGCCGCGACGAGATCATTGCGATGGCTCAGGAACTGATCGTCACCGAAGGGGTGCGCTCGCTGAGTCTTCGCTCGTTGGCGCGCCGGTGCGGCATGTCCGCCCCCGGCTTGATGCACCACTTCCCCGACATGAAGAGCCTGCTCGAGGCCGTCCTGACCGCACGGGAGGAGCGGGACGTCGCGGCGATCTGTGCCCTGGCCGGGCCCGACCCGACCACCTTGGACATGCTGGACGCGGCGGTGCGTCATCACTCCAGCGAGGCCGAGATCACAATGCGGTTCGACGCGCTCGAAGCCGAGGCGCTGGACCCCGACCACCCGGCCCACGACTACTACGCCGGACGGGACCAGCGCACCCTGGATTCGCTACGCCCGCTGATCGAACGGGATTACGAGGATCCCGATCGCGTCATCGCGATCGTCGGGGTGCTGTACGACGGCGTCCGTTCCCGCTGGGTGATGCACCCCGAGCGCAGCGATCTGTGGGCCGATTGGGTGCTCGTGCGCGAGACCGTCGTCCCCACCCTCGTCCCGAAAGCGCGCCCGTAAGACGGGTCTTCGAGGGACGCCGAGGGCCAGACTCCTCGCCCGCCGACCTGAGATGAGGACGTGCCTCAGGTGGGCACATATCCGGACGGGAAACGACGAAAGCCGCACTGACTTGGAGTGCTCCTCCTAGCCCGAGCGGCTTCCTGCTGGCCGGGTATCAGCCCGTTGGGCCTACTACCCTTCCTCGTTCTCGGCTGTGTGAGCAAGCTCCCACAGCCCTCGAATTTCGTCGGGGTGACAGGATTTGAACCTGCGACCTCGTCGTCCCGAACGACGCGCGCTACCAAGCTGCGCCACACCCCGAACGACCCTGAACGTGTCAGGGCCGAGTGGCAGTTTAGCCCAAGTGGAGCACCTCAGCCATTCGAGACCGCGTGCAGCGTCAGAAGGGTCACTTCCGGCGGGCAGGCGAAGCGGTACGGGGCGTACGGAGAGGTGCCGAAACCCGCCGAAACATGCAGCCAGGAGCTGCCGTTGGCCGTGGAATGGACGCTGGCGCCCTTGGCCTGTTCGGTGGGCAGATCGCAGTTGGTGACCAGCGCTCCCCAGCCGGGAACGCACACCTGGCCGCCGTGGGTGTGGCCGGCGAAGATCAACTCCACGCCATCGTCGGTCATCGCGTCCAGCACCCGCCGATAGGGCGCGTGGGTCACACCGATCGACACCGCTGCATCCGACGATGCTGGTCCGGCCACGGTCGAGTAGTCGTCCAGCCCGAGGTGGGCATCGTCGGTGCCGCGAAACTCCAGTTTCACCCCGCGCACGTCGATAGTGGCCCGATGCCCATTCAGGTCGTGCCAACCCCGCGAGACGAACGCGTCGCGCAGTTCGTCGGTCGGGAGCGCCTCCCGATCGGTATGGACGCCATCGCCGCCGGTGTCGCCAACCAGGTAACCCAAGGGGTTGAGCGGCTTGGGCCCGGTGTAGTCGTTGGAGCCGAACACAAACACCCCGGGCGCGTCGAGCAGTCGTCCCAAGCTGGTCATCAGCGGGTCGAGGGCGTCGGCCTGGGCCAGGTTGTCCCCGGTGTTCACCACCAGATCAGGCTCCAGCCCGGCCAAGGCCGAGATGAAGCGCAACTTCGAGCGCTGCCGAGCCAACAGATGCGCGTCTGAGAGGTGCAGCACCCGCAGCGACGGCGAGCCCGGCGGCAGAATGTCGAGCCGAACCCGACGTACCTTGAACGAGCGGGACTCGACGAACACCCCGTACGCCACGCAGGCAGCAGCCGTCCAGGCCAGCGCCTTGACCAGTCGTGGAGCCACGGTTACTTCTTCCCCGGCGGACGCACCGGCGTGGTCGGCGGAGTGCCCGGCGGCGTCGGGGCGGCTGGCTTGGGACCCTTCGAGATCAGCACACCGATCGAGCTGCCCTTCGGCGCCTGACCGCTGAACGACGTGCCCACCAGGCCACCGGCGGGAACAGTGTCGGAGTACACGTTCTTGGTGTAAGTGGCGAAGCCGGCTGCAGTCAGTCGGGCGCGGCAACTGCCTGGGCCGAGCCCTGCACAACTGGGGGCGGACACCGAGTCACCGGCCAGCACCGAGGATGGCGGATCGACGAACGCGGTGTGTTTCCCAATATCGTCGAGAGCGGCCGACATTGACGGCTGGAGCAGCTTCTGGCCAGCGTCGGAGCCATAGCCGCTCAAGAAGGTATGGGAATAAGGCAGGCGCAGATTCCGCAGGTTGCCGCGGTGTGCCTTCCAGAACTTCTTGTAGCGGCCGTTGGGGTCCACGGCCACCACGGCACCGACCGCCAGATCGGGGGTGTAAGCGATGGCCCATTCGGCCGCGTTGCCCGGCACCGTACCGGTCTTGCCGGCCAGTCGGTAACCGGAGATCTGAGCGCTACGCAAAGTGCCGCTGTAGATCGGGCCTTGGAAGATCTTGTTGATGGCGTCGGCGTAGCCGGAATCGACCACTCGGGTGCACCCTGCGGACGGCACGGCGAACGTGGTGCCGTCCGCGGCCGTGATCGACTTCAGGATCACCGGGTCGCAACGCACGCCGCGGTTGGCCATGGTGGCGTAGGCATTCACCAGCGACAGCGGAGTGACTTGAGCTGCCCCCAGGGTGAACGACGGCAACCACTGGTAGGTCTTAACGATGTCCTCGCCGATGGCCGACTTCAGACCTAGTCGCACCGCCATGTTCACCACGGGGCACATACCGACGGCCTGTTCCAAGGCGGCGAAGTAGTTGTTGACCGAGCTCGCAGTCCCGCGCCACATATCGAAGGTGCCGACTTCACTCTTCGTGCCGGTCACCGGCCATTTGGCGCCTTGGACGAAGGGGCCCGAACAACTTCTGAACGTCTCGCCCTTCCAGTCTTTTTCGTAGGGCACTTGGAAGCTGGTACCCGCACCGAAGCCGTTCTCCAGCGCCGCGGCCGCCACGAACATCTTGAACGTCGACCCGCCTTGGACGCCGTTTGAGCCACCCATGTCGCCACCGACGGCCTCGTTGTAGAAGGTCTGTCCCTTCTTGTCGCCCATCTGCTGGCGGTTCTGCGCCATGGCGCGAATGAGGCCGGTCTTCGGTTCGATCATCACGATCACCGAGCGGACCGGGTCCTTGCCGGAAATTGTCTTGCGCATCCGGTTCTCGGCGATGTTCTGGGCGCGGGGATCGATCTGGGTCTTGATGGTCAAGCCCCCTCGGTAGATGCGGTCCTTACGCTCGCTCTCGGTGGCGCCGAGGCTGGGGGTGTTCTTGATCATGGTGTTGAAGGCGTACTGGCACACGAACGGGTGCGGCGAGTTCGCGCAGCCCGGACGCTGGTTGTTCATCTTCGTCCGGTCGAAGGGGACGGCCTTGGCAGCGGCTGCTTCGTCGGCGGTGATCACGTTCAGGGACGCCAGCCGATCCAGGACGTCATTGCGGCGGCTGATCGCCACCGGTTCCGAACGCGCCGGGTTGGAGTTGGGGTTGCGGACCAGGCCGGCCAGCATCGCTGCCTGGGGCAAGTTCAGATCCTTGGCCGAAATCCCGAAGTAGTGCTTGGCGGCGGCCTCGACGCCGTAGGCGCCATCACCGTAATAGGCCATGTTGAGGTAGAACTCGAGAATCTGGTCCTTGGTGAACTTCTTCTCCACCGAAATTGCGTACCGCAATTCGCGAACCTTGCGGGCCACGGTGTTTTCCTTGGCCGCCATCTGGGCTTCCTTGTCGCCGCTGGCCTCGGCCTTGTCGACCAGGACCATGCGGACGTACTGCTGGGTCAGACTCGAACCGCCCTGGGTGTTGCCCTGGCTGGTGCTCACCAGTGCGCGCAGAGTGCCGGTCAGGTCGAGGGCCCCATGCTCGTAGAAGCGGTGATCCTCGATGCCGACTTGGGCTTTCTTCATGATGTCGGAGATCTGCGCCAGCCCGACGTAGACCCGGTTCTGGTCGTAGAAGTAGGCCATCGGCTTGCCGTCGCCATCGAGCAGCACCGAGCGCTGCCACTGCGGCGGCTGGTCGAGCTCGGTCGGCAGGTCATTGGTGCCGGTGATCGCGGCGCGTCCGGAATCCGCCGCCATGCCGAACGCAGGCATCATCAAACCGGCGACAAGCACGCCACTGTGAATCGACAACGCGAGAAACATGAACAACGAATAGAGGCGTTTGCCCAAGAGCATGGGCCTAAGCCTACGTCACGGCACCCAATAGCCCCCAGGTGCCTGTCTTGTCCCTCCGGTCTCGGCGAGCTGCCCCCCGAAACGCACAGCTGCCCCCGACCTGTCGGTAGCGGATGCCCAACTCGGGGGCGTCTGGAGACGTGGCGCGGGGCCGGCCGGACGGCGGTTCGCCGAGGCGGGGACCGTACACCAGGGGTATACCGGACGGGGTAGGTAGGCGGGTAGGTCGCAACCTCACCACTAGCGCTCGCCGAACGCTGCTGATTAGCCTTGCTGGCGCAGGGCGGGAGTACGAAGTTCTCCCAACCCGCACCCCCCATTGAGTAGAGAGTTGAGAGCAATGACGCTCCAGACTGATGACTGGACCCTTCTGGCGAAGTGTCGCGGTCTCCAAGATGAGTTGTTCCCCGACGGCGCAGAGCAAAAGCGCGCCCGCACGGTGTGCGCCGGTTGCCCGGTACGCAGCGAGTGCCTGGCCGAGGCGCTGGACAACCGCATCGAGTGGGGCGTGTGGGGCGGCATGACCGAACGTGAGCGCCGCCAACTGCTGCGCCAGCGCACCGACATCACCTCGTGGACGTCGCTGCTGTGCCCCAAGCCGCGCACCTACCTCGCCTAGGCCGCTCTCGCACCACACACCACCCACCCCCGTTCGAGCGGAAGGCGCGCCTTCGGCGTCACGTCCCAGTGCCCGCGGCGCGGGGGTATCAGCATTTCCTCCGCGCCGTGCCGACCTGTACGTGAGGGTGGCAACGCTTAGGGTTGGCTCATGACGAAATGGGAGTACGTGACGGTGCCCTTGCTGGTGCATGTCACCAAGCAGATCCTCGACAACTGGGGCTCCGAAGGCTGGGAACTGGTGCAGGTCGTGCCCGGCCCCAACGCCGAAAACCTGGTGGCCTACCTGAAGCGGCCGGTGCCCAATGAGTGAGCTCACCGCCTCGGCTCGGCTGGCTGAGCTCGGCATCACTCTGCCCGCCGTCCCCGCGCCGGCTGCGGCGTACGTCCCAGCCACCCGTACCGGCAACCTCGTGTTCACCGCCGGCCAGTTGCCGTTCGTCGACGGTGTCCTGCAGGCCACCGGCAAGG
>JAJTBJ010000057.1 GCA_021286985.1 Propionibacteriales bacterium | reverse complement strand
CCCTTCCCCGGCCTGAACATCGACAACCTGCCCTTCTTCGCGGTGATCGCTGCGGTGTCGGAGGGGCGCACGATGATCCACGACTGGGTGTATGAGAACCGCGCGATCCACCTGGTGGAGTTGAACAAGCTCGGCGCTGACGTCCAGCTGCTCGATCCGCACCGGATCGTCGTGTCCGGCCCCACCCGCTGGCGTGGCCAGGAGATCGTCTGCCCGCCGGCGTTGCGTCCGGCGGTGTGCCTGTTGTTGGCCGCGCTGGCCGCCAAGGGCACCAGCGTGCTGCGTGACGTGTACGTGATCAACCGCGGCTACGAGGACCTGCCCAATCGTTTGAACGCGCTGGGCGCCAAGATCGACGTCTTCCGCGACTGAGGGCGCCCCAGCGGCTCAGCGCAGCCGCTCCACCTCGAAATGGTGGCTCGGGCTGACCAACTCCGATTGGGCCTCCACCAGCATCAGTTCCGGTGATCCGGCAGCAGTGGTCGCGGCCAGCAGCGAGTAGATCGCATCGGCGGTGCGACCCATGGCCGCGCCGGGATCCGTGCCGGACAGCAGATGGGCGAGGAAGAGCGCTGCGGTGACGTCACCGGAGCCGGTGAAGTTGCGCTCCAGTCGTGGAGTGGAGACCTGCCAGACGCCGTCGGAGGACACCGTGATCATGGTGATCTGATCGGCGTCACGCTCGTCCAGCACCGTCGAAGTGACCAGGACGATCTCGGGGCCAGTGGCTCGCAGCGCCTGGGCGGCGTCGATGACCTCCTCCAGAGTGGTCGTGGTGCGTCCGGTGAGGAAGTCCAACTCGAAGTGGTTCGGCGTCACGATCTGGGCGTGCGGGACGACTTGGTCGCGCATGAACTCGGGAATGCCTTCACGGACGTAGATGCCTCGGCCGACGTCGCCGATCACCGGGTCGCAGCAGTAGACCGCCGCCGGGTTGAGGCCTTTGACCTGATCGACAGCCTTCAGGATCTCCGCACCGACGGCTTCGGCACCCTGGTAGCCCGACAGGACGGCGTCGACCTGATCCAGTACGCCGCGGTCGTTGATGCCGGCGATCACCTCAGCGATATCGGTGGCGGCCAGCAGCGGCCCGCGCCAGGCGCCGTAACCGGTGTGGTTTGAGAAGTGCACGGTGAGCACCGGCCAGACGCGCACGCCGAGCCGCATCAGCGGGAAGGTGGCGGCACTGTTGCCGACGTGGCCGTAGGCCACCGATGACTGGATCGAGAGGATGGTCTTGGTCACGTTCTGCTTCCTGCGTTGCCGGGTTCGCGCTGCGCAGCGCTCGGCACAGCTTAGGGGGCAGCGGTCGTGCCCGGGTTCGGTTGTCCGGTCATGAAGAATTCACCGACGCCAGATGCCCCCAGACGGGTCCAGAAGCCCTAGAGTTTCGCTCGTGCGTCCGTCCTCCCATCCGTTCCTGGCCAGTGGTTTTGTGGCCTTGGCCCATCGCGGCGGCTGGATCAGCGCAGAGGATCGGGTGCGGGAGAACACCTGGTACGCCTTCGCTCAAGCGGTGGCCGAGGGCTATCGGTTTCTGGAAACCGATGTCCACACCACTGCCGACGGCCGGTTGGTGGCCTTCCATGACAGCCAACTGGGTCGGCTGACCGACGGCAGCGGTGCGATCAACGATCACACCTGGGCAGAACTGGCCGACATCCGCGTCGGCGGCAGCGATCCGATCTCGCTGATGGAGGAACTGCTCACCGAGTTCTCCGGCACCTATTTCAACATCGACCTGAAGGACGAGGGCGCGGTCGCCGCACTGCCGCCGCTCCTGGCGAAGCTGGGCGCGGAGGACCGGGTGTGCGTGGCGTCCTTCTCCACCGCCCGACTGAACGCCTTCCGCAAGCTGGCGCCGGGAGTGCTGACTGCGACCACGCCGGCGGAGGTGGCGTGGTACAGCTTCGGCTTCGGCCTGCGCCGGCGTCCGTGGGGCGCTGGAATGGTGCTGCAGGTTCCGGCCGCCGTGCTGGGCGGGCAGTTGCGAGTGGTGCGTCCGGACGTGATCGCCGCCGCTCACGCCGCCGGACGGTTCGTACATGTCTGGACCGTCGACGATCGCGCCGAGATGGAGCGGCTGATCGACCTCGGCGTGGATGGGATCATCACCAACGAGATCGCGGTGTTGAAACAGGTGCTCATCGAGCGTGGTCTGTGGGAGGGACAGCAATGAAAAGCACGCCGCAACAGCGGTCTTGGTATTGGTATGACTGGGCGAACTCGGCCTACATCACCACCACGGCCACGGTGATTATCGGGCCCTACCTGACCAGCCTGGCCAACAACGCCGCCTGCCCCGACCTGCCCGAGGGTCAGGTCTGTCAGAACCCGGTGATGCTGTTGGGCCTGTTCCCGGTGCTTCCGGGCGCTCTGCATCCCTTCCTGGCCACCTTGAGCACCATCGTGTCGGCGGTGCTGCTGCTGTTCGTGGGCGCGTTGGTCGACCGCTCGGCGCATCCGCACCGGTGGCTGGCCGGCACGGCCTGGATCGGAGCGATCTCGGGCAGCCTGATGTTCTTCCTGGTCGGTGACAACTGGCAGCTGGGCGCCTGGCTGATGATCATCGGCGCCTTCAGCTTCGGCGCCTCGACCGTCGTCTACGACTCGATCCTGGTGCGGATCTCCGGCCCCGATGAACGCGACCGTGTCTCCAGCCGTGGCTGGGCCTTCGGCTACGTGGGCGGTGGCCTGCTGCTGGCGCTCAACTTCCTGCTGATGACTTTCTACGACAAGCTCGGCCTCGATTACGGCATGGCCATTCGGCTGAGCCTGCTGTCGGCCGGCGTGTGGTGGGGTGCGTTCACCATCATCCCGGTCCTGGGACTGCGCAAGCTCCCGAAAGAGGTCCCCGCAGAGGTGGCTCACCGCAACCCGCTGCGGCAGTTGCGCAGCACCTTTGCCGAGATGAAGAACTACCCGCAGACGCTGCTGTTCCTGCTGGCCTTCCTGTTCTACAACGACGGCATTCAGACCGTGATCGTGGCGTCCAGCCTGTACGCCACCAAGGAACTGGGAATGGCCACCAACCAGGTGATGATCACCTTCCTGGTGACCCAGTTCGTGGCCATCGCCGGAGCGCTGCTCTTTGGCAAGGTGGCCTCGCACATCGGCGCTCGCAAGACCGTCCTGGGCGGCATCGTGATCTGGGTGGGTGTGGTCGTGGTTGGCTACCTGCTCCCGGCGGGGGTCTTCGGGGCGCTGGTCGGGCTGGGGGCGGCGATCGGTCTGGTGATGGGTGGAACCCAAGCGTTGTCGCGGTCGATGTACTCCCAGCTGATTCCGCTGGGACGGGAGTCGGAGTACTTCAGCTTCTACCAGGCGATGGAACGCGGCACGAGTTGGCTGGGTACCCTCACCTTCGGCCTGGTGTTCCAGTTCACCCAGTCCTATCGCCTGGCACTGGTGGCCCTGATGGGCTTCTTCGTGATCGGTGGTGTGCTGCTGCTGCGGGTGAAGATGCGCCAGGGAATCATTGACGCCGGGAATGCGTTGCCCAAGGTGCTGTGACATTTGGTCGCGGCGCTAGGTTGGGATCCGGAGGTCACCATGGCGGAGCGAGCACTACGAGGTTTCGGGCTGGGCGCGAAGAGTTTTGCCGAGCCCGCGACGGTGGAGTTGGCACCCCGGCAGGAGATCGGCTTCGACTGCGCGCGCGGTCACCACTTCGAACTGGTCTTCGCCGAAGAGGCGGAGTTGCCCACTGAGTGGGAGTGCCCCCGTTGCGGCGAGACCGCTCGGCGAACCGATGGTGCCGAACCTGAGGTCAAGGAAACCAAGCCGGCGCGTACCCACTGGGACATGCTGCGTGAGCGTCGCTCGATCGAAGAACTCGAAGACCTGCTCGCCGAACGTCTGGACGAGATCCGCGGCCACGGCCGCTGAGGCGCTACTCGATCTCGCCGGAGATCGGCTCCGAACCCGGATCGGACTGTTTCGTCGGCTCGACGACCTCACCGGGAACAACGTTCGGGCCGGTGCGCGCGTTGAATCGGCGGACATCGATGCCGGCGCGAGCCACGGAGCGCGCCACCACCCAGCCCAGCGCTCTGCGCGCCAGTGGCCGGGTGAATGGCAGCAGGAAGACCAGACCGATCACGTCGGTGAAGAAGCCGGGCAGGATCAGCATGATGCCCCCGGCTAGCACCAGTGCAGCATCGGCCAACTGGCCGGTCGGCACCCGTCCGGCCTCATAGGCCTGCACCAGTGCGCTCCAGGACTTGCGTCCCTCGTTACGCAGCAGCCACGAGCCGATCAAAGCCTCGCCGATCAGGATGGCCAGGGTCCACGGAATGCCGATCCAGCCGCCGACAATGGTCAGCAACCACACCTCGGCGACCGAGACCAGAATGAAGGCGATCACCATCGCCGGAAGCAGCAGCCGATAGGCGCCTTGGGGGTTGCGCATGGGCGTCCTACTTCTCGGCGGTCACTGCTCGCCGACCCCCGAAGAGGCCCTTGAGCTGGGCAACGCGGTGCGTGATCCCCCACCGGGTGGTCAGCAACATCGCTTCGGCGACGATCGCACCGCTCATCTTGGAGTCGCCGAGTTCGCGCTCGACGAAGGTGATCGGCACTTCGGCGGCGGTGAAGCCAGCCTTCAACGCCCGCCAGATCAGATCCACCTGGAAGCCGTAGCCGGCCGCTTCCACGGCGTCCAGATCCATTCCACGCAGAGTGTCGGCGCGCCACGCAGCCAGACCACCAGTGGCGTCCTTGACCGGGAGGCCGAGCCACATCCGGGTCCACAGGTTGCCGCCGCGACTGAGCAGTTCGCGGTGCAGGGGCCACCCTTCGGTGGCGCCGCCGGGGACGTAGCGCGAGCCCTTGACCACGTCGGCGGTCTTGAGTCGCTCCAGCATTGCGGGAAGGTATTCGGGCTGGTGGGAACCGTCGGCATCGTGCTCGATCAGCACGTCGTAGCCCTGCTCAAGACCCCACCGGAATCCGGCGATGTAGGCCGCGCCCAGACCTTCCTTGCCCTTGCGGTGCAGGACGTGCAGGTGGTCGTCCGCAGCGGCCAAAGTGTCGGCGAGAGGACCGGTGCCGTCGGGTGAATTGTCGTCGGCGATGAGGATGTGTGCCTCAGGGACGGCCTTGCGGATGCGGGCGGTGATCGGGCCGATGTTCTCAGCCTCGTTGTAGGTGGGAATGACCACCAGAACACGCTCCAGCGTGGCGGCCGGGTCAGCCATGCGGTGCTCCTGATTCGTTTGTGTGCGTACTCATTCTGCCGTAGAACAGTCCGACACCGAGACCAAGGATCCCGGCGATCACCACGGCCAGCTCTATCAACCCACCGTAGCCAGCGGCGAAAGTCACGCTGTCGCGCTGCGGCAGGGCAACCACCCCGGAGGCGGCCACGTAGTCGGAGGTCTGAAAGCTCACCGAGCCGTCGGGCTCAATCAGCCCTGAGACGCCGCTGGTGGTCACGACCAGGATCTCCCGGCGCAACTCCATCGCGCGGGTGCGGGTGATCGCGAACTGCTGATCGATCTGGCCGGTGCCCTGGTACATGGCATTCGATGACTGCACCACCAGTACCTGGCCACCGTGGGTGACGGTGTCAGCGACGATGTTGTCGAAGGCCAGGTCGTAACAGACCAGGACGCCCAGCGGCAGCGTCCGCCCGGTGGCAAGGGTCGCAGTGATCACGCCCGGCCGGTCACCGGCTACCGACTGCGCGCCGACGTAACGCAACTCGGGGATCAGCGGGAGCAACTCTTCGCGCAGCGGTACCCACTCCCCGAACGGGACGATCCCGCGCTTGATGTACCGCGCGGTCTCACCGGCTCCCGGCTCCCACCACAGCGAGGCGGTCTGCCGCTCGTCGACGCCCGGGCCGTCCAGAATCGTTCCCACCAGCACCGGAACCCCGAAACGAGCGACCGCCTGCCGGACGAGGGCGCCGGTTTGAGGGTCGGTGTAGGGATCCATATCAGTGGAGTTCTCCGGCCAGACCACGAAATCCGGCCGTGGCAGCGCGCCGGTGTCGATCTTGTCGGCTAGCCGCGCAGACTCAGCGACGTGGTTGCGGGTGATCGTCCGCACCTCGCCCAGCCCGTACACCCCGCCACCGGGCGCACCGCCTTGTACCCAGCCGACCGATACCTGGCCCAGGCTCGGCCCGGCGGTGATCAGCAGACCGAGGCTGCTCAGCCCGATCACCGCGGCCAGGCCGGTGGCACCGATGATGGAGCGCCGCGGACGCGGCTGGTCGGCCACCCAGGCCAGCAGTTGGGCGATCAGGGCAGCGGCGAAAGTCGCGCCGGCGACGCCGTACAGCGGCAGCCCCCAGGCCAGCGGCGAATCCACCATCGCGTAGCCCAGGCGCATCCAGCCGAAGCCGCCGAAGGGGAACCGGGAGAAGCAGAACTCGGTGATCGTCCAGGCCGCGGCAGCTGTCAGCGGCCACCAGGGCGCGCGGACGGCCACCCGCAACAACACCGCGAGCCCGGCGTAGAACAGCGCCATGATCGCCACGAGGGCCACCATGGCTTGAACGAAGATCACCTGCATCCAGCCCACCCCGAGCCCGAGGAGGCCCAGACCGTAGGCGTAGCCGGCAGCCAACACCAGGCGCCAACTGGTGGTGGCCACGATCACCGCGGTCAAACCGGCCGGCCCGATGATCGCCAGCGGCCACCAGTCGAACGGCGCAAAGCCCAGCGCGGTGAGGATTCCAAAGACAGCGGCGGCCGCAATGCGCAGGCTCGGATGCCGCGCGGCCAGCCAAGATGTCACCGGCCCAGCCTAGTCGCGTGGCAGCATGGGGCGATGAACGCACCACGGTTGCTGCTGTTCGACACAGCTTCGGTCTACTTTCGGGCCTTTTTCGGCATGCCGACCTCGCTGCGGGCAACCGATGGGCGCCCGGTGAATGCAGTCCGCGGTCTGTTGGACTACCTGGCCCGCTTCGTGACCGACTACTCCCCCACCCACCTGGCCTGCTGCTGGGACAACTCGTGGCGTCCGGCCTGGCGGGTGGCGCTCCTGCCGAGCTACAAGGCGCACCGAGTGGCCAGCGGCGACATCGAAGAGGTTCCGGCCGAGTTGGTGGCGCAGGTGCCGCTGATTCGCCAGGTACTGGACGCCCTCGGGGTGCCGGTGGTGGGCGCCGACGGCTACGAGGCCGACGACGTGATCGGCACCCTGGCTGCGAACGCAGGCATGCCGACCGAAGTGATCACCGGTGATCGAGACTTGTTCCAAGTCGTCGACGACCAGACACCGGTGCGAGTGTTGTATCTGGGCCGTGGCCAGGGACGACATGATCAAGTGGACGGAGCCTGGCTGTCCGAGCGTTACGGGGTGACTCCCCAGGCGTACGCCGACTTCGCCACCTTGCGTGGCGACCCGTCCGATGGGCTGCCGGGCGTGCCCGGGATCGGTGAGAAGACCGCCGCTGCCCTGTTGCAGCGGTACACCGACCTGGACGGGATCGTGGCTGCCGCTCAACGCGGCGAGCTCAGCCCCAAGCAGACGGCGGCGGTGGCCGCCAGCATCGACTACCTGGGGGCTGCGGCGGAGGTGGTGCGGGTCAGCCGTACGGCGCCGGTGGGTACGCCAGACCTACGGTTACGGGGGGCGTTGGCCGATCCGCAGCGGTTCGAAGCGCTCGCTGCCGAGCTCAACCTGGGTGGTGCGGCCACTCGGGTCAGCAAGGCGTTGACTCAGGCCCGCAGCACGTAGACCGCGGCGGCGCCGAAGAGGTTGGCCAACGCCTGCCCCGACCGGGCCGGACGCCCGGAGGGCGCGAGCACGATGCGTCGCTCTACGCGCAGGTCGACCGCGGTAAACAGCTCCTCCAGATCGACCAGCGTGGTGAACCGCAGGTTGGGGCTGTCGTACCAGGAGTAGGGCAGGTCGCGAGACATCGGCATCCGGCCACGCAGCAGCCGCAGCCGGTTGCGCAGCAGGCCGAAGTTCGGCACCGACACGATCAGCTGGTCGCCGATGCGAGCCATTTGACGCAGCACTTCGGCCGGTCTGCGCAGGGTCTGGATGGTGCGCGACAGCACCACCACGTCGTAGGAGTGATCGGCGAAGTGGTCCAGCTCGGTGTCCAGGTCGAGGTCGACCACCGGCACGCCGCGTCCGATCGCTTCGATGATCGCGTCGGGGTCGATCTCCACGCCGGTGCCGCGGCAGCTCTGCGCGGTGATCAGGTGTTCCAGCAGGGCGCCTGATCCACAGCCCAGGTCGAGCACGCGTGCCGATTCCGGGATCAGGTCGGCCAGCAGGGTCAGTTCGGGACGCAGGCTCATCGCTGCACCTCCGCCAGAGCGCGATTGAAGAACGCGGTGATGGTGGCGTGATAGTCGGGCACCACCAGCAGGAAGGAATCATGGCCCCAGGGCGAAGCGATCTCGCGGAAGGTCACGGGCTGGGCCGCCAGTTCCAGACGGCGGGCGATCCGGCGGGAGTGTTCGGTGCCGAAACGCCAGTCGGTGTCGAACGACATCACCAGCCACGTCACCGGATCGGCGGTGACGGCATCAAGGGCGTCGGCTGCGGCGAACGGGTCGAAGTAATCCATCACTCGTGACAGATACAGGTAGCTGAGCGCGTCGAACCGCTCAGTGAACACTTGGCCTTGATGGTCGAGGTAGCTCTCCACGGCGAAGTCGATGCCGAAGCCCGGGGCGCTACTGGCCTGGTGGGGCTGGCGCCCGAACTTCTCGGTGAGGGCGTCCTCGGACAGATAGGTGATGTGCGCCATCATTCGGGCGATGGCCAGACCGGCGTCCGGGTTGAGCCCCTCGGTGGCGTAGTCGCCGCCGGCGAAGTCGGGATCGTCCATGATCGCGCGACGGGCGACCGCGGAGAAGGCGATGTTCTGTGCGGTGAGCCGACTGGACGCCGCGATCACCACCGCATTGGCGAGTTCGTCGGGGTAGGTCAGCCCCCACTGCAGCACCTGCATGCCGCCCAGCGAGCCGCCGAGGGCGGCCAGAAGGGTGGTGATCCCGAGGTGGCGCACCAGGGCACGATGCACTTCGACGAGGTCGGCGACGGTCAGCAGCGGGAAGCTCAGCCCGTACGGCTTACCGGTGGCCGGATTGATGGAGGACGGGCCGGTGGTGCCTTGGCAGCCGCCGAGCAGGTTGGCGCAGATGACGAACACCCGGTCGGTGTCCAGCGGCTTACCGGGACCGATCAGGTTGTCCCACCACCCCGGACGAGTGGCGCCGGGCGCAAAGCCGGCGGCGTGAGCATCACCGGTCAGCGCGTGGCAGATGAACACAGCGTTGTCGCGGGCCTCGGACAAGGTGCCGTAGGTCTCGAAGGCGACATCGACGGGCCCGAGGGTTTCACCGTTGGCCAGGCGCAGCGGATCGGTGTCGGTAAACAGGCGGGCGGTCTGGCGCTCCACCTGGCCCACCGAACTCGCCGCCGGCGCGCTCGCACCCATGTCAATGACCTCCCAAATCCGGTGCTCAGCATAGCCCGGGCTCAGGCGGCGGCCCGTCCGTGGGACAATGGGCGGGTTTGGTGGAAAGGACAGCCGATGAGCGAGTTGAGCCAGCGGATTCAGGCCGACATGGTGGCGGCGATGAAGGCCGGCGACGATCTGACCCGATCGACCTTGCGGATGGCCATCGCAGCGATCAAGAACGAGGAAGTGGCCGGCAAGCAGGCCCGCGAACTCAGCGACGCCGACGTGGTCATCGTGCTGAATCGTGAGGTCGCCAAGCGTCGAGACTCCGCCGAGGCCTATACCGCTGGTCATCGCGATGAGCTTGCGGCCAAGGAGTTGGCCGAGATCGAGGTGCTGCAGCGCTACCTGCCGGCGGCGCTGACCGAAGCCGAACTCGATGACATTGTGGCGAGCGCGCTGGCCCAGGTGACCGCCGAACTCGGGGAGGCGCCGACGATGAAGCAGATGGGCCTGGTGATGAAGGTGGTCACCCCCGCGGTTGCCGGACGCGCTGACGGAAGCGCGGTGGCGGGCAAGGTGCGTGCGGCCCTGAGCTGAGGGCCAGTTTCGTCGCGGACGACCCGGCGGCGGTCACTTCGATCAGCCGAGGGGTAGGAGCCGGACCCCGGATGGGGTTACGCTACCTGCGGTGCGGCACCGCCACGCGGCACCGCCTTGGCAAGACCCACCCCCATTTCTGTGTGTCGACTCGAGTTGAGGAATGCGATGAGCGTGAAGGGGGTGGCCGCCTTCAGTGCTGCCGCCGTCTTCTGGGCGGCCTGCCTGGTGGGCCTCAAATACGCCGCCGGTTCGCTCGGAATCGCTTTGACGGTCGTTCTCATCGGGCTGGGCGGTTCGTTGGCCTTGCTGGCGCAAGCCGTGCTGGTGCAGCGCAAGCTCTCCTGGCGCCTGGACTGGACCGCAGTGGTGGTCTGGGCAGGGCTAGGCGCAGGCATCGTCTGGACCGCGACGTCGGCGGTTTCCTGGGCAGGCGTGGCGGTTGGCGCGCTGGCGATCAGCGCCATTCCCTTGTTCGACACGGTCGTGCGACAGATGCGGGGAACTGCTCCGGCCACCGGCCTGGGCGCGGTGAGCCTCCTGCTGGGGATCGGCGGGTTGGCTCTGCTGGCGGCCTTCCCGGCCAGTGACGTGGACTGGACCTTCGCCGGCGGTGTCTTTGCCGGCCTGGTGGCTGCTGTGGTGGTCGGATCGTGCGGACGCCAGTTCACCACCCGGCTGCAGCATCCGCGGGCGGTGGAGTCGGCGATCGCCTCGGGCGCCATCGCCGGGCTGGTGTCGCTGGTGTTCGTGCCGCTCGCGCCGCCGGTGAATCCGTCCCTGGGAGCGTTTGCGGTAGTGGTGGCGATCGCGATCGGCATCGCTTTCGTCCTGTTGTTCGCCATGTCGCACGCCGCTGACTCGGTTCCGCGAGGTCCGCTGGCCGTCCTGCCCGGCGTGGGGACGGTGTTGTCGGCGGTAGCCGGAGTCGTCCTGATGGGCGAGCGGTTGTCGATCGGACAGCTGTTCGGCTTGGTGCTGATTCTGGCCGGAACCGGGCTGCTGTTGGGCCTGGTGCCGCGCTGGTTCCCCGCCTCTTGGCGCGCTTAGCCAGCGGAGGCGGTCGGGCCTGCCTAGGCTGACTTCCATGCCGAAGGCCACTCCCGCTGCTGCCCCAGACGATGTCGGTGCCACCGCCGCACCCGCCCGCAAGCGCCGTACTCCCCCGCCGCCACCACGTCCAGCTCCATTGCGGGTGTTTACCGAGCTGGGTCACCCGTTCCGGTGGGGATTCGCCGCAGCCGCCGGTGCGCTGATCGCGATCGCCTTGGGGGCCGCGATCACGTCCTTGTCGACGGTGTTGATCTGGTTCGGAATCGCGTTGTTCATCGCGCTCGCCTTGGATCCGCTGGTCAGCTGGCTGGAAGCTCACAGGCTGCGGCGCGGGTTGGCGATCACGGTGGTCTTTGCGGGGTTCGCGGTGGTGTTCGCCGGGCTGATCGCGCTAGTCGTGCCTGTCGCGGTTGTGCAGATCACCCAATTCGCGTCCTCGGTGCCGGGCTATGTCGCCGAGTTGCAGAAGTCGGACTGGTTCACCGCGATCGTGTCGGCCACCGGTCAGGGCACCTGGTATCAGACCCTGTTGACTCAAGTGCAGGAGTGGCTGTCGAATCCGGCCAATCTGTTGGCACTGGGTGGTGGCGCGCTGAGCATTGGCTCCGGGGTGATCGACTTCGCGTCAGGCAGTTTCGTCGTTCTGGTGCTCACCTTGTACTTCCTGGCGACTCTGAAGACGATCAAGACCGCCTTGGTGCGGCTGGCACCGGCCTACTCGCGTCCGCGGCTGGCTGACTTTGCCGATCGAATGGCCGCCGCGGTGGGCAACTATGTGTCAGGGATGGCGATCCTGGCCACCTGCAATGCGATCTTCTCCTTCATCGTGTTGAGCCTGTTGGGAGTGCCGTTCGCAGCGCTCTTGGCGGTGGCGGCGTTGCTGTTGACGATGATTCCGATGATCGGCTCGCCGGTGTTCTGGCTGGTGGCCACCCTCGTGTCGCTGTTCACCTCAGGTTGGGCGGCGTTGATCTGGACGGTGGCCTACAACGTGTACATCCAGATCGAGGCCTACGTGATGACTCCGCGGATCATGACCAAGGCAGTGTCGATTCCGGGACTGCTGGTGGTGATGGGGGCCGTCGTCGGTGGTGCGTTGTTCGGCCTGGTGGGTGCATTGGTGGCCGTCCCCGTGACGGCATCGCTGCTGATGCTGGTCGAAGAGGTGTTTCTCCCCCGTCAGGACGCGCGCACCGAAGCCCCCGAGGATTCCCTCGGGGGCTGATACCTGAGGCTCAGGCTGCGGCCACCTCGTCGCCGCAGCAGGCGGCGACTTCGTCGAGGGCAGCCTCCAACTCGGCGACGGTACGGAAGCGGCGCAGCCGTACCCGCGGATCGGCTTCGATGTGGGCCATCGCCGCGCGCAGGTACTCACGACGCCAACGGAACAGCCACACCCGCAGATCGCGACGCTCATCGGGGTAGCGCAGGGCGCGGAGCAGGCAGGTCAGCGGGCTGAAGTCGAGCACCCACACTTCGTCGGGATGTCCCAGCCGGGGTTCATCGATATCGAACGGGCCGAGGTCGGCATCGAGCACCCACTGCCGGTTGCCGGCGATGTGTGCCTGGACGGCCGCCCAGTGCGGAGCGGGCTGCGGACGCCGGTCAACCGGCCAGAAGTGTTTGTCGATGCGGATCAGGGGTCGGGCGCAGATTTCGGCCAGTTGCGCAGCGGCGGAGGCTTCAGCGACTCCCCCACGTCCGAGCACCACGATGCGATCGGAAAGCTCACCAGATTCGTACATGGCACGAGTATGTCAAGACAAACACATCGACGCTAGAAGAATCGTTAAAGTCGGCCAGGAATTTCAGCCCTCGAAGCGATAGCCGATGCCCGGCTCGGTGATGAAGTAGCGCGGGTGACGCGGCTCGGGTTCGAGCTTGCGTCGTAGCTGGGCGAAGTAGACCCGCAAGTAGTTGGTTTCCTTCTCATAGCCGGGTCCCCAGACCTCGGCGAGCAGCTGTGCGGAGCTGACCAAATGTCCGCGATGCCGCAGCAGCACCTCGACCAGTTGCCATTCGGTCGGGGTCAGCCGCACCACCACCCCTTCTCGCTCGGCTCGCTTGGCTGCGAGATCAAGCCGGAACGCAGCCGTCTCGACCACCGCCGACTCGGCGCCGTCGAGATGATCGGCGCGTCGCTGGGTGGCGCGAATGCGGGCCAGCAGCTCGTCCATCCCGAACGGCTTGGTGACGTAGTCATCGGCCCCGGCGTCCAGGGCCTTCACCTTCTGGGCCTGGGAGTCCCGTGCCGACAGCACGATGATCGGCACGCTGCTCCAGCCGCGTACCCCGGCGATCACCTCACCGCCGTCCAGATCGGGCAGGCCCAGATCGAGGATCATCAGATCGATCCGGCCGCCGGCGGCAATCCGCAGGGCCGCAGCTGCCGTGGCGGCGGTCTCCACCTCATAGCCGCGCGCACGGAGGTTGATGCTCAACGCCCGCCGCAGGCCGTCCTCGTCCTCAACGATGAGAATCCGCTGCACCGCTCACCTCCAAGGTCACCGTCATCGTCAGCCCGCCGCCGGGCGTGGTCGTCGGAGTAAGGGCGCCTCCCATGGCCTCAACGAAGCCGCGAGCGATCGCCAGCCCCAGCCCCACACCGCCGGCGGTCCGGTCGGAGAAATGTTGGAAGGGCCGGAAAATCTCGGCACGACGGTCGGGGCTGACCCCGGGCCCATGGTCGATCACCGAGATCTCCACCTGGCCGGATCGAGG
>JAJTBJ010000056.1 GCA_021286985.1 Propionibacteriales bacterium | reverse complement strand
CACAAGAAGGAGAAAGTTGCATGACCACTGGAACCGTTAAGTGGTTCAACGCAGAGAAGGGCTTTGGTTTCATCGCGCCTGACGGCGGCGGGCCCGATGTTTTTGCTCACTACACCGCGATCACCAGCTCGGGGTTCCGCACTCTTGATGAGAACCAGAAGGTGGAGTTCGAGATCACGCAGGGTCCGAAGGGCCCGCAGGCTTCCAATATCACCCCGCTCTGATTTTCAGAGCTTCGGCAACTCGGCCCCTCGCTTCGGCGGGGGGCCGTTTCATTTCTCCGGCCCGATGGGATGTCACTGAGGGACTGCAACGATTCGACGCGGAGAGGGGCCCGGCAGGACGACGCGCCGCGTGATCTCACCCATCGGGTGCGTTTGGTTGCAGAACGGTTCCACGCGATGACGCGCGGGGATCACCTTCACAACGAGAAGGTCTGCGGCGGCGCTATTCGGCGCAGTCCTGATCGACCGTCTGCAGGGTGAGTTCGAGTACCTGCCCGGCGTCGATGTAGAGCCGGTAGAGCGCCGCAGGATTTCCGGGCACCTTCACGAAACCGAGCCCTTCGTCGCCTTCGCTGCCCTTCCACTTCGGGTAGGCCTTCTTCACTTCCTTCACCAGGCTGCCGAGATGGACGCCTTCGGGCGTGGCCACTCCCGACATCGCCCCGATGATCACCAGCTTGCCGGTGGTGGTCGAGAAGAACAGCTTGCCTTCCAGATCGGAGGCGTCGGCCGGGATCGCACCGTTCAACCGTCCGTCGCCGTCGGCTCCGCAGGTGCCGTTGTTACCGCTGATTCCGGAGGCGAGGCCGGTGGCCATCGCCTGCGACTTCGTCATCCCCAGGGTCAGGCCCGAGTAGCCACCCGGGCCGAGGACTGCCGACGATGGAGTCGCCACGGTGGGGCTCGGCGACGACGCCGAGGTGGCCGATCCTGAGCGCGCGGGAGCCACCGTGGACGGCCCATAAGGCGGCGTGACCGCGCAGCCGCCGAGCATCAGCGCCAACGCCACGACGCCGACTCCCGTCGCGACCGAATCGCCCCGCATGGTCAACCCCCTGCATCGATGCCTGCCCAGACGCTGCCGCCTGTGGCGCCCAGCTTAGGAGGCCGCCCATACCGGCATCGGGACGCCCCACCGCAGCGGGTCGCAGGACGTCCCGCACCTCCACCGCGGCGTTTTTCGCCGCACCCGCCGAGATGTTAGGCTGGTCGCCGCTGCAGAGCAGTTGGGGCTATGGCGCAGTTGGTAGCGCGTCTCGTTCGCAATGAGAAGGTCAGGGGTTCGAATCCCCTTAGCTCCACTCAACTTTCCGATCACTGTGCCCGCCATTCGGCGGGCCTTTGCGTTTCGTCAGCCCTGTGGGGGTCGAACCCCCACACCCCCACCGGGGACACCCCGGACCCCACCAACCCGCACACCCAGCCCCCCGAACCCCCCGAACCCCGCCGTTTGCGCGATCCGGCACCATGAGTAGAAGAGCGCAAGGCAGACCCTGATGGGGTCTGGGCCGCAGGTTGGCCCAGCCGCTAGGGTGAGTCTTGCTCGAAGGTGGGTGCGACCGGCTTTGACAACGAGAGGATCCGTTCAATGGGACTCATTCAGGCAGCGATCGGCGCGATCGGCGGAACCCTGGCCGATCAGTGGCAGGACTTCTATTCGGTGCCCGCAGGCTTGGCTCCCACAGCGGCGGTGTTCGCTGCGGTTCCGCAGGGGCAGAACGCCGGACGCGGATCCAACACCAAGGGTTCTGAGGGTGTCATCACCAACGGCAGCCGCATCATCGTCCCCGAGGGCTACGGCCTGGTGCTGATGCAGGAGGGTGCCATCACCGGCTTCGCCGCTCAGGCCGGGGCCTACGAGTGGAACTCCGAGGCGCAGGATTCTCAATCGATCTTCGCCGGCAACGACATCATCAGCTCGCTGGTCACCACGTCCTGGGAGCGCTTCAAGTTCGGCGGACGTCCCAGCGCCCAGCAGCGGGCCTACTTCGTCACCCTGAAGGAACTGCCGAACAACCGCTTCGGCACCCAGTCGGAGATCTACTGGGACGACGCCTACATGAACGCCCAGGTGGGCGCGATCACCCGCGGCACCTACACGCTGAAGATCGTCGACCCGATCCTGTTCATCAAGAACTTCGTTCCGGCCGCCTACCTTGAGCCGGGCCGGGTGTTCGACTTCACCGACATCGACAACGACGCCGCCGCCCAACTCTTCAACGAGGTTGTCGGCTCCCTGGCGCCGGCCTTCTCGATGTACACCAACGATCCGACCAAGCAGAACCGGATCACCCGCCTGCAGCAGGATTCGATCGGCTTCGCCAAGAGCCTGTCGGCTGCGGTGGAACAGAACTACCAGTGGCGCTCGGCTCGCGGCCTGGAGATCGCCGCCACCGCCATCATCGCCATCGAGTACGACGAGACCACCCGCGAACTGCTGCGCAATGTGCAGCGCGCCGATGCGTTGTCAGGCCAGCGTGGCAACTCCAACATGCAGGCCTCGATGGCGTCCGGCTTCGAGGCCGCGGGCGCGAACGCGGGGCCTGGTGGCCTGATCGGAATGGGCATGGCCGCCGGCACCACCGGGGTCGGAGCGTTGCAGCAGCCCACGCAGGTGCCGGCGCAGGTTCCCGGCCCGCAGGACCCGCCGGCCAGAGAGCCCGGCGAGGATCCGATGGCCAAGTTGACCCAGATGAAGCAGATGCTGGACGCCGGACTGATCACTCAGGCCGACTACGACGCTGCGAAAGCCAAGCTCCTAGGGCTCTGAGATCCCGATGAGCAACTCCGCACCTGGGCCGATCCAGCCGCCTGGGACGGAGGGCTACGGCGCTGTCCCACCACCTCCGCCACCGCCACCGCCTCCGTCCGTACCACCACCGGCAGCGCCTCCGGTCGCTGCCCCGACCACCGAGCCCGCCCCCGCGCCGTCGCCCCCGGCGCCACAGCGGGTGGACACCGCCAACACGCGCCTGAGTGACGGCCTCAACCGCTGTCCGAAGTGTGGGTCGACCGACATTCAGTTGCGGGTCTCCACCGGAATGCTGGTCTGCTTGTTCTGTCGGCATGAATGGTCCGAGGCTCAGGTGGAGCCGATGGTCTCCGGCGACGCGCCACTGACTGAGCTCAGCGGCACCACGATCGCCTCCGGGGCGTCCGACATCTCCCCGGAGGTCTCGGGGATGATGACGTTGAAGTGCGCGGGCTGTGGTTCAGAAGTCGTGGTCAACACCGCCGAGGCAATGTCGTCGCGCTGCCACTGGTGCCGCCACGTGCTCACCATCAACGAGCAGATCCCCAACGGCGCTGTGCCTGATGCGGTGCTCCCGTTCAGCGTGACCCAAGCCCAGGCGGTGGAGAAGATCCGCGAGTTCGCCGGGAAGCGCCGAATGTTCGCTCACGCATCGTTCCGCACCGGTTTCTCGCCGGAGAACGTGGTGGGGGTCTACCTGCCCTACATGGTGGTCGACGGCAACGCCAGCGCCGACGTCCATGGCTTTGGCGAAATCGAGACCCGGCGGTACACCCGCAAGGTCGGCGACAACGAGGAGACTTTCTACGACGCCGACGTCTACCAGGTGAACCGGCACGTCGACTACACCGTGGACGACCTCACCATCGAGTCGTCTGCGCAGCGGGCGAACATGAACGCGCTGGTCAACACCAACAACATCATCAACACGATCCTGCCGTTCGACACCAAGAACGCCGTGCAGTGGAATGCCAACTACCTGATCGGCTTCACCTCTGAGCGCCGCGATCAGGACGTGTCGCAGGTCCAGCCGGTGTTGGAGGACCAACTGCTGTCGATCGCCCGCTCCCAAGTGCACAACTCGGTGCGGCAGTACAACCGCGGCGTGCGCTGGGAGGCCGAGCATCTGGACGTCCACGGCACCCGGTGGGTGGCGATGTACCTGCCGGTGTGGCTCTACTCGTTCTATCAAGAGGGCAAGAACTCCTCGATGGTGCACTACATCGCCGTGAACGGACGCACCGGCGAGACCATGGGCAGCGTTCCGGTATCGCACGGTCGGCTGCTGCTGGCCGCGCTCGCTGCCGGAACCGTGCTGGAGGCGATTGTGATCTGGATTCTGGTGATGCTGTCATGACCCCATTACTGATCGATCTGCTGATCGCGCTGCAGAGCTCGTCCAACGGCACGGGTTGGATCTTGCTGGCCGGTCCGGCCGGTGCTGCCGGCACCTATTGGGGGCTGTACCAGTACTACCGCAACACCGGAAAGTCCCACGACTTCGAGCACGACACGATCATCGAAGCCCAGTCGATCACCGGCGGTGAGCAGAAGGTGGACGAAGTCCACGGCACGCAGCGCACCACCATCAACGGCGACAACGTGAGTAGCTACCGCCAACGCGTCCAGCGGGTGTAGCGCGACACCTTCCCTAGACTGAGCGCGTGCGCAACTGGCCGAAGGTCGTCAACCGGGTGGTGCTGCCGGTCGCCATCCTGGTGTTCTACTTCGTCGTCCCGGTGAGCTCGCGCGATGCCCCGCTGGGCCTGCTGCTCGGAACCCTGCTGGGCGCGGCGTTGTTGGCGCTGGTGGCCAAGGTGGTGTTCACCGAGCTTCGCCGGGAAGAGCGGCGCCTCAAGCCGATCCATCTGCTGATCGCTTTCGAACTCGCCCTGGTGACCTTCTCGTTGGGCTACTACCTCCTTGCCCACGCCAACCCTGCCGAGTTCACCGGACTGACCACCCGCCTGGACGCGCTCTACTTCTCGATGACCACCATGGCCACCGTCGGTTATGGCGACGTCAGCGCGTCGGGCCAACTGGCCCGGCTACTGGTGACCATCCAGCTGGCGTTCAACCTGGTGTTCATCGCCGCACTGTTCGGACTGCTGCAAGACCAAGTGCGGCACGGTGCGCTGCGACGCAAAGCCGACGCCGCCCCCGCCGAGGCGGACGATGAGACTGAGCGTCCGTAACGTTGACGCCGGCGCCGATCCTCTAACTCGCTCGTAACCGCAGGCCTCGTACGGCTGTAACGCGGCGGTGGTTGGCTGGCAGCAGCCGAACGAAAGCGAGCACCCCCGTGACTATCACCACCTCAGAACTGCGTGGCGTGACCGGACGCACCTTGTACTTCTCCGGCGCCATCCGTGACTGCGTCCTGGCCGAACGCAACGTCATCGCCACCGCCGCCGGCGAGTTGGTGCCGCGCTACGAGAAGCTCGAGGTGCGCACCAAGCCCGGTCAGTCGCTGTCGTTCTACAAATCCGGCGCGCTGCGGACGGTCTACCTCGAGGACCAGACCGAGGTCGACACCCCGATCGGCCCGCTGCCGGCCGAACTGGTCAGCTTCTACGAGGACGGGTCGCTCAACACCGTCTTCCAGCTCAACGGGCAGCTCAGCTACGCCTGGACCGAGACCGACGAGAAGTCACTGGCCGTGGAATGGACGCTGCCGTTCAGCTTCGACACCATCACCGCGAAGATGATCTCGATCCGCTTCTACCCCGGTGGCGAGGTTCGCAGCCTCACCCTGTGGCCCGGCGAGATGATCCTGCTCAACACCCCTGTCGGACGGACGCTGGCGCGCACCGGCGTCCGTCTCCACCCCAACGGCGCACTCGCATCCTTCGAGCCGTCGTTCCCGCTGCAGGTCGAGACGCCGATCGGGGTGCTGACCGCCTACGACGTGGACGCGTTCACCGTCGACGGCGACCAGAACTCGCTGCGGTTCGACGAGCACGGCACCCTGACCCATCTGACCACCGCCGGCGAGGTGATCGTCGAGACTCCCGACCGCGGCACCGTCCGGGTGGGTTCGCGGACGCGGTACGCCCTCACCTCCGATGTTCGGGTGAAGCTGCCGATCGAAATCAGCTTCGAAGGTGATCAGGTCGTCATCGACAACGGTCAGCAGCTCGATTCGTTCTCGCTGACCGAGTGCAGCTTCACGGTGATCTCCGACATCGAGACCTCCGCCCTCACCGCCTGCGACCTGCGCTGCGAATCCGGCGGTGGCGACTTCGACGCCGACGGCTGCAGCGGCAGTTGCAGCTCCGGTGGTTGCGGCTCGGGTGACCACTCCACCGATGGCTGCGAGAACTGCGTCGACGGGCAGTGCACCTCCCGCTGCGCCTGAGCGCCGGAACGCGCTAGGCGAGGACGGCCACCGGCTCGGCCGCGGGATGGTGGCGCAGCAGCCGGGTCGCACTCGCCACGCCCAGCGCGATCAGGCCGAGAGCGACCCACACCACCGCGCCGGCCGACTGAGCGAAGGCGATGCTGAGCCGATCAGCGACCTGCGGTCCGAGTGCGCCGAAATACCCGTCCACGCCCTTGTCGCGGATCATCGCGATGACCTGGCCTGCCGTCCCGGTCATGTAGTCGACCATGGTCGCCCGATCCTCGACGCTGACCCCGGTCACCGTGCTCAACTGAGCCGGAACGGTGACGGCGAACCCGACAGCCAGCACGGTGCCGGCGATCGCCGCACCCACCGCCGACCCGACCTGACGGACGGTGCTTTGGGTGGCTGCTGCGGCACCGGCCCACTCGTCGGGCACCTCACGCAGGACGGTCGAGGTGAGCTGAGCGGCCGCCAACCCCAAGCCCAAGCCGTAGCCGGCCAGCGGCAACGTCAGCAGCCACGGTGAGGTGGCCGTCGTCATCATCACTGCCATCACCGCGGCCGCGACCAGTTCGATCACCAAACCAAGCCACACCACCCGCACCGATGACATTCGAGCGGCGAGCCGGCGCGCGGACGCCCCGGAGACGAAGGCACCCATGGCCATCGCCGCCAAGATCCACCCGGCCTGCATCACGCTCAGCCCACAGGCGAAAACCAGATACAACGGCAGCACCAGCAGCAGCGCGAACTCCCCTGCGGCCACCACCGCCGCCGTCAGGTTGCCGGCGGCGAAGCGCGGAAGCGAGAACAGCGAGAGGTTGAGCATGACCGCCTGGCCGCGCCGCCCTCGTCGCGATTCGATGCCGATGAAGGCCACCAGCAGAGCGAGCCCGACCACCAACGCGGGCACCACCGGCGAGATCGGGCCCTCCACCGACCAGGTGATCCCGAAGGTGGTGACGTCCTGCCGGGGCCAGAACCAGCCGAAGTTGGGCCCCTCGATCAGTCCGAACACCAGCAGGGCCAGCCCGGCCGCACTGGTCAGTAGCCCGAGGACGTCGAAGCCCTCGTCGGCCGCCTCGGCACGGTTCTCGGGGAGAAACACCACCGCCAGCACCACGATCACCGCCGCCAGCGGGAGGTTGATCAGGAAGATCGAGCGCCACGACCAGGTCGTGGTCAGCCAGCCTCCGAACAGCGGACCCACCGCGGCTGCGCCGGCCATCACCGCCCCCCACAGGCCGTAGGCGATCGACCGCCGCCGTCCATGGAAGCCGACGTTGAGGCTGGACACCGTGGTCGGCAGGATCATCGCGCCGCCGACGCCTTGGACGCACCGAGCGACGATCAGTTCGTTGGGGTCGGTCGCTCCCGCCGCGGCCAGGCTGGCGGCGGCGAACAGCACCACCCCGCCGACGAACAACAGTCGGCGTCCGTGCTGGTCAGCGAGGTGACCGAAGGTGAGCAGCAACGCGGCGAACACCACCGCGTACAAGCTGGTGATCCACTGGGCATCGGTGATGGTGAGCCCGAGATCGTCCACCATCGCCGGCAACGCCACACCCACCACCGTGCCGTCGATCACGATCATCGCCAGCCCCGCGGCGAGGGCCACGAAGCCCCACCAACGAGTCTGGGTCGGCGCGTCGGCCATGTTCACTTCACCTCCGCCGTGTCGGGCGAAAATAGTTCGGACGCCGAGGAGGGTCGATGAGCGCGGGCCCCTCCTCGGCATCCGAGGCTCAGCCGAGCTTGCCGATCAGGAAGCCGTCCAGGGTCTTGTTGGGCTTGGACTCCTGGTGATGCTCGCCATGGAAGCGTGCGGTGCCGTCGATGCCGCACAGGCTGAGGATGCGCGCCGGACCACCCGGATGCCGATTGACCCACTTGGTCAGGTCGTAGACGTTGCCGTCGATCGCCGACCAGCAGGACGTCGCCGACGCGTGCTGCTTCACCTGGGCCATCGAGTACACGGTGGGGCCGGTGGCCGATGGACTCGGCGCCGGTGCCGAAGAGGCGGGGCCGGCGTCGGCGCTCAGGGTGCCGATCTGGAATCCGGCCAGGGTCTTGTTGGGCAGGCTCTGGGTGGCGTGCTGCCCATGGAAAGCCGCGGTGCCGTCCGTGCCGCACAGGCTGAGGATGCGCGCCGGCCCACCAGGATGCTGGTTGACCCAGTTGGTCAGGTCGTAGACCTTGCCGTCGATCGCCGACCAGCAGGACGCCGCCGATGCGTGCTGCTGCACTTGCGCCATGGTGATGCCGGTCGCGGTTGCACTCGACGTCGCAGCCGGCGTCGGGTTGTCGGAGTTGGCGATCTGGGAAGCCCACACCGCAGTCGCCCCGGTGTGCCCGACCAGGACCACCAAGACGAGAGAGACCACCGCCAGCAGGCTGGCCCCCGCACCGGTGATGGTCGCGGCCAGCGACTTCACCCCGGCGATCGCGGCCTTGCGCTGCAACCAGAACCAGACTGCCCCGACCACGAAGGTCGCCAGCATGACCGGCACCAGGATGTTGGCCAACTGCTGGTGCTCGACCGGAAGCCCGACCCGCGCCGCCAGCGCCTCTCCGGACTCCTTGGCGATCACCGCAGCGAACGCACCGCCGGCCAACGCAGCCATGGTGAGCCAGCCGTAGGGCTTGCGCCACTTGGGGACGAAGTAGATCACGATCAGGGCGATCGCCGAGATCGGGATCAGCATGACGACCGCGTGGTCGATCAGGGGGTGCACCGGCAGACCACCAATGGTGTCGAAGATGCCGGACTCGAGAGGCAACGTAAGCATGATTGAAATCTAAACGGGTCAACCAAATGCCCTGGTGAAGCTCACCTCAAGCTTTCCTCAAGGAGGAGTCAGCCGACGTCCTCTTGGCGGGTCTCGATGGTGGGCTCAGCTGCAGGATCGACGATCGGATCGGCGGTCACCGGGGCCGCCCCTGGTGCGGCCACCGGTGCGGACAGATCGATGGTGCGCACCGTCCGCGGCGCCAGCGGGGTCGACACATAGGTCGGGCGGGTGATCGGCACCGGATCCCACAGCGAACCGGTGGTGGTGATCGGCACACTCAGCTCGATCGAATGACCGTGGCTGGCCGCGTCCAGTTCGCTCAGTGACAGCGCCACGGTCTCTTCAACCTCGCCACCACGGATCGCCTCGGCCCGACGTTCGAAATCAGCACGCATCGTCCGGACGCTGAAGCGTGCGATCACCAGGAAGCCCGCGATCAGAGCCGACGGCACCAGGGCCGCCCACCAGGCTCCGATGCCGACGGCAGCCAGTGCCGCCACCACGATCTGGACGGCCAACAGGAAGATCAGCACCCGGCGGCGTCGCTGGGCGGCTTGAATGTCGAGCAGCTTCAGCTCGTTGAGCTTGGCGCGCCGAGTCAACGGAGTGGAGATGTCGTCCGCGCCCAGATCAGCGGGCACCAGCTCGGCTACGGCCAGTGATCCGCCGGAGTGCACGATGGTGACCTCACCGCTGAAGGGGATCGCCGGATCAATATCGTCGGTCAACTCCAGCCCGCGCTGACGCAGGAAATAGGGCACCAGGTAGATCAGCCACGCCGCGGCGATGGCGCCGAAGATCAGCCCAGTAAAACCCATACTCAACAAGCTAGGGGCGAACCGATGCCCGGCCCGCGACCCAGCCCGGCGCGTCTACGGATTGGCCGCGGACAAGGCCCGTCACAGAGGTCCGAGGCGACTGCGTCCCGCCCTTGGTTGCGAGGTGTCCGCCGCACGGCCTACTCAACCAGCGCCGGAAACCTCAGTCCGTCGGACGCAACGAACGCTCGTACTGCGCCACCACCGAGTCGACGACGTCCTCGGCGTTGAGCACGAACATGTCGTGGTCGCGCCAATCTCCGTTGACGTGCATGTAACGCTCGCGGCGTCCCTCCAGCCGGAAGCCGAGCTTGCGAACCACCGCCAAGGAGTTGGTGTTCTCCGGACGGATGGCGATCTCGATGCGGTGCAAGCCGATCGCAAAGCAGTGGTCGCAGGCCATCGCCACCGCCCGCGGGATGATCCCCCGTCCTGCCCAGGCCGGATCCACCCAGTAGCCGATCTGCGCCCAGCCCGCTGAACCGCGCGCGATTCCCGACACCGTCACCTGACCGACGAACCGGGGACGCTCACCCGGCGGGGTGTACTCCACCGCCCAGGGCAGCATCGTCCCGGCCCGGGCTTTGGCGTTGAACATCCGCAGCAACTGGGCGAAGCTCATCGGCGACTCCGGAGAATCCGGAGGCCGGGTCGAATCCCACCGTCGGAACCACAGTGGCGAGGACGCCCGGATCCGGGCCCACGCGGCTTCGTCCCGACGGCGCAGCGGACGCAACACCACCGGCGGACTGCTCAGCCGGACCGGCCAACGTGGATCACTCATCGGCGGGAGCTTCAGTCCAGCACCCAGCACACGACGCCGCCACCGATCGGAATCGTGCCCACGCCGGCCGGCACGAAGACCACCGTGTTGGCATCGGACAATTCCGTGGCCCCCTGGTCGCCCACGAACGGCAGCGGACGCACCCCCGCCGACGTGCTGTGCGCCAGCACCAGCTGGGTCCGGACGGGATCGCTCTCCAACGGGCTGGTCAGCTGCCCGTCCACCAGATCAGGCTCGGTGATCTCCTGACCAGAGAGTCGCTCGATCAACGGCCGGCCGAACAGCTCATAGGCCAGATAGGCGGCCACCGGCGACACCGGGAGCATCAGCAACGGCGTCCGGTCGGGGCCGACCAGACCGAACAGCATCGGGTGGCCGAAACCGTCGACCGCGGCCAGGTCGAAGGCGCCCAGGCCGCTGAGCCCCTGCAACAGCTGCGGGGTGTAGTCGGCGACGAGGATCACCAGGTCGGAACGGACGAGCTGCTCGCCGACGGAATTCGCCACCACCTTCGGGTCGGGCGGCAGGATGCCGGAGGCGTACACCTGCGCGCCGTCGTCATGCAGCGAGGCCGCCAGCAAGGTGGTGGTGGAGTCATAGCGCTCGGTGAGTCGGGTCAGCGGCAGCCCGGGCTCGATCAGCCCCTTGGCCGCGGTCACCAGCGCCACCCGCGGACGCGGGCGGGCGAGCACCTTGTCATGACCCACTTCGGCGATCAGGCCGAGTGCTCGAGGCGTGAGCATGGCGCCGTGGCCGAGCAGTCGATCGCCATCGGTGACCCGCGATCCGGCCAGCCACAGGTTCTGCTGGAAGCGGGCTTCCACCCGGAACTCCACCTCGTCGCCGACCACCATTCCGAAGTCGAGCGGCACCACCGCATCAGCGCCTTCGGGCACCGGGGCCCCCGCAGCGACGCGCACGGCGGTGCCGGGGGTCAAGGGGACCCCCCGGGGATCTCCGGCTTCGACGCTGCCCACCACCGGCAGGATGATCGGATTCATCTCCCCCGCACCGGCAAGCGTGGCAGCGCGCACCGCCCACCCGGTCACCGTCGCCGAGGTGTAAATGGGCAGGTTGAGATCCGAGGTGAGAGATTCGCACAAAGTGAGGCCGCTGGCGTCCATCAAGCCAATACCGAATGGACGCATTTCCCCGATCATCGAGATCAGGTAGTCGCGGTGTTCGTCGATGCCGCGCAGGCCATTCGGGTCGACGCCCGGCGCCCCTGGCAGGCGCTCCAAGGCCGGTGCGGACGGCGGTGGTGGCGCAGCCTGCTCCACCGTCGTTTGCGGACCCCCCTTGGCACGTGAAAACAGAGCCATGCGCTTACCATAAGACAATGAATCCCGGCGCAGGAGAGGGCGAGCCGAAAACGGCTTCTCCCCTCCCGGACAAGTCAAGACTCCGAGCCGAACTGATCGCCGCTCGCGCCGCACGCACCCCTGATCCCGCCGCCGAACAGCTACGCACCGACCGAGCACTGGAAGTCAGCGCCGCAGCAGGCGTGGTGGCTGCCTACCTCGCCCGTCCCCACGAACCAGAAACCGCCGCCCTGCTGAGGGCCCTGGCCGAGGCCGGGGTGCGGGTGCTGCTGCCGGTGCTGACTCTTCAACCCGACTGGGCCTGGTACGCCGGGCCTGACCACCTCGCGCCCGGACCGTTCGGCATCAGCCAACCCACCGGGCGCCGGCTCGGTGCCGACGCGCTGGCCGTGGCCGACTGGATCTGGCTGCCGGGACTGGCCGGCTCGCCGTCCGGCGTCCGGCTGGGCACCGGCGGCGGCTGGTACGACCGGGCCCTCCTGCACGCCCGAGCCGAGGCCGTGCGCGGGCTGCTGCTGTTCGACGACGAAGTGCGCGATCAGTTGCCCCACGAGCCGTGGGACCAGCCGGTCGATCTGATCGTCACCGAACGCCGGACGATCACCTGCACGCCTCGCGGCCGGGAATAGACCGTCCACGATTCGGAGTTCCACCCACCGCGCCGCTACGATGCGGACGCCCCAATCTGCCAGGAGGTGAACATGCCCACCTATCAGTACCGCTGCACCGAATGCGGAAGCGAACTCGAGGTTGTTCAGAAGTTCACCGATGATCCGCTGACCGTCTGCCCTGAGTGTGAAGGCAGCCTGCGCAAGGTGTTCAACGCGGTCGGCGTGGTCTTCAAGGGCTCCGGCTTCTACGCCACCGACAACCGGACCAAGGGCAAGGCGGCTGCGGCCAAGGCCGAACCGAGCACGTCGGGCGCGAGCGCGCCTGCCGCCGGCTCGTCCGCCAGCACCCCTGCGGCAAGCTCGTCGTCCACAGGCAAGGAATCTGCCGCCTGAGGCTGTGGACGCTGACCGATTGGTCTCGGCCGTCCCCAAGATGCGGGCATGCAGCCTGCTCGAGTTCTCACTCCGCTGATCCGCGCCTTCCGTTGGCATCGGCGCTGGTTCGCCGCGATCCTGGCCGTCCTGGCCGTCAGCGCCGGTCTGAATGCCGTCTCCGCCCGGGCCTCCGGTGCGGTCGCGGTGGTGGTCACCAGCCGTGCCGTCCCCGCCGGAACCACGCTCACCGCAGATCAGCTGACATTGGCCTGGCTGCCCGCGGACACCATCCCGACCGGCGCGCTGACGACGGCCGAGGCGGCAGTGGGCGCCGAGGCGGTGATCAGCCTGCCGCCGCGCACGGTGATCATTCCTGGCCTGCTGCTCGGCGATCGTCCGCAGGTCGCTGCCGGCAAGGTCGCACTGCCGATCCGATTCTCCGACGCCTCGCTGGCCGAGGTGCTGAGGGTTGGCTCCCGGCTCGACGTGCTGGGTCCGGCGCCCGGCGGCAGCGGATTCACCGTGATCGCCGGGGACGTCCGGGTGATCGCGCTTCCCGCGGCACAGGCGACCTCCCCACTGGGCGGTGGCGGCAGCCCGCTGGTCGTCGTCGAGGTCGATCAATCCCAGGCAGTGGCCATCAGCGCGGCCGCCTCGGGTTCTGGGCTCAGCTTTGCCCTACGGTGAACCCATCAGCCACACCCAAGGAGCAGCCATGTCCGGATTCAAAGACTTTCTGATGCGCGGCAATCTCATTGAGGTCGCCATCGCGTTCATCATCGGCGCCGCTTTCGGCACAGTGACCACGTCCTTCACCAAACTCGTGATGGATGTCATCGGCAAGGTCATCGGCGGTCAGCCCGACTTCAGCTCGGTGGCCGTCGGCGGGGTCAACATCGGCGTCTTCATCACTGCGCTGATTTCGTTCGTGATCACCGCCGCAGTGGTCTACTTCGGCATCGTCAAGCCGTACGAGCACATGAAGTCCCGCTTCGCCAAGCCGGTGGTCGAAGAGCCGTCCGGCCCCACCAGTGAAGAACTACTCGTCGAGATCCGCGATCTGCTCGCCAAGAGCAACAGCTGAGTCTCGTCAGCTGCCGTGATGCGGCGGCACCTCACGCATCAGGCGCTGCTCGTCGGCGTTGAGGCGCTGTCGCGTCGACGGCGCCCGAGTTTCCAGCACGACCAGGTCGAGCGCGGCCCGGGCGCGGTTCAACGCGGCATGGAACTGGGCCGGGCCGCAGCCGGCGCGAAGCTCGGGCGGTACCGCGTGCGGCCAGGGACGTTCAGCGGCGACTGTTTCGCGCGCATGCGCCGCAAGCCGTTCGGCGGTCCAGCCCTGGGCCGCGAGCGCTGCCAACAACGCGTCGATGTCCGGCAGTTCGGTCGACGGCAGCTCCCGTTCCTCGCCGGTCAGCGCGAAGCCCAGCGCGGCGTGCCAGGCTGGGCTCACCGG
>JAJTBJ010000055.1 GCA_021286985.1 Propionibacteriales bacterium | reverse complement strand
TGATCGTGGTGATCGAGTGCGAGCACCTGTGCATGACGATGCGCGGCGTCCGCAAGCCGGGAGCCAAGACCGTCACCAGCGCCGTTCGCGGCGTGATGGCCCACCCCGCCACGCGTGCGGAGGCGATGAGCCTGATCATCGGCTGACCCCCAAGCAGGCGAGGCAGGGGATCGGTCAGCTCTGTCAGGCGGGCTCCATGACCGTTATGGTCGAGTCATGACGCGAACCGCACGGCGAATCCTGGTGACCGCGGTCACGATCACCCTCGCTTCTTTGGGCGGGGTGACCTCGAGCGTCGCCGCTCCTCCTGCTGTCGATGTGGCGTCGTCGGTCGTCGTTGCCCCCGCCGCGACCTTCGCGATCGCTGCGGGCAACCCCACCGGCCGACCCGGGTGGTCGGGGACGGTTCGCCGGCAAGTTGCACCTCACAGGCCGTGGTGGACGCCGTGGCCAAAGGGGGGATCGTCACCTTCAATTGCGGCCCGGATCCGATCACCATCGTGATGACGGCCACTGCCAAGGTGCGCAACACCAACAAACTGTTGGTGTTGGACGGAGGCAACAAGGTCACCTTGAGTGGCGGCGGCGAGCGTCGGATTCTCTACCAGAACACCTGCGACGCCAAGCAGGTGTGGACGACCTCGCACTGCCAGAACCAATCCACACCGAAGCTGGTCGTGCAGAACCTCACCTTCGCCGACGGCAACTCCACCGGCGAAAAGACCGAAGGCGGTGGCGGTGGCGCGATCTTCGTCCGCGGCGGCCAGTTCAAGGTGGTCAACTCCGTCTTCGTGCGCAATCGGTGCGATGCCACCGGTCCTGATCTCGGCGGAGCCGCGATCCGCGTCCTCAGCCAGTACAAGAATCGCCCGGTGTATGTGAACCACAGCACCTTCGGCGGTGCGCCCGGCCTGGGTGGTACCTGCTCCAACGGCGGCGCCCTGAGCAGCATCGGGGTTTCCTGGACGGTGTTGAACAGCCTGTTCACCGACAACACCGCGATCGGCAACGGCGCCAACCCGAAGCGCAAGGGAACCCCCGGCGGTGGCAGCGGCGGCGCGATCTACGCCGATGGCAACAAGTTCACCATCAAGATCGCCGGCACCGTGATCAAGAACAACCACGCCAACGAGGGCGGCGGCGCGATCTTCTTCGTGTCCAACAACCGGACCGGGACGCTGCGAATCGACGCGTCGAAGCTCACCAACAACCCCAGCGACCGGTTCTGGACCCGCGGCTACCCGGGCATCTTCTTCCTTGGCAAAGGCAAGCCGAAGGTGACGAAGTCGAAGCTCAGCTGAGTCCGCTCGGGGCCGCTCAGCTCGGGGGTGTCACAGCGAAGAAGTCGCGGGCCTGCGCCCACAGCCGCTCCAGCGCCCCGGCGCTCAGGCCGTGCCCTTCACCGTCCACGGTGATCACGCGGTTTCTCACTCCGGCAGCGGTGCATGATCGAGCGAAGGCCTCCGCGTCACCGCGCAGGCCGTCCCGGCTGCCGACGGCCATCAGCGTCGCCGGGTAGTCAGCACTCGGAATCGGCAGCGACGACCCGACCTGCGCCTGTTCGCCGCGACCCCAGCGGGCGAACGCCCAGGCGCTCAGCGCCAGATCAGGGCTTTCGGGCTGGCTGCGATCGACGTGCGCGAGGCTGAGATCGATGTTGGGGCTGGTGAGCAGTAAGCCGTCGATCGGGGCCAGCTGTCGTGCAGCTGCCCGCACTGCGACCGCTGCGCCGGCGGAATCGCCACTCACCAACAGCGGTCGGTGTGATCCGGCGAGTGTTGCGACGCCCTGGAGAGCATCGTCGACGGCATCGTCCAGACTCGCCTCGGGGGCGAGCCGATAATCCACTGAGAGCACCGTGGCGTGCATGGCCTCGGCCATCCGCCGACAGCGGCCGTCCTGAAGGTCCAGGTCACCGAAGACTCCGTAGCCGCCGTGGAGGAACACGATTGCGGTGCCGCTGGTGATCCTTGGGGTGTAACGGCGCAGCGCCAGTTGTGAGAGGTGCAGGTCGTCGACGGTGCCGTCGAAGGCTGTGGGGGGTCGGTGGAGGGCCCGTTGTCGCGCCTGAGCGCGAAGTTCGGCGATATCTGGATCGGGCACGGTTCGATTATCACCTCGACGGGCGGTTCCCTGGGGACCCTCTTTGGTTAGGCTCTGTGGGTGACTACGCTGCCGCAGCCCGGACGCACCCTGGTGATGGGGGTGCTCAACGTGACCCCGGACTCGTTCTCCGACGGTGGCGACTACCTCGACCTGCCCGCTGCGGTGGCTCATGGGTTCGACCTGGCAGCCGAGGGGGCCGATCTGGTCGACGTCGGCGGCGAGTCCACCCGGCCAGGTGCCGGCCGAGTCCATCTGGACGCCGAACTGGCGCGGGTCGTCCCGGTGATCGAACAGCTCAGTCGTGCCGGGATTCCGGTGTCGGTCGACACCACCCGGCACGAAGTGGCGCGGGCGGCCGTCGCGGCCGGTGCGGTGCTGGTCAACGACGTGTCCGGAGGGCTGGCCGATCCGCAGATGCTGGCCGCTGTGGCCGAACTCGACTGCGCCTACCTGGCCATGCACTGGCGGGGGCACTCGGTCGACATGCAGAGCCGCGCGGTCTATCGCGACGTGGTGGCCGAGGTGATCGATGAGCTCGCCGAGCGAGTGGACGCGGCGGTGAGCGCCGGGCTGTCGCGGGATCGGCTGGTGGTCGACCCCGGGCTGGGCTTCGCCAAGACCGTTGCCCACAACTGGGAGTTGCTGCGGGGGCTGGACCGGTTCGACGCCCTGGGCCTGCCGGTGTTGGTGGGTACCTCTCGCAAGCGATTCCTCGGTGAACTGCTGGCCGATGAGGACGGGGACCTGCGCCCCCCCAAGGAACGCGACGACGCCACCGTTGCCCTCACCGCGTTACTGGCGGCGTCGGGGGTGTGGGGAGTGCGCACGCACACGGTGCGTCCACAACTCGACGCGATCAAGGTCGGGGGGATGTGGCGACGCGGATGAGGCGGCTATGGTTCGCCAAGGAGGCGATGTGATGGCACCTGCGGACCGGATACGGATCACCGGCTTGCGGATCGAGGCTGCCCACGGCGTCTACCCGGAGGAGAAGCTGCGGCCCCAGCCTTTCCTCATCGATGTCGAAGTCAGCCTGCGTCCGCGGGGTGATAGCGACGACCTGGCCACCACCGTCGACTATTCGGTTCTGGCGTCTGCGATTGCGCAGACCGCCCGTGCGGGGTCGGTGGATCTGATTGAGACTCTGGCTGAGCGGGTAGCGGCAACCTGCCTTGCTGAGGCCGGAGTTGAGGCGGTCGAAGTGACCGTCCACAAGCCTGAGGCGCCGCTGCCGGTCCCGGTGGCCGATGTGAGCGTCACGATCTCGCGGAGGAACGTGCATGGGTGAGGACTACTTGGACATCGACGGCCTGTCTGGCATGACCCCGCTGCGCACAGCGGTGTTCTCGCTGGGCTCGAACCTGGGGGAGCGGCACGAGTTCCTCCAGGGTGCGGTCAACCATCTGCGATCGACTCCAGGGCTGAAGGTCACCGCGATCTCTTCGGTGTACGAGACCACGCCGGTGGGCTTCGTCGAGCAGCCTGACTTCTTGAATCTGGTGGTGACGGCGTCCTCGTCGCTGGCGTCCACGGTGATGCTGGAGCGGGCATTGGCGATCGAGGACGCCTTTGATCGGGTGCGCACCATCGCCGGTGGCCCGCGCACCGTCGATGTCGACCTGATTGCGGTGGACGATCGACGGATCGACAACGACTTCCTCACCCTGCCGCACCCTCGCGCCCATGAGCGGGGATTCGTGTTGATTCCTTGGGCCGAGATCGATCCCGACGCGGAACTGGTGGGCCACGGTCGAGTGTCGGAGTTGGCCAAGGCTGTCGATGGCACCGGTGTCCGGCGCCGCGAGGATCTGCGGGTGGAGTGATGCCCGAGCCTGACGCCCAGCCGAGCGTCCAGCCGACCGGATGGCAGACCGTGGTGGTCGCCGTCATCGTCGGCGTCGGGCTTGGCTGGTTCGGTTGCGCTATCCCCGACGCCGCTGGTTGGCCGTTACCTTCTCCAGGCTGGGTCGGGGCGGCGCTGATCGCGGTGCTGGCGCTGGCCGTCGGATTTCTCGCCTGGTCGACCTATCGCCGCCTACAGGTGCGACGCGAACACATCGCCGCCGGACGCGCCGTGCGTCTGTTGGTTTTGGGTAAGGCGACCCTGTTGCTGGGGGCGGCGATGGCCGGCGGCTATACCGCGATGATCGCTTACTTGATCGGACGGGTGTCGGCGGAGGTGTGGACGCCGCGGGTGATCATCGCCGTCGGTGCTGTTGTCGCCAGCATCTTGTTGGCGATTGCGGGTGCGTTTTTGCAGCGTTCCTGCAGGATTCCCGGTCCCCCGCACGGGGACGCCACGCCGTCAGGGCTGCCGGGAAGTCCTCCCTCGCCCGGCTAGACTCTGCGACGTGTTACCCGTAGCCGCTTCGAGGAAAGCGATTCCTTCCCCGCGCCGCCGCTACCTGCGGCTCTCGTTGCTCGGTTCGGCAGTTGCTGCGATTTTTGCCGGATTTGGTGGGTCCTGGATGTTGCCCACCGGACTGGTTTTGGCAGTTGCCGGAGGTGTCCTGGCCAGCTATTTCGCCTGGCGTGAAGTAAAGGTCACCCGAACGACGCTTCAAGCCCAACTGCGTGACGATGCCCGTCGTGCTTCCGAGTTGATGCAGGACGCAACTCGCCGGCACCTGGGAGTGGTCAAGCTGTTGAGTGCCCGTAATGGAGAACTTGTCCATCAACTCAACCAGGTCCGCTCGGAGGCGGCCACGGTGTCTCTCGAAGCAGCGCAGCTGCGTGGTGACAAGGTGGCTTTGCAGTTCGAGCTCAATCAGCGACTCAAAGAGCTGGCTGTCGTCCGGGAGGGCTTGAATGCCGTCCAGGACGCGCTCGATGACCAAGTCGTGCCACTGCCGGTGCGCGAACTCATGGAGACCGCAGCCCAGGATTTGTGGACCGAGGACGGCTTCCCGACGGTGGTTCAGATCGAACGCCTGATCAATCCTCCGATTGCCGAAGTCGAACAGCGCAAGCACGCCTGACTCGCACCAGTTGCACCCGGCTGATACAGCCGGGTGCAACTGCGTTAAGAACATTGTTCGCGCAATATCGCTGCTGCACACTTGCGCGTCACGCCGCTCTGAGTGGGGGCTTTGGTGCAAAACTACTTATCAAACCAGATGTCCATTGCGGGCTGATTTGGGTGAACGCCGTACTCGGCGGGTGGGCTTATCCCGGCGGTTACTGAGTCGCCAGGAACCGCAACAGATCGAATCAAAGCGGCATTCGGATGAGTGGCTTGCGAATGATCGCATGAGGTATATGCTGCGATAACGCAATGGGGAGCCAAAATAGCTGCCGACCACGGTAGCCGAATCGAAAGGACCGACATGGCCAAGCGGGTTCAAGTCATCCACACCGACGACATCGACGGAAGCGCGGCAGACGAGACTGTCTCCTTCGCGCTGGATGGCATTGCCTACTCCATCGATCTGTCAGCCGCGAATGCCCGCAAGCTTCGTGAAGCCTTCGCACCATTCATCGCCGCCGGCGAGCGTGACCGCAGCGCCCGTCGTCCCGGCTCCGGACGTCGCAAGTCCGGTGGTACCGCCGCCACCGAGATCCGCGCTTGGGCCATCGCCCAGGGCATGCAGGTCTCCAGCCGCGGCCGGGTGTCGGCCGAGGTGCGCGAGGCCTACGAGCGCGCGCACAGCTGAGTTGTACCCCCGCCCCCGGCTCGAGGAATTGAGCCGGGGGCGAACACGGGATTCCTTCGATCGGGGTCAGCGTTGACTAAGCTGTGAGAACCCGTTGCGCCGCCGGCTGGGGGTGTTGCGGGAGTGCCGCAGCTCGACTAAGGAGTTCCACGCATGTTTGATCGGTTCACCGACCGGGCCCGCCGGGTGATCGTGCTCGCGCAAGACGAAGCGCGCATGCTCAACCACAACTACATCGGCACCGAGCATTTGCTCCTGGGGCTTATTCACGAGGGCGAGGGCGTCGCTGCGAAGGCTCTGGAGTCCCTCGGAGTCACCTTGGAGGCCGTCCGCGAGCAGGTCGAGGAGATCATCGGTCAGGGCCAGCAGGCACCGACCGGGCATATCCCGTTCACTCCGCGCGCCAAGAAGGTGCTGGAGTTCTCCATGCGCGAGGCCCTTCAGATCAACCACCCCTATATCGGCACCGAGCACATTCTGCTGGGGCTGATTCGCGAGGGTGAAGGCGTGGCTGCCCAGGTGCTGATCAAGCTGGGCGCCGATCTGAATCGGGTGCGCAGCACCGTGCTGCAGATGCTGTCTGGTTATCAGGGCAAAGAGGCGGCGACCGCGGGGGCGCCCGATACCGGTCCGGCGGCCTCGGCAGCGACCATTCTTGACCAGTTCGGACGGAACCTGACCCAGGCGGCCCGGGAGAACAAGCTGGATCCGGTGATCGGCCGCGAGAAGGAAATCGAGCGCGTGATGACGGTGTTGTCGCGGCGCACGAAGAACAACCCGGTGCTGATCGGCGAACCCGGTGTCGGCAAGACGGCGGTGGTCGAAGGCTTGAGTCAGGCCATCGTTCGCGGCGACGTGCCGGAGACGTTGCGGGAAAAGCAGATCTACACCCTCGACCTGGGTGCCCTGGTGGCCGGTTCGCGCTATCGGGGTGATTTCGAAGAGCGTCTGAAGAAGGTGCTCAAGGAAATCAAGACCCGCGGCGACGTGGTGCTCTTCATCGATGAGATCCACACCCTGGTGGGTGCGGGTGCCGCTGAGGGTGCCATCGACGCGGCGTCGATTCTCAAGCCGATGCTGGCGCGCGGTGAGTTGCAGACCATCGGTGCCACCACCTTGGACGAATACCGCAAGCACATCGAGAAGGATGCGGCTCTGGAGCGGCGATTCCAGCCGATCCAGGTGGCCGAGCCGTCGATTGCGCTGACCATCGATATTCTGCGTGGCCTGCGTGATCGGTACGAGGCACACCACCGGATCACCATCACCGACGGTGCACTGACCGCGGCCGCCCAGATGGCTTCTCGCTACATTTCCGATCGTTTCCTGCCGGATAAGGCGATCGATCTGATCGATGAGGCCGGCGCTCGGTTGCGGATTCGCCGAATGACCGCTCCGCCTGATCTGCGGGAGTTCGACGAGAAGATCGCGGCCGTCCGATTGCAGAAGGAAGCAGCGATCGACGCCCAAGACTTCGAGGTGGCCGCCCGGCTGCGCGATGACGAGCGCAAGCTCACCATCGCGCGCGCCGAGAAGGAGGAGGCGTGGAAGGTCGGCGACCAGGACATTCCCGCTGAGGTTGATGAAGAAGCCATCGCCGAGGTGCTCTCCAGTGCGACCGGCATTCCGGTGTTCAAGCTGACCGAGGAGGAATCCTCGCGGCTGCTGAAGATGGAAGAGGAGATCGGCAAGCGCTACATCGGTCAGATCGATGCGGTGAAGGCCCTGGCTCGTTCCATCCGACGCACTCGCGCAGGCCTGAAGGACCCCAAGCGTCCCAGCGGTTCGTTCATCTTCGCCGGCCCGTCCGGCGTCGGTAAGACTGAGCTGACCAAGGCCCTGACCGAGTTCCTGTTCGGGGATGAGGATGCGCTGATCACCCTCGATATGAGCGAATACTCCGAGAAGCACACGGCCTCGCGGATGTTCGGTTCGCCGCCCGGCTACGTCGGCTACGAAGAGGGCGGGCAGCTCACCGAGAAGGTGCGCCGCAAGCCGTTCAGTGTGGTCCTGTTCGACGAAATCGAGAAGGCCCACCCCGACATCTTCAACTCGCTGCTGCAGATCCTGGACGAGGGTCGGCTCACCGACGCGCAGGGTCGCGTGGTGGACTTCAAGAACACGGTGATCGTGATGACCACCAACTTGGGCACCCGCGACATTTCGAAGTCGGTCAACCTCGGCTTCAGCCAGAGTTCGGACGAGGTGGGCAGCTACGAGAAGATGAAGGCGAAGGTCTCCGACGAACTGAAGCAGCACTTCCGTCCGGAGTTCCTGAACCGCGTCGACGAGATCGTGGTCTTCCACCAGCTCAGCACCACCGACATCGAGCGGATCGTCGACCTGATGATCGCCGAGATCGAGGTGCGGCTGCGCGATCGTGACATGGGCATCGAGTTGACCCCGGCGGCCAAGAGCCTGATCGCCAAGCGTGGCTTCGATCCGGTGCTGGGGGCACGGCCGTTGCGCCGGGCCATTCAGCGCGACATCGAGGACCTCCTCGCCGAGAAGATCCTGTTCTCCGAGATTCATCCCGGCGAGATTGTCGTGGTCGACGTGGCGCCTGAGGGGTCCGAGCAGGCGTTCACCTTCACCGGTACGCCCAAGGCGGCGGTGCCGGACGTGCCCGCGGCCGAAATCGGCCACACCTCCTGACCACACGAAAGTGGCCCGGCGACCTCTGAGGTCGCCGGGCCACTGTGGTTTAGAGACTCAGTTGAAGGCGGCCGCCGCGAACATGACGATGAACATGATCACGAAGAAGATCACGGCCAGGGCGGTGAGCGCCGTGCCGATCGCGCTGAGCACGAAACCTGCGGTCAAAGTGCCGCCGGTCGCCCACCGGCCGGGATTCTGCGCGACTTCCTGGCGCCCCTTTCGGGCAAGGATCAGTCCGATGATTCCCAGTGGGGAGAAGATCACCAGACTCGCGATCCCCAGGATCAGCGACGGCAGCGCGTTGGGGTGGTCGGCCAACGGCTGAGCGGTGTAGCCGTAGTCGTAGTGGATCGGATCGCTCACCGGTGCGGGCGCCGGGTAGGACTGGTAGGTCGCGGGAAGGCTGCCGGGCGTCGCGCTCTGAACGCCGAAGCCGGACGGCTCGGCAAGCGACAGGTCGGCAACCGCCGGTGCGACCGGTTGCACCGGCACGGTGGGCTGCGCGTAGTTGCTCACTGCGGGGAACGGATTGGGATCGACCGGGTCAGGGATCGGCTGGGTGTAGGTCTGATCGGCGTAGCTGAAGTCGGGGTAGTCACCACCGCGGCTTCCGAAGGGATCGACCTGGGTCGGCTCCAGATCCAAACTGTAGGCCTGGCCGGTCGAACTGGTCGGCGCCAGGTCGAGACTGTTGGGGTCGACGCCGCTGTCAGGCAGGGGCGGGACGGCCGGTTGGGTGTACTCGACCGACCCCGTGCTGGCGTCCGGCTGGTTGGCCGGGAAGGGCGTGGATTCGCTCATGGCTTCCTCATCGTCGCTGTGTGCACCACAACGCTACCGGGTGATCAGGACAGGCGAATCGGGGGAAGCCCTGGACTGCGTCCGAGCGATCCCTGGCCGAAGGTATCCGGACGAACCGCGACCGCCCAGCAGCACAGTGGCGTGGGCCGGGTTGGTCCGGGCGTGCGGCGTGGTGTGCTCAGCCCTCCGACCAGGAGTTTTAGCCTGGCGTCATGGGTTCGATCATGCATCCCACAGGACCGCAGCCGCCGCAGGTGTATTGGCGGCGGCGGGCATTGGTGTTGGGCGTGGTCGTCGCCGTCCTGATCGCAGCGGTGGCCGTCGCCTGGGCGCTGTGGCCCAAGGACCAGCCGCAGCCTGCACTTCCCTCCGCGCCGACCAGCAGTTCGGCCAGCGGCCTGCCGACGCCGGCCGTCACACCGTCGAGCGTCACCGCCGCGCCGCCGACCTCCTCGGCGCCGGCCACGCCGGCCGCCCCACAAGCGTGTGACCCGCTATCGATCCGCGCCGGACTTGCCGGCTTCAAGAAGCTCACCCAGGGCAGCGCCCAGGTGTTCAAGGTGTCGCTGACCAACACCACCGCCGTGCCCTGCGTGCTGGCTGTCACGGCGAGCAACTTCGTCGTCGCCGTGACCAGCGGGAAGGACCGGATCTGGACCACGGCCGACTGCGCCGCCTGGGTGCCGGCCAAAACCGTGACCCTTGCCCCGCAGCAGGCCTACGTCTTCGAAGTCAACTGGTCGGGGGCGCGTTCAGCCAGCAAGTGCAAGACCACCAAGGCCACGGTGGGCGCCGGAACCTACGTTGCCAAGGCCACCTTCACCGGCGCGGAGCCGGCCCGATTGGTGATGCTGGTCACGCCGAGCTAGCCGCCTCGACCACCGTCAGCTGCGGGGTCGGCGGGTGCCGATCACCAGAACGCTTGCGGACCCCGAGCACCTGCAAGGCGTTGGCCACGCTGACCACCTCGATCACTCGTAGGCCGTTGACCGTGGTCCCGCATCCGGCCGGCACCAGAGCGAGCTGGAATCCCAGCCTCGCCGCCTCGCCAAGCCGCCGGGGGATCCCCGGGACCGGCCGCAGTTCACCCGACAGCCCGACCTCGCCCAGCGCGATCACCGGCCGGACGAACGACTGGTCGTAGGCCGCCGAGGCCACCGCGATCGCGGTGGCCAGGTCGGCGGCCGGATCGGCCACCCGCATGCCGCCGACGGTGGAGGCGTACACCTCGGCGGTATGCAGCTTCACCGCGGCCCGGCGCTGCAACACCGCCAGGATCATCGACAGCCGCGCGCCGTCCAGGCCGGAGGTGACCCGGCGAGGAACCGGCGCAGCGCTGGGTGCCACCAACGCCTGAATCTCGGTGAGCAACGGACGCCGTCCGGCCAGCGACACGGTCAGGCAGGTGCCGGTGGCCGGCTCCTCGTGCAGCGAGGTGAACAACCCGCTGGGGTCGGGCACCTCGCGGATGCCGGCTTCGGTGAGCTCGAAGCACCCGACTTCGTCCGCCGGTCCGAAGCGGTTCTTGCTCGCCCGCAGCAGCCGAAAGCCCGAATGCGGCTCGCCCTCGAAGCTGAGCACCACATCGACCAGATGCTCCAGGGTGCGTGGCCCGGCCACCGCCCCCTCTTTGGTCACGTGGCCGATCAGCATCACCGGCAGCGCCCGTTGTTTGGCCACCCGGACCAGCGCGGCGGTGACCTCGCGCACCTGACTCACGCCACCGGGCACCCCTTCGGTGCCGGGGGCCGCGACAGTCTGCACCGAGTCCAGCACCAGCAACTCGGGGGAGAGTTGTTCGATCTGCCCGAGGACGACGCCCAGATCGGCTTCGGCGGCCAGGAACAACGACTCGTGGACCGCGCCGGTGCGTTCAGCTCGTAGCCGCACCTGTGCCGCCGACTCTTCGGCGGACACATACAGGGTGCGCCGACCGGCCCGGGCCCAGCCGGCTGCGACCTCCAACAGCAGGGTGGACTTACCGACCCCCGGCTCCCCGGCCAGCAGGACGACCGCGCCGGGGGTGAGCCCGTCGCCGAGGACGCGATCGAGTTCGCCCAGCCCGGTCGGCAAGGCCCGTGCCTGATCGACGCGAACCTGGGTGATGGGCACAGCCGGGGTGGACGGGGTGGTGGCCGCGACGCGCAGCCGGCCGCTCACGGATTCCGCGACGCTGCCCCACGCCTGACATTCGCCGCAGCGTCCGACCCAGCGAGGGGCCGTCCAGCCGCATTCGGAGCACTGATAAAGGGTCGCCGCTTTTGCCATGGACCTGACGCTAACCGTCGGCCCTGACAATGCAGGTCAGAGGCGGACGAGGCCCTTCTTGGTCTCGAAGGTGGCCGCCTCGATGCCGGGCTGACCATTGGGCGAGGTGAACTTGAACTCGACCCCGTCGAAGACCTCGTCCAGGCAGATGCCCAGCCATTCCTCCACCCGATCACGGGTGCCGGCGATCTCGACCTGGACCAGCTTGATCGTGCCCGGCAGCGCCTTCGGCAGCACCGAATGATCGGAGTTCCACTTGATGAAGTACGGCAGTTGTGGGTCGGCGAGCAATCCACGGACGCCCAGTTGCTCCCACTCCAGGAGGCGGCCGTCAGGGAAGTGCCGGGATCCGTAGACGGCCTGCCGATCGAGTCGCTTCTCGAAGCCGGACAGGTCGTCGACCGAGACCACCCAGCCCATCCAGCCGCCGCCCATCTCGGAGCGGGCACGGACGGCCTGGCCGAAGGCGGCCTTCTCGGCTGCCGGGTGCTCCAAGACCTCAACGACCTCGATGTAGCGGTCGTCGGCGAGCGGAAGGATGCTGTTGGTGGTGCCGAAGCGGGGGTGGAAGCCGCCATCACGGAACTTCTCACCAAGAAGTTCGCCGAGCCGCTTCGCCTCCGCCTTCAGCCCTTTAGAGCCGACGGCGAAGGTCAGATGATCGACATGCATAGCCACATTGTTGCCGCACGCTGCCCCGTCCGCGAAATCGAGGCGGTCGGCAGGCTGGAAATGGCCGGACCGCACCGACATCGACGCGCCTAACATGGACCCGTGACCAGCCCGAATTCCCGCCGCACCCCGGTGGTGTTGTCGTCGTCCTCGGTGTACCCCGAGCCGACTGCGGCGGCTTTCGCGCTGTCGTCGCGGCTGGGCTATGACGGTGTGGAAGTGATGGTCGGCATGGACCCGGTCTCGGCCGATCCGGACGCCCTGGCCGACCTGGCCGCCACTCATCAGGTGCGGGTGTGGGCGGTGCACGCCCCCACCTTGCTGCTCACCCAGGGTGTCTGGGGCAGCGAACCGTGGGATCGGCTGCAGCGGGCCGGCGAGGCCGCTCACCGCCTGGGCGCCGAAGTGGTGGTGCTGCATCCGCCATTTCGCTGGCAGCGCGGCTACGCGGCTGAGTTCACCAAGGGGATTCGCCGACTAGAGCGTGAGACCGGTCTGATCTTCGCGGTGGAGAACATGTATCCCTGGCGGGGCCCCGGTGGGGGCGAGATTCGGGCGTACGCACCGAGTTGGGACCCCGCGCTGTTGGACTGCGATCACCTCACCCTCGACCTGTCGCATGCCTCGATCGCCCGACTGTCGTCCCTGGAACTCGTCCATCAGTGGGGAGAGCGGCTGGCGCACGTCCACCTGACTGACGGCACCGGCGGCTCCACCGACGAGCATCTGCCGCCGGGGGCGGGAGACCAACAAGCGGCTGAGGTATTGGCTGTGCTGGCGGCGTCCAGTTATCACGGGCAGGTCGTGGCTGAAGTGAGCACCCGAGGCCTCAGCCAGACAGAGCGGTCGGCGACGTTGGCGCGCACGCTGGCCTTCGCTCGTCACCACCTCGGTCAGGAAGGGGAGTCGGTGTGAGCGCGGAACCGTTGACCGTCGACGTGGCCGCGCCACGGCGTCCGGGAGTCGAGCTGCTGCTGGTGTTGGGGGTGTCGCTGGGTTCCTCGGCGGTGTACTCGGTGCTGGCCATCATCGAGAAGCTGACCCGCAACGTGCCGCTGAACCAGCAGACGACGTCGATGAACAACTCGATCACCCCCGATCGACCGTGGCTGGATCTGGCCTATCAGCTGGCTGGGCTGGTGTTTCCGCTGGTGCCGGCACTGTTGGCGTTGTACCTGCTGCAGCTGAGTCGGGATCGCGGCAGCATCGGTTTTGATCTTCGGCGACCGCGTTTCGACGTCGGCTGGGGATTCGGGATGGCGGCCATCATCGGCATTCCCGGAATCGCGTTCTACCTGGTTGCCCGGCAGATCGGGATCAATACCAACGTGGCCCCGGCCAACCTTGCCGAAAACTGGTGGACGATTCCGGTGCTGATCGGTGCCGCCGCGATGAACGGAATCCTGGAAGAAGTCATCATGCTCGGCTTCTGGTTCGTCCGGGGACGTCAACTGGCCTGGCCGCTGTGGGTGATCGTGGTCTCCAGCGCGCTGGTGCGCGGCTCCTACCACCTCTACCAAGGCTTCGGTGGGGCGATCGGCAACGTGGTGATGGGGTTGGTGTTCGGTTTCGCCTACCTGAAGTTCAAACGGGTCGGGCCTTTGGTGGTGGCGCATTTCCTGTTGGATCTGTTCGCCTTCGTGGGCTATTCCCTGATCGCGCCCTACGTCAGTTGGCTATGACCGCCTCTGAGGGGTGACGAGCAGGCGGTCGCCGTCGACCGCGAGACCATGCGTTGATCGTGTTCAGGCTGCGCTCAGGCCTGCCCGGTAGGCTCAGCGCCATGCGTGTAGGTGTTTTCGGGGCCACGGGCCAGGTGGGACGCGTGATGCGGACCCTTCTGGAAGAGCGTGATTTCCCGGTGGACGAGATCCGATTCTTCTCTTCGGCCCGCTCGGCCGGTCAGACCCTGCCCTGGAAGGGGGGCGAGATCGTGGTGGAGGACACCGCGACCGCCGACTTCTCCGGGCTCGACCTGGCGCTGTTCTCGGCCGGGGCGTCGACGTCGCGCGAGTTCGCTCCGAAGGTCGCCGCAGCCGGCGCCATCGTGGTCGACAACTCCTCGGCCTGGCGCAAGGACCCGGCCGTGCCGCTGGTGGTCAGCGAGGTGAACCCCGAGGACGCGCTGAACCCGCCGACCGGCATCATCGCCAACCCGAACTGCACCACCATGGCCGCGATGCCGGTGCTCAAGCCGCTGCA
>JAJTBJ010000054.1 GCA_021286985.1 Propionibacteriales bacterium | reverse complement strand
CGGCTGACCACGGTTTCGGTGGCCCCGTTGTTCGCTGAGGCCGTCCACCGGATCAACTGCGGCGAGAGCGTCTCCGGCTTGTTCTCCGACGAAGTCACCTACGGCTGATCGCCTCCTGGCTGCGCGTAGCTGAGGCTGCGCGCAGGTTGCCGCACCCGGGTGCGGGCTGATTCCACATGAAACCACACGTAACTTTGCCCTGACCTCTTGCAAAGCCAACTAAAACAAGATAGAAACAGGTATACCCACACCGACGTGGCGAGAGTGAGAGCCTGATGTACGCAGAAGAGCGGCACCGCAGCATCGTGAATCGTGCGATGCGCCAAGAACGTGTGTCGGTCACCGAGCTGGCCGAGGAGTTCGGTGTCACCACCGAAACCATCCGCCGCGACCTGGACGCCCTCGACCAGCGCGGCTTGATCCGCCGGGTGCATGGCGGGGCAGTGGCCGCCAACGGCCTCACCGTGTTGGAGACCGGCTTGGCCGAACGCGAGGCGGCCGGCGCCGCCCAGAAGGCTCGGATCGCCGAAGCTGCCCTGCGCTACCTGCCCAGCCAGCCGGGCACCGTTTTGCTTGATGCCGGCACCACCACCGGACGCCTGGCAGCCCGCCTGGGTGCCAACGCGGTCACCGCGGTGGTCACCAACTCCCTTCCCGCTGCCGGACAACTGGCGGCCAACGGCGTCAGGGTGCGCCTGCTGGGCGGCAACGTCCGCGGCATCACCGGTGCGACGGTCGGCAGTGAGACGGTCACGGCGCTGAGTCGCCTGCGCTGCGATGTCGCCTTCGTCGGCACCAACGGCATCTCGGTGCAGCACGGCTTCTCCACCCCCGACCATGACGAAGCCGCGGTCAAGGAAGCGATGGTGGGCGCGGCGAGCTTCGTGGTGGTGCTTGCCGACAGCTCCAAGCTCGGCGCGGAGTTGTTGGTCGGTTTCGCCGCTCTCAACCAGGCCGACGTGCTGATCACCGACGACGGCATCGACGCCGCCGATGTGGCTGACCTGCGGGCTGCCGGCGTCGAGGTGGTGATCGCATGATCGTCACGCTGACCGCCAACCCGTCCCTGGATCGCACGATCAGCTTGGACGCGCCGCTGAGTCGCGGAGACGTCCATCGTGCTGTCCAGGTCACCGTCGAGCCTGGTGGCAAGGGCATCAACGTGGCCCGGGTGGTGCACTACGCCGGGCATCCGGCTCACGCGGTGCTGCCCGCCGATCCGTCCGACCCCATCCTGCGCGGCCTGGACGACTTGGGCCTGCCTTATCTCAATGTGCCGTTGCCGCAGCCGGTGCGCACCAATCTCACGCTGACCGAACCCGACGGCACCACCACCAAGATCAACGAGCCCGGCCCCACCCTGAGTCCGGCGGTGACCGAGGCGCTGGCCCGGTTGCTGGTGTTGGAGTCCGAGCGGGCTGACTGGGTGGTGCTGTCCGGTTCGCTGCCCCCGGGCGTGCCGAGCAACTGGTACGTCGAACTGGTGCGGGCGCTGCGTCCGTGGGGGTGTCGGATTGCCGTCGACACCTCCGACGCCCCCCTGCTGGCGCTGGCCGCAGAGTTCGCTGACGCGGCTCCCGACCTGATCAAGCCCAACTCCGAAGAGTTGGCCCAACTCACCGGCACCGATGCCGCCGCGCTCGAAGCCGCCGCCCGCGCTGGCGATGTCAGCGCCAGTGTGGCGGCCGCCCAGTCGCTGGTGGCCCGCGGCGTCGGCGCCGTCCTGGTCACCCTGGGTGCGGCCGGAGCAGTGCTGGCCACCGCCGAGGGCGCCTGGCGTGCCGTCCCGCCGCCGATCACCGTCCGCAGCACGGTGGGCGCCGGAGACTCCTCGGTCGCCGGCTACGTGCTCGCCGACACTCGAGGCCTGCCGCCGGCAGAGCGCCTTCGCTTGGCCGTCGCCTACGGCTCGGCCGCCGCTTCGCTGGCGGGGACGCAGTTGCCCCGTCCCGACCAAATCAACACCGCGCAGGTCGAGGTCTCCCCCCTCGTCTGAAACTCCCTCCCCACCTGGAAAAAGGAACGATGATGTCCCACCAACCCCTGATCACGCCCGATCTGGTCGTGCTCGACGCCAATCTCGGCGCGACCAAAGCCGAGGTGATTCGGTCGCTGGCGACCCGCGTGGCCACGGCCGGACGGGCGGAGGCCGCCGGTCTGGCTGCTGACGCCCTCGCCCGCGAAGAGAAGATGAGCACTGGCCTCGGCGGCGGGATCGCGATTCCGCACTGCCGCTCGGCTGCGGTCACCGTCAACTCCCTGGCGTTCGCCCGGTTGTCCCCGCCGGTCGACTTCGGTGCCGCTGACGGTCCGGCTGACCTGGCCTTCCTGATCGCTGCCGCCGACGGCTCCGATGACGCGCACCTGCAGCTGCTGGCCAAGTTGGCCCGCTCGCTGATGCGCACCGAGTTCACCGATGGTCTGCGCGCTGCGACCAGCCCCGAACAGATCGTGGCTTTGGTCGAGCAGGCCACCGCCGATGAAACCGCGGCCACCCCGAGCGTGGTCACCGCCCCCACCGCGACGGGCGCCGCCACGCTCCCGGTGCTGGTGGCGGTGACCGCATGCCCGACCGGTATCGCGCACACCTTCATGGCCGCCGACGGCCTGGAACAGGCTGCACGAGCCGCCGAGGTCGAGATGCACGTCGAACCGCAGGGCTCCGGACGCATCGACTGGCTGGCGCCGGAGGTGATCGCCCGCGCCGATGCGGTGATCTTCGCCACCGACCTGCCGGTGCGTGATCGGGAGCGTTTCGCCGGCCTGCCCCTGATCGAATCAGGGGTGAAGCGGGCGATCAATGAGCCCGAGAAGCTCATCGCCGAAGCCTTGGTCGCCGCCGAGAACCCGAAAGCCGCCCGCGTGGGTGGCCATGTCGACCGGGCCGGCGCAACCTCGGCGGCTTCGGCGTCGACCCAGCTGGGCTGGGGACGGCGCATTCAGCAGGCGCTGATGACCGGTGTCTCCTACATGATCCCGTTCGTGGCTGCCGGTGGTCTGCTGATCGCGCTGGGCTTCCTGTTCGGCGGCTTCGACATTGCGTTGCCGCCGGGTGCGGCCAGCGCGCGCACCTGTGCCGACCTGACGTGGTTGGATGCGGCGTCCTGCCAAGCTGCGGCTGACGGCGGCAAGTCGATCGGTTCGCTGGTGCTGGCCAACTCCAGCCTGACCAGCATGCCGGCGGGCTTCATCATGACCCTCGGTGCGGTGATGTTCGCTATCGGTGGTGCCGCCTTCGGCTTCCTGGTTCCGGCGCTGAGCGGCTACATCGCCTACGCCCTGGCCGGACGTCCGGGCATCGCCCCCGGGTTCGTCGGTGGCGCGATCTCGGTCACCCTCGGTGCCGGCTTCCTCGGCGGCCTGGTCACCGGTCTGGTGGCGGGGCTACTGGCGGCCTGGATCTCCAGCTACAAGGCGCCACGATGGCTGGCCGGACTGATGCCGGTGGTGATCATTCCGCTGGTGGCCACGCTGCTCACCGGTGGCTTGATGTACTTCCTGCTGGGTCAGCCGCTGGCCAGCCTCACCAAGGCGATGCAGGCCGGGCTGGGCGGCATGTCCGGCGGCTCGGCGATCGCGCTGGGAATCGTGCTGGGGCTGATGATGTGCTTCGACCTGGGTGGTCCGGTGAATAAGGCCGCCTACCTGTTCGCGACCGCCGGACTGTCGGCCGGAACGGCGGCCAACTTCCAGGTGATGGCCGCGGTGATGGCCGCGGGCATGGTGCCTCCGTTGGCGATGGCGCTGGCCACCGTGGTGCGCAAGAAGTTGTTCACCGAGGTCGAGCGCGAGAACGGCGCCGCCGCCTGGTTGCTGGGGGCGTCCTTCATCTCCGAAGGTGCCATTCCGTTCGCCGCCGCCGATCCGTTGCGAGTGATCCCGTCGATGATGGCCGGCGGTGCCGTGACCGGTGCGCTGAGCATGGCGCTGGGTGTGGGGCTGCGCGCCCCGCACGGCGGCATCTTCGTCCTGTTCGCCTTCCAGCCGCTGCCGGCCGCGATCTTCGGCTTCCTGATCAGCCTGCTCGCCGGTGTGGTGGTCAGTGCCGCGCTGGTGGTGGCCCTGAAGACCTGGTGGCCGGCCAAGCAAGTGGAGGCCGTTGCCTGATTCCCGCCCCCCGCGCACGAGTGGGCTCGGCTTCGGCCGGGTCCACTCGTGCGTTCCGCGTCGATGCCGCAGGTTTGGGGTGGCGGTGGAGGAAGGTCTCCGCGTGCCATGGGAGGGACGAAACTGCGCATTTCGCTCTGGCAAGCGCAAATCGTGAATCGACGCCGAAGTGATGCATACTCACCCCGCGATGTCAAGCCCAAATCGCCTCTGGCTAGGAAAGACATAGCTAGCTGAGGGTGTTTCGTGCTAGACTAGGCAGCCGGGAAAGGTGGTAAACGCGAATATGACGTTCACAATCGGTGAGACTGTGGTCTACCCCAATCATGGCGCAGCAGTCATCGAGGCCCTGGAAACCCGGACGATCAAAGGCGAGGAGCGTCTCTACCTCGTGCTGCGGATCGTCGGGCAAAACGACTTGGTCGTCCGAGTGCCGGCCAACAACCTCGACCTGGTGGGTGTCCGAGATGTCGTCGACGCCGATGGTCTGGAGCGCGTGTTCGGCGTCCTGCGTGCACCCCATGCCGAAGAGCCGACCAACTGGTCGCGACGCTACAAGGCGAACCTGGAGAAGCTTCACTCGGGCAATGTGATGAAGGTGGCCGAGGTCGTCCGCGACCTGTGGCGCCGTGAGCGCGAGCGCGGGCTGTCCGCGGGTGAGAAGCGGATGCTGGCCAAGGCCCGGCAGATCCTGGTCTCCGAGCTCGCTCTGGCCGAAAAGGTCGAGGAGGACCGCGCTGAGGTTCTTCTCGACGAGGTGCTGGCTTCCTGAGGCGCGGAAGCGCCATGGATTCCTCCCCACCCGTCGTGGCCGTTGTGGTCGCGGCCGGGTCAGGTACTCGGCTCGGCGATGGCCCGCCCAAAGCTCTGCGTGATGTGGGCGGACGCTCGCTCGTCCGACACAGCCTGGACGCGCTGGCTAATGGCGGCGTCGATGCCGCCATCGTGGTGATCGCCCCCGGAGAGCAGGCCGCTTTCGAGACAGCGCTCGCCGACGCGCCGATTCCAGCGGGCTACGTGTACGGCGGCGCTCGCCGCCAGGATTCGGTGCGCGCCGGGCTGGCCGCGATCGCGGGTGATCCGAAACTCGCCGAGTGCACCACCGTTCTCGTGCATGACGCCGCGCGCGCTTTGGTGCCGGCTGACGTGGTGACCCGCGTGATCGAGGCGGTGGGCGACGGTGCCTCCGGGTGCGTCCCGGTGATTCCCGTCGTCGATTCGATCCGCCGGCAGAACCCCGACGGCACGTCCCAGGTCGTCGACCGGACGCCGCTGCGCGCGGTACAGACCCCGCAAGGCTTCCGTCGTGAGGTGTTGGAGAAGGCGCTTGCTCACGCCGAGGAGGCAGGGCTGGAGGTCAGTGACGACGCGACCGCGATCGAAGCGATCGGCGAAGCGGTGGTGTTGGTCGACGGCTCGCGCGAAGCATTGAAGGTGACCGTGCCGGCCGACCTGGTGTTGGCCGAAGCGATTGCGAGGAGTCGCGGATGAGCATGCGAGTCGGCATTGGCACCGACGTCCACGCCTACGCCGATGGCGTCGCGATGTGGGTAGCCGGCATCGAATTCCCTGACGAGCCCCAAGGCCTGTCAGGGCACTCCGACGGCGATGTGGCCGCCCACGCTGCGGTGGACGCGCTATTGGGCGCCGCCGGCCTCGGTGACATCGGCAGCAACTTCGGCACCGACGATCCGCGATGGGCCGGAGCGAGCGGGGTCAGCTTTCTGGCCGAGACCGCTGTCCTGCTGGCCCGGGCCGGCTTCGTGCCGGTGAACGTGTCGATCCAGGTCATCGGGCAGCGCCCACGGCTTGCGGGGCGCCGTGCCGAGGCCGAGGCGGTGCTGACCGCAGCTCTCGGCGCGCCGGTCAGCGTGGCCGGAACCACCACCGACGGGCTGGGTCTCACCGGCCGCGGTGAGGGTCTGGCCGCCATCGCGGTGGCCATGGTCGATCAGGCCGGCTAGCGCACAGTCGAGGCCGGGGCGCTGAAGGTGTTGCAGACGCCGGTCTGCGGGCCGTCCTCGCGTCCGACGGTGTACCAGGCCAGCCGGCTCTTGCCTTGGCCGTGGTCCCCGCTTCCCGGAGGTTGGCCGGCGGCGGTGTCGTCGCCCAGTTCGTAGACGATGGTGGCCAGTTCTTTCAGCTCGGTCGGGCTCAGACCCGATTCAGTGCGGATCCGGTCGAGCCATAGTCCGTCGAAGCAGTCGGCCTGAAGCTCGAATCGACGGGAGTACTCCAGCGCCGTCTTCTGGTCGACCTGCCCTTTCCAGGCAAACGCCGACACGAAGATCCCTGTGCGCAGCTGGACGTGGTGGCCGTACTCGTGGGCCATGGTGTCGGCCAAGGCGAACGGGTTGTCGGCGAGGTCCCGCGGAAGGTCTCGCGGAAAGTACATCGAGACGTAGATGCGCTGGTCCAGAGCGCAGTAGAACGCGGTGGACACCGATGAGTCGCCGCAGGCGGTAACAACCGGCACGTCGAAGGCCAGTCCCGGCGGTCGCGGCAGGCGTGACCCGGCTGCAGTGACCGGTCCGTCCCACGCCTGCTGGAGGCAGTCGATGGAAGCGTCGACCTCGAGCTGGAGGTCGGCCAGTCGTGCCGTGGTGGCGTCAAACCGGTGAGCCTGGCACGGCACGGTGGCCGGCAGGGACTGCTGGTAGAGCCGATTGCGTCTGAGCCATTCGGTGGCTTCCTCCCAGGTCTGCGGGGTGGGGGCGGCGTCCGGTGTCGGCGCGGGAGCAGACGGTGACGGCACGGCCGACGGCGTCTCCGGAGCCGAGGGTGACGGCGTGGCAGCGCTCTGCAGGTAGTTGACCACGGCGATGACGAAGAAAGCCGCCGCCAGCACCACGATCACGCCGGTCACCACTGCCACCGGCGAGCGGCGGGGCGGCGGAGCCGCCCACGGCGGCATCGAGCCCGGCCAGGCCGGTGCGGGCCCGGGCCAGTGAGGCGGCCACGGTGGCACCGGCGGCGTGCTCACGGTGTGGCTTCGAACTCAGCGAACCGTGCTGGCCGGAGCGACGTAGGTGTTGCACTTACCGATCTGATCGGTGTCCAGGCCAATGGTGACCCACGCTTGCCGGTTCTTGGCCAAGCCATGGTCACCGTCGTAGTTGGTCTGACCGGTGAGCACGTCATCGCCGATGTTGTAGAACAAGTACTTCAGGTTGTCGAAGTCGTCCGGCGTCAGCTTGGACGCCTTCGCCACCGCGTTCACCCACAGCCCGGCGAAGCAGTCGGCCTGCACCTCGGTACGACGGGAGAACACCCGGCCCTCGGCCTCGCCGGCCTTCTGCTCCCAGGCCTTCTCCGCGATCAGGATCCCGGTGCGGGCCTGGATCGCGTGCCCGAACTCGTGCGCCATCACCGCATCGGTAACGAACGGCTTGGTGCGGATCTTCGGTGGCAGGATCTTGGGCAGGTCCTTGGCGTAATAGATGTGCTGGTCGGCGCCACAGTAGAACGCGTTGCCGGTCTCGGCCTTCCCGCACGGGGTGGTGATCGTCGAGCTGTACACCGTCGCCGGCGGTCGCGGTAGCTGGAACCCCGCCTCGGTCATCGGGCCTTCCCAGACGCCCCACAGGCAGGCGGTGAGCTGGTTGAGGTGATCCTCCAGTTGGGTGGTGCTTGCCGTGGTCGGGTCGACATAGGGCACCACGCAGTTTGTGGGGACCGGCACCGTCTTGGTGTAGATGGCGTTCTTCTCCATCCACGTGGTGGCCTGGTCATAGGTCTTGGGCTGCGGGATGGCCGGCGGGTTGTAATCCGGCGCGGGCACGTTGTCCACCTGGTGGTAGGTGGGGTCGTTGCCGTTGCCGCCTCCGCCTCCGGCGTTGAGGTAGTTGCTGAGGGCCACCACGAAGAAGCCCAGAATCAGCACGAACGCCAGGCCGCCGAGGACGGCCAGCAGGGGGTTGCCCTTCTTGCGTGGCGGCGGCGGCGCGAAGCTGCCCGGGGGCGCGCTGTAGGCCTGCTGCGGGTAGGCGGGGGAAAAGCCGCCCGGCGGTGGTGGCGGTGGAGGTGGCGCACCCCAGGCGCTGGTCGGCTGGCCCCAGCTCTGATAGCTGGGCATCTGCTGTCGCGGTGTCGGCGCGCCCCAGTTCTGCGTCACGGCGCCAGCCTAGTGTGCCCGTCGAAGCGGGCACCACCGCCGGATGGCTTCGTCTTGGCGGTCACCGGACCTGCTCCGAACCGGCCGCGAAAGTGTTGCATTGGCCGATTTGAGAGTTGCCGAGACCCGTGGTCGCCCACGCCACCCGGGACGCGCTGGTGCCGTGGTCATCTTCGGGATCCGGCTTGGGCGAGCCGATGGAAGCCGCCACCGAGAGCACATTGGCGCGGTCTGCGTCGGTGAGCCCGGACGCGGTCGCGATCGCGTTGAGGAACAAGCCGGAGAAGCAGTCGGCCTGGGTCTCGGAGCGACGGCTGTACTCGTTGGCCAAGGTCTTGTCGCTGTTGTGCTCCAACACGGCGCTGGCGTAGAAGATGCCGGTGCGTGCTTGGATCGCGTGCCCGAACTCGTGAGCCAGGATGAACTCGGGCAGGAACGGCTTGTTCCGCAGCGCCGGGTCGATGATCTCGTAGACGTTCTGGGCGTAGTACACGTGCTGGTCGGCGCTGCAGTAGAAGGCGTTGTGCAGCGGCAGCTTGCCGCACGGGGAGGTGATCTCCGTGGTGTACACCGTGACCGGCGGACGCGGGAGCTGGAATCCGGCCTCGGTCATCGGGGCCTCCCAGACGCCCCACAGGCAGGCGGTCAGCTGGGCAAGGTGCTGGTCGAGCGCGGGCACGTCCGCAGTCGAGGCGTCCAGGTAGGGCACCGCGCAGTTGGTCGGCACCGGAACGGCGTGGGAGTAGATCTGATTGTTCTTCGTCCAGGCGATCAGGTCGGCCTCGGTCTGCGGCTTGGGTAGCGGCGGTGGGTTGAAGTCCGGCTCGGGGACGTTGGTGACCTGGTGGTAGCTGGGCTCCGACCCCGGTCCGCCTGGCCCGGCGTTGAGATAGTTCAGCAACGCGATCCCGAAGAACATCACCACCACGACGAAGGCACCGCCACCAAGGATCGCCAGCAGGGGGCTCTTCTTGGCCGGTGGCCGCGGTGGGGGCGGGTACCCGCCTGCCAGCATCGGCGCGCCCGCGCCGTAGCCCGGTGGCGGCGCCACCGGCGAGCCGGGGGGTGGTGGGGGCGGAGGTGGAGGCGCACCCCAGGCCGCAGTGGTATTCCACGGCTGCGAGCCAGGCCATTGTTGGCCGGGTGGCGGGCTCCAATTTTGGGTCACGCGGTCAGCCTAATCAGCGGGCTGGCGAAGGCTATGGGCTGGTCAGCGAACTTTTACTGAGCTAGCGGCGAAGGTGTTGCAGCGTCCGATCAACGCATTGTCCAGGCCGGTCAGGAGCCAATTGCGCCGCGATTGGCTCGACCCGTGGTCGTCATAGACGTCTGGTTGCGGAAGCCCGATTTGTTCGGCTGCGGCGGCCAGGTTCGTCCGATCCTGTTCGGTCAGCGAGGTGGCAGAGGCAACCGCACCCAGCCAGTGGCCGGCGAAGCAGTCGGCCTGCAGTTCCAGTCGCCGATTGAACTCCAGCGCCTTCTTCTCGGTGCTGACCTGCTCCAACATGATCGTCGCGTAGAAGATGCCGGTCCGTCCTTGGATGTCGTGGCCGAACTCGTGGGCCAGGATCATCTCGGCCAGGAATCGCTGCCCGCGCAGGTCGTCGGAGAAGGCGGTGTAGAAGTCGTTGGCGTAGTAGATGCGTTGGTTTCCCGAGCAGTAGTAGGCGTTCTGGGTGTCCAGTCGCCCGCACGGTGACTGCACCGGCTTGGTGTAGACCGTCACCGGCGGCCGGGGCAGTTGGTAACCGGCAGCGGTCACCGGGTCGTGCCACACGCCCCACAGACACCCGGCGACCTCGTTGAGATAGGCCTGGTAGGCCTTAGCCGACACCTTCTGCATGTCGACGAACCGCACCGTGCACGCGGTGGGCACCGGCACCGACTGCTGGTAGAGCTTGTTCTGTTTCGACCAGGTCTTGGCGTGCGCGGCGTCCTTCGGCACCGGGATGTCGGGCGGGTTGAGGTCGGGCTCGGGCACGTCGGTGACCTGGTGATAGCTGGGCTCAGGGGTCGGAGCGGGGGAGGGCGCGGCGGTGGAGGCGACCCCGGTGGGGGTGGGTGCCGGGACGGGCGGTGCGGACGGAGCGGTGGGTGGGGTCGGCGGGGTGGACGCGTTGAGGTAGTTGGCCAAGGCAAAGCCGAAGAACGCCACTGCGGCCACGAAGGCCAGGCCGCCGATCACCCCCAGCAGCGGACTCTTCTTCCGTGGCGGAGGTGGCGGGGCCAGCGGGACCGTCGGCGGGAATCCGGGCGGGGATGGTGTCTCAGGCCACGGTGGTGGCGGCGGTGGCCAGCCGCCAGAGCTCGGCCACCCCGGGCTGGGGAAGCCCGCGCTTCCGGAGGCGGTCATGGTCACAGAGTGGCGCATCAGGCGGGAGAGGGCCATGGGTGTCGGAGTTCTTTTATGGGTACCCATGCGGACGGACACGGCCCTAGGCTGACTGCCAATGTTGGAGCACGGCCCGCTAGGGTGACGGCGAGGGTGTGGCTCATCGCGAGGAAAAGGAACCGAGATGGCAACGGTGAAGGCCCAGTTGAAGCGGAGCCTGTCGGTGGTGTTGGTCGCCTTTGCGCTGCTGCTGGCGACGATGCCCACCGCGCGCGCGGACGGCGGTCAGCTGTCCTCCTACAACGCTGTGGCCACGATCGGTGCCGATGGTGTGCTGAGCGTGACCGCGACCATGACTTTCGACGGTGCGGCGCCGGCGAGCGTCCAGCAGGTGTTCACCACTGCGCGACGCACCGCGCAATCGACCGAGTACCGCTTCACCGTCTCCGACGTCACCGCCGCCAGCGGCTCGACGCCGTTGTCGCCCACGGTGTCCAGCGGCCCCAACAGCACCACCGTCGACCTGCCTACCGCGGGAGTGACCGGTCCGGTCACGCTGTCCTACAAGGTCACCGGTGCGGCCGTGGCCAATGTGGGTGGCGGCACCGTGGTGATCTGGCCGCTGCTGCAGGGGCTGAGCGTTCCGGTAAAGATCTTCGACGCTGAGGTTCGCGTCCCGGCCCAGTTCAATCTGCTCGACTGCGCCGCCGGTGATCCGGCCGCGCCCGGCAGCTGCACCTACTACGCCGGCGGCACCCATGACGCCCCGGTGCCGGTCTTCCATCAGGAGGATTCCCGCTCCGGTGATGTGGTCGTGGTCACCCTCGGATTCCCGGCCGGTCAGGTGGCGGTGAACGAGAACGTCCGCCAGCTGTGGACGGCCGAGCGGGCCTTCTCGGTGGCTCCGCTGCCGCTGGGGCTGGGCTTGGGGTTGCTGCTGGTCGGCGGTCTGGCCCTGTGGGCCGCGCAGCGTCGGATCGGCCGTGACTTCGCTGGTGCAGTGGAGCCCAAGTCGGTGGCCGAGTTCAAGCCGGTGGCCGCAGGCAAGAGCGAGTTCGTGGTCGCCGACGGCATTCGTCCGGGCGTGATCGGCACCCTGGCCGACGAGCGGGTCGACCCGGTCGATGTCACCGCCGCGGTGCTGGATCTCGCGGTGCGTGGCCACGTCCTGATCACCGAGTTGCCCCGCGAGGCGGCGCACGCGACCACGGACTGGAGCTTCACTCGGCGTCAGAACGCGGCACCGCTGGCCGATTACGAGCACACCCTGCTGAACGCGATCGCCCCGGTGCAAGGCGATGCGGTGAAGCTGTCCAACCTGCCGGGCAGTCTGCATTCGGTGATCGGTGACGTGCAGTCCCAGCTTTACGACGAGGTGGTTGCCAAGGGCTGGTTCGCCCGCCGTCCTGACGCCACCCGCGACCGGTGGGGGCTGGCGGCCTGGATCGCGCTGATCGCGGCCACCGCGATCGCGGCGGCGTTGATTCTGTTCACCACCTTCGGCCTGGCCGGTCTCGCACTGGTGCTGATCGCATTGGGGCTGCTCGCCATCGCCAAGGAGATGCCGGCCCGCACCGCCGAAGGCATCGCCGTGCTGCGCGGCCTGGACGTGCTGCGCGGCAACCTGGCCACCCACCCGGTGGAGAATCTGGGCGGCCCGGACGCCTACCTCCAGATCTCGGCGCTGGTGCCCTACGCCGTGGTGCTGGGCGGACGTGACCGCTGGCTGGCTGCGCTGGCTGCCGCCGACGACGATGATGTGCCCGATTCCGAAGACCTGGATTGGTACCACGGCCCGGACGGCTGGCACCTGGCCGATCTGCCCGCGTCGCTGAACAACTTCGTCACCGTGATGCAGGGCACCCTGTTCAGTCGCTGAGCGGGGTGTTGCTGAGAAGGAGTGCCGCTCAGCAACGGGCGACGGCGAGCACGTGACCGTCCGGATCGAGCGCGTAGCCGACGACCTCACCCCACGGTCGGGGTGAGAGTTCGCTGAGTAATCGGCCGTCGGCCTCGACGGCCCGAGCCAACACCGCGTCCGCATCGGCGCGACGCAGATACAGCTCGCACCGTTGCCCGGCGCCGGCGGTGATGCCGGGTACCAGTTCGACGATGTCGCCGATCGGCATCAGGCCCAGGGTTGCGCCGCCGAGGTCGAACTCGGTCATACCGGGCACGTCCAGGGTCGGCTCGTGGCCGAGGACCGCGGCGTAGAAGGTGCGCGCTCGCGCCTGGTCAGCCACGTAAAGGATCACTTCAGGCGGCTGACCGGCGCTCACGTCACAGCTCCAGGCCGGGGTACAGCGGGTTGGCGTCGAGCAACTCGGCGGCAGCGGCCTTCGTCCGATCAGCCACGCCGTCGGCGATGGTGTACTTCGCCTTGCCCGGGGCGCCGGCGGCGGTGGTCACCGGGGTGGTCGCCTTCAGCACGCCGGTGATCAACTCAGCCACGGCGTCGAACTCGGCCGCCCCGAACCCACGGGTGGTCAGGGCCGGGGTACCGATCCGCACGCCGGAGGTGTACCAGGCGCCGTTGGGATCGTTGGGGACGGAGTTGCGGTTGGTGACCACGCCGGAATCCAGCAGCGCCGACTCGGCCTGACGTCCGGTCAGCCCGAACGAGCTGACGTCCATCAGCACCAGATGGTTGTCGGTGCCGTCGGTGACCAGCTTCACCCCGCGCTTCATCAGGCCCTCGGCCAGCGCCTTGGCGTTGTCGGCCACGTTCTGCGCGTAGGTCTGGAACGACTCCTGGCGCGCTTCGGCGAAGGCCAGCGCCTTGGCGGCCATCACGTGGCTGAGCGGGCCGCCCAGCACCATCGGGCAGCCGCGGTCGACGCTGGGCGCGTACTCGCTGGTGGCCAGGACGAAACCGCCGCGGGGGCCCCGCAGCGACTTGTGGGTGGTGGAGGCGACCACATCGGCGTAGCCGACCGGGTTCTCCTCACCGGTGAACACCTTGCCGGCCACCAGGCCGGCGAAGTGCGCCATGTCGACGAACAAGGTGGCGCCGACCTCATCGGCGATCTCGCGCATCTTCGCAAAGTTCACCCGGCGCGGGTAGGCCGAATAGCCGGCCACCAGGATCAGCGGCTTGAACTCCCGGGCGTCGGCGAGCAGCTTGTCGTAGTCGATCAAGCCGGTCTCCGGGTTGGTCCCGTAAGAGTGCTGACGGAACATCTTGCCGGAGATGTTGTGGCGGAAGCCGTGGGTGAGGTGGCCGCCGGCGTCCAGGCTCATGCCCATGACGCGCTGGGCGTTGAAGGTGGCGCGCAGGTCTTCCCAGTCGTCCTCAGACAGGTCGTTGACGGTCTTGGCGCCCAGGCGCTCCAGGGTGGGGCTCTCGATCCGGTGGGAAAGGATCGACCAGTACGCCACCAGGTTGGCGTCGATGCCGGAGTGCGGCTGGACGTAGGCGTACTCCGCACCGAACAGTTCGCGCGCATGCTCGGACGCCACCGCCTCGACGGTGTCGACATTCTGGCAACCGGCGTAGAAGCGGTGCCCGACCGTGCCCTCGGCGTACTTGTCGCTCAGCCAGGTGCCCATCGTCAACAGCACCGGCAGGGAGGCGTAGTTCTCGCTGGCGATCAGCTTCAGCGAGGCACGTTGGTCGGCCAACTCCGACCGGGTCGCGGCCGCGATCCGCGGTTCGACCGACTCGATCACTCCCAACAACTGGGAGTAGAGGGCGGACAGGGGGCTGTTGATTTCGGCCACAGACAGGCTCCTTGCTCGGCGACCAGGCAACTCTATCGAGGTTTTCGCCCTGGCCCGTGGCGCGGTGGCCCTCCTAGGATGGCTCGACATGGTCGTCCTCGCCTCGCAGTACCGCGCCGAGCTGGCCGCGTTGGCCCCTGAAGCGATCGCGGAGTATCTGACCC
>JAJTBJ010000053.1 GCA_021286985.1 Propionibacteriales bacterium | reverse complement strand
ACATCCGCTGCATCACCTGCTGGCGGCTTTCGTAGACCAGCTTGGTGTACTCGCTCACCTCGCCACCACCGATGGAGCGCAGACCGGCAACGAAGTTCGCGCCGATATTGGCCGACCGGACGGTCATCCCCATTACCTCGCCGAGAACGGCTTCAATGCGGTAGCCCGGAATGTCATTGCTCGTAACGATCAACACGTGCCCACTGTAGACACCGAGAACCACCGCCGCGGCTGCCGACACGAACCCGGCGCCAGGCGTGGGACGGTACGCACAATTCCGTAAGCCGATGAATTCCGAACATCGCTCAGCTGAACGGACGTCGCTGCGACTGCGGTGGTCACCGCGCGGTCAGCGTTGCGGAAATCGGAGACTCGTGGGGCAAAAGCTCCCCCTGCGGTCACGTAAGGCGCCGGGAACTGGCACCATTGATGTCGACGCACCGCGACCCAGCACGAGGAGGACTCGGACTCATGGCGAAGCCGGATCTCACGACCACCTATCTGGGCATGAACCTGACCAGCCCGGTCATCGCCTCATCCTCACCCCTGACCCGCCAGGTCGACACCATGCTCGAACTTGAGGCGGCCGGGGCGTCGGCAGTGGTGCTGCCGTCGCTGTTCGAAGAGGACGCTCGCGCCGGCGCGTCCGATGCGCTGGCCCAGCGGGTCAAGCTGGTGGCCGACGCCAAGGCGCAGCTCAAGATCCCAGTGATCGCCAGCCTGAACGCCACCCGTCCGGGCACCTGGCAGGACTACGCCGAGGAACTCGTCGGAGCCGGTGCGGACGCGCTCGAACTGAACCTCTACACGGTGACCGCCGATGTCGCCGTGGCCTCAGCCGATGTGGAGATGGAGCACCTCGCCGCGGTCGAAGCGGTCAAGATCGTGGTGGACGTGCCGCTGTCGGTGAAGCTGTCCAGCCACTACTCCGCCATCTCCGCTTTCGCGGCGCGCGCTGTCGACGCCGGCGCCGACGGGCTGGTGCTGTTCAACAAGTTCTACGCCGCCGACATCGACCTGGAGACGCTCGAACTGCACGCGTCCCTCGACCTGTCGACCCCCGCCGATCAGCGGCTGCCGCTGCGCTGGCTGGGCATCCTGCGGGCGCAGTTGCCCGAGGTGTCGCTGGCCTGCACCTCTGGCGTCCACACCGGTGCGGAGGTACTCAAGTCGATCCTGGTCGGCGCGGACGTGGCTTGCACCACTTCTGCAGTGATGCAGCGCGGCGCCGTCGCGATCACCGAGATGCTGTCGGAGACCTCCAGCTGGCTGGCCAAGCACGACTTCGCGTCGGTGTCGGCAGCCCGCGGAAAGATGAGCGCGAAGTCCAGCCGCGGCGCCTCGATCTACGAGCGCGCCCAGTACATGGATGTGATCAAGGGACGTTGGTGACGTCCGGCGGATCAGTCTTCGCGGCCTGATCCAGCTGCTTGAGGCGGGTGAAGCTCCGCACGCCCTGGACGATCCCGAAGACCCCCATGGCCACGATGGCCGCGTCGAACAGCATCCAGGACCCGCCCTGGCCCAGATCCACCAGCAGGTAGATCGACCCGGCGATGACGGCCAGGATGCCGACGATCAGATAGAGCCACGCCTGGGTCCTCGGATTACTCATGCCCGCAGCCTACCTCCGGGCGCGGAGCGCCTCAGCGACGGCCTGCTCCAAGAGGGCCGGTCCGGACGCGAGCGCGTCGACCAGCGGCAGCGAAGGTGGGGTCACCGCAATCGCGCCGGCCAGGCCGAAGGTGGCCCAATCGGCGTCTGCCACCCGACCGGCGAAGGCGAGCACCGGTACCTGATGCACCCTGGCCGCGGTCACCACGAGTGACACGGTCTTTCCTGACGCGGTCTGCGCGTCCAGCGAGCCCTCACCAGTGAGCACCAGGTCGGCGGCGGCCAACTGCTCTGCCAAACCCACCGCGTCGGCCACCAGGACCGCCCCGCTCCGCAGCTGGGCACCGAGCGCCAACAGCGCGGCCCCCAGCCCTCCGGCGGCACCGCCGCCTGGCAGTTGGGCGACGTCTGGTGCCCCGGCGGCGTGCAGCGCTGCCGCCCACCGCGTCAGGCCATCGGCCAGTCCGGGCACCTGGTCGGCACGCGCGCCCTTCTGCGGCGCGAAGACGGGCGCGGCGCCGTCCGGCCCGAGCAACGGGTTGGTGACATCAGTGGCCACCTCCAGGTGCACCTGAGCCAGGCGCGGATCCAGCCCAGCCACTTCCACCCGGCTCAGCCGACCCAGCCCTGCCGGGTCACCGGTGACCTCCTGGCCATCGCCGTCCAGCAGTCGGGCACCGAGCCCGGCCAGCAGACCGGCACCACCCTCACAGGTAGCAGTGCCGCCGATGCCGAAGATCAGCCGATCGGCGCCGGCGTCCAGGGCTGCCATCACCAGGGCGGCCAATCCCGCCGTCGAGGAGCGCATGATGTCGCGCTGATCGGCGGGGATCAGGCCCAGGCCGATCACTTCGGCCACTTCGATGATCGCGGTTCGACCGGCCAGACCGAAGCGGGCGCTGATCGGACGGCCCAGGGCGTCGACGGTAGCGACAGTGCGCAGCTCGGCAGCCATCGGTCCGGCCAGTACGGCCAACGTCCCTTCGCCGCCGTCGGCGAGCGGACGCAACACCACCTCGGCATCGGGCAGGACGCGAGCCACCCCACGCGCCATCGCCGCCGCCGCTTCCGCAGCAGTCATCGACTCCTTGAACGAGTCGGGCGCGATCAGGATCCGCACCGCGTCATCGTCCCACGAGTGCGCCGGCGGCGTTACCCGGCGTCGACCCCGCCCGCCCCCGGCACCTCAGGTGAGACGGCCCGGCGGCTGGCCGGCTCCAGCCAGTGCGGACGGCGCAGGTCGAGCTGCGGCACTTCGGCGGTGCCCAACCGCTCCGGCAACAGGGACCGCAGGTTGATTCGGGCGACCAGTCGGCGCCACCGACCCACCGCGCCGAGCAACTGCCGTCGGGTGGCCGTCGCGGACGCCCACAGCGCCGCAGCGTCCTCCGGGCTCGGGTCGTCCGGTCCGAAGGTGGCGGTGTTGGCCGCGACCGCGAACGCGCTGACCTCGGTCCGTCCGATCGCGCGCGCCTGCTCCAGCCGGGTTCCGTCGGCCGCCACCAGGATGCCCAGGTCGCGGCATTGATCGAAGACGTCGCGCCAGGCCCCGGCGATCTGCCGACTCACGCTGCCGGACGTCCGGCGGAGCCGACGGCGCACCAGCTTGGCGATCACGATCGCGCTGAGCACGCCGGCCACCACCAGCAGTGGTGGGCCGATCACCCGCAGCACCACCAGCAGCGTCTTCAGCAGCCCGTCCCACCAGGGTCGGGTGACCTTGGTGCCACTCATGTCCGCTTCGGCCGAGTCGGTGGGGTTGTTGTCGGTGCGCGAGGTGTTCGGCGGCGGCACGTTGGTGGCGTTCTTGTCCTGCGACCGGGTCTGAGGCACCTGGTCGGGCACCCGGTTCCGGTCGGGGATGAACACCTCGGGGCTGATCGCCCGCCAGCCCTGGTCGGTTTCCACCTCCACCCACGCGGTGACGTTCTGGCCCTTGACCACGCCGTCATCGGGAACGATCGCACCGAACACCACCCGCGCCGGGAAACCGGCCTGGTTGCACAGCAGGGCGAAGGTGGCCGCGTACTGCTCATCGGAGCCGACCAGCTGGTCACCGAGGACGAAGGTGGTCAGCCGTCCCTGGCTGTGGCCGGGCAGGTAGTCGGCCTGGCCGTTGCCGGTGCCATCGCTCCAGTAGCCGTTCTTGAGGTGCTGGGCGAGCTGAAGCACCTGATCGGCGGGCGTGGCCGCGCCACCGGCCCACTTCTGAGCGGTGTTGGCCAAGAACGCATAGGACGACGGGTCGACGCCCTGGCCGGCAGGCACCGCGGTGGCGTCGAAGCCCACCGGTACCGGCACCGACGAGATGGTCAGGATGTCGCCTTCGCGGAACCGGTCTCCGCCGGTCAACAGGCCCTGGCCGGTGGACACGTTGTAACGCAGCGCGGCGTTGTGCACCTTCACGTTCGCGCCGGAGAACGCGATCGAGGTGTCGGATCCCAGCGAGGGCAGCCAGGGGCTCACCTCACGGGTGCCGGCGTAGGCGGCGGAGAAGGTGAGCACCACCGGCACCGGCGTTCCGGTGACCTCGGGCAGCCGCGAGCCGATGCGCTGGAAGCCGCCGGCAGCACCGGAGGCGCTCCAGGTGTGGCCGGTGTAGTCGTCCAGGACGGCCAGGCGCAGCAGGCTCTTCGGTGCGGCACCGGTGACGGTGAACAGCGGCGCATCCCACAACTGCTGCAGCGCCGGCGAGGAGTAACGACGGAAGCCGACCAACGGCGAACTGAGGTCCTTCACCTCCACTGGGGGCTGGACGTACTCGCGCAGCACCCAGCGGGGCGTGTCGGCCCCCGGCAAAGCCCCACCCAGCAGAGCCCCCAGCGCCAGTGCCCCGGCGAGCAGCCCGGCGCCGGTGAGCGCGCCCGCGCCGCGGGAACGTCCGGTATTGGTCAGCCGGTGACGCCGCCGATGCCGCACCGCCAGCCAGGCGAAGCCGAGAGCGACCAGCACCAACCCCTGGGCCAGCGGCAGCAGCGCCTGTCGGGTACCCAGCAGGGTCACCACGGCCAGAAAGGCGGTAGGGGTGATCAGGGCGGTGGCGGCGCGCCGGGAGCGGCGGGCCACGAAATAGCCCAGCGTGCCCGCGACCAAGGTCATCACCAGGACGAGCACCAGGTAGCCGCCGTCGCCCGGCACCGGCGGGAGGGTGGTGAGCAACTGCTTCCACCCGTTCACCAGCAGGTCCCCGGCCACCGCCAACGAGGTCAGCGACGGCAGAAAGCCGGCGATGGCGGTGTCCCGATCGGCCAGCCCGGGGGCGATCACGACCACCAGGCCCACCACGATCAGGGCCAGCCAGGCGCCATGCCAACGCAGCTGGACGACCACGTGGGCGCTGAGGATGCCGAGCACCAACCCGAGGGCGCCGACCAGCAGGAAGTGCGGGGTGTCGAAGGTGGTGGTCAGCCCGGCCAGGGCAGCCAGGCCGAGCAGCAGCACGAAGCTGGCGTCGATCAATGCCGACGAGCCGAAGCTGAGCTCCTTGATCCGTTCGGTGAGCGTGCGGGTGCGGCTGTGTCCCAGCCCTGCGTCAGGCCTGACGACTCTCATACCAGTTGCCCTCCCGCCAGGACGCGGGGCAGGTCGGCCAACTTGCCGATGCTCACCATGGTCAGCCCGACACCGTCCTGCAGGCTGATGCCGCCGCCGGCGCTGATCCGTAGCGCCAGGGTGTTCACCTCGCGGGGCAGGAAGGCCCGCGCCCGTTGGAACTCGGCGAAGTCGCAGTTGGGTCCGGTGATCAGGATCGCTACCGATGCCTCGGGCGCGAGCTGGTTGAGTCGTCCGGTCGCGGCCGCCAGCGTCCAGCCGTCGAACCCGGCGCGGGAGTAGGTGTCCAAAGCCAGGTGCGGCGGCGGCTGGATGGCCGCGTGCTCGCCACACACCAGGGTCAGGTCCATGTCGTCGGTGAGTGCCCGGATCGCGATCGAGGCGCCCACTGAGACGGCCATTTCGAACTCATCCTCACTGTCATAGGAGGCTCGTTCGACATCGGTGACCACCGCGATGTGCGAGCGACGGGTGTCGAGGAACTGGCGCACCATGAACCGCTCCCCCTCGGCCAACCCACTGAACTTGGCGCTGCTGCGCCAGTGGATGTAGCGGCGATCATCGCCGGGCACGTAATCGCGCAAGGTGTGGAAGGCCAGGTCGCTCATCGAGATGTCCTGGGTGGTGCGGCCTTCCAGGTCGCGCAGCAGACCGGCGCCCAGGGGCTCCAGCGGCACGGTCACCGGATGGACGAACAACTCCACTCGGTCGGTCCAGACCACCTCGCGCCGGACGATCCCGAACGGGTCGCCGCGCTGGGTCTTCACCGGGCCGAGCGGGACCACGCCGCGCCGCTGGCCGGGCACCACGGCCACGTCGGCGAACTCGCCCCCGATGCCCAGGGCCGGCAGGGTGAACGCGGCCAACGACTCTCCCACCGCGAACTCCAGGCCGAGCGGCAGCAACGGCATCCGTCCCAGGTTCTTCACCCGGAACTGGACGGCGGCAGCGTCGCCGACCACGATCCGCTGCGGGGCCACTTCGAAGTCGACCTCCAGCCGGGTGCGGCCGATGGCGAACAGCGCCGCCCCGATCACCAGGACGAACAGCACCCCGGCCATGTAGCTGAACTCCCGCCAGCCCAGGCGCGCACCCAGGACGGCGAACAGCACCCCGGCGCCCAGCAGCGTCCAGCCCAGTCCGGAGACCACGCGCAGGGCCTGGACGACCATCGCCAGCAGCGGCCGCAGCGCTTCCCGGAAAGGTCCGGTGGCGAACCAGATCCGCCGCAACGGCACCACCGCGTCGGCGAACCAACGGCGCAGCGCACCAAGGCGCCCCCACTTGACCCGGGCGGGACGCGGCGGTGGTGTCGGGGTGGCCTTCAGCGGCCTGATCTGGGTGGTCACCGGTGTCTCAGACCTCCCGCAGCACCGGCGCGGCCACGGTGGCCAGCAGCTCGTCGATCACCCGTTCGGTGGTGACGCCGGAGAACTGGGCTTCGGCGCTGAGCAGCAGGCGGTGACTCATCACCGGCACGGCCAGGTCCTTGATGTCGTCGGGCAGGACGTGGTTGCGTCCCTTGCTGATCGCCCACGTCTTGGCCGCGCGAATGTAGGCCAGCGCGCCACGCATCGACAGCCCCAACTTGAGGTTGTTGTGGCGACGCGACTCGATCGCCAGCTGGGAGACATAGGCCGCGATCGTGGGTTCCACATGGACGTCGTTGGCGAAGGTGGCCATCTGCTGCACGGCGCTGGCCACGATCACCGGCGCGACGGTGGCCGAGCGGTCGCGGGTGGCGGCCTGCAGCATCAGCTCCATGGCCACGTCGTGGTCGGGGTAGCCGATCGAGGTCTTCATCAAGAAGCGGTCCAGCTGGGCTTCGGGCAGCCGGTAGGTGCCGGCCTGCTCGATCGGGTTCTGGGTGGCGATCACCATGAACGGGCTGCCCACGGAATGTGCGACGCCGTCGATGGTGACCCGGCCCTCCTCCATGACCTCCAGCAGCGCCGACTGGGTCTTCGGGCTGGCCCGGTTGATCTCGTCGGCCAGCACCACGGTGGCGAAGATCGGGCCCTTGTGGAACTCGAACGCCCGCTTCTCCTGGTCGAACACGGTCACGCCGGTGACGTCGGAGGGCAGCAGGTCGGGGGTGAACTGGATCCGGCTGTGGCTGCCCTGGACGGAGTTCGCCATCGCCTTGGCCAGCTGGGTCTTGCCCGTGCCCGGGTTGTCCTCCAGCAGCAGGTGCCCTTCGGACAGCATGCAGGTGACCGCCAGGCGGATCACGTCCCGCTTGCCGCGGATGGCGATCTCCACATTGGAGACGATCTGCTCGAACGTCTGGTTGAACCAGCGAGCTTGGTCAGTAGTAATCACAGCTTGGCTTCCTTCTTCTGGGTGTAATCACTTAGGGCCCTGCGGTGTTGCTGTCGACTCCGTCACACGTGGCACGAATCACGTAGCCACTCGTCAGCCCTATGCCGAACGGCTCTCTGGTGACATCGCCGGTGAGGTTGAATCCCCCTCCGACACCCCTACTGCCGGGGGGTACCTCGATGGCGCGCCAGGTGCAGGAATAGCGGCCGCTGAAATTCCGGGTCGTGATGTAGGGATTTGAGCCGGAAAAGCCTATCCTCACCGTCCGCACTGGCGGCGGCGGGGCCGCTTCGGTCTTGACAGTCGCGGTGTCGTCGGCGGGGTTGGAGCGGGACGGAGTGGTGGTGCCCGTGTTCAACTCCAACCGGACGGTGTAGTTGGTGCTGTAGGAGCCCATGGTGTTCGAGCCGCTGACGCTCAGGGCTCCCTTACCAGAGGCCGAGTCCACCAACTCGCCGCCGATGTAGAGCTTCAGAGTGGCGGTGGCGCCGTTCCCGTTGCCGGTGCCCTTGGCAGTGATGGTGCGGCTGTTGACGCTGGTGCTGGTGATGTTCGGCTTGGCCAGCGGACCGAAGGTCGTCACCGTGCGCGGAGCTGAGGTGCTGCAGCGGCCGGACTCGTTGCAGACCCGCAGGGTGAGGGTGGTGGCGGTGCCGTCGGTGAGTCCGGTGGTGGTGAAGGTGCGCGCACCACCCTCGGGGCCGGGCGAAGGCACCGAGACCGAACTCTTGCCGGAGCGAATCAGGGTCACCGTCGAGTTCGCGCCGCGCGACGGTGGCACCGTGAAGGTGAGGGTGGCGGTGCCGTCCGCGCCAGTCGGGGCCGCCGACCACGTGTTGGCCCAGTCGTCGGGGGTGCCGACCGCGGCCCAGGAACTCGACCGGGTCGTGGTCGAGTGCGCCGCACCGCCGGTGGCATTGGTCGCGGTGACGCTGTAGGTGTAGGTGGTGCCGTCGAAGCGGACGGTGTCGTCGACACAGCTGGTGCGGGTGACGTCGCTGCAGATCGTCTTGTTGTCGCTGCGCTTCACGTCATAGGTGACCGGGGTGGGGCCTTCGGGTGAGGACAGGCTCCAGGAGATGGTCACATTCGTGGTCGCCCCCACCAGCGGGCCCGGGTTGGGCGCGGCCACCGACAGCCCGGCAGGCTTACCGGACGACTGGCCCTGGTCGGAGACCGCCGGGCCGATCGCGAAGTTGTTCTCGCCGGACACCGAGAAGGTGTAGACCGCATTGTTGCTGGGCGTGGGGATCCGCACGCTGTCGGTGCCCGCGGCGACGTCCTTGCTCTCACCGGCGCCGACGACGTGGATCACCTTGATCGGCGAGCCGTCGTTGGCGATCGGACCCCAACTGACCAGCACCGAATGATCCTGCGGGTCGCTCACCTTCACCCAGGACGGGGCGCCAGGCGCGATGTCGGGAGTGATCACCGGCGAAGTCGGGCTCCACTCGCTCCAGTCCGCCTTGTTGTGCGCCCGCACCTGGAAGGTGACGTCTTCGCCGTTCTTCAAACCGGTGACCCGGCACGGAGTGGAGCGGCAGGCGATGGTCTTACCGGTCCCCGGGCCGGAGACGATCTTCAACTCGTAGGAGTCGATCGGGGCACCGTTGGCATTGCCCGGCGTCCACGACAAGGTCGCGGCGTGGGATTGCACGGTGGGGCCGTCGTGCGGGGCGCTGGGCGGATCGGGCCGGGTGTAGACGACCATGCTCACGGTGCCGGTGACCCAACGGCTCTCCCGGCCCGGGTCGGACGCGAGGTCGGTGGCCTTCACCTCAAAGGTGAGCTTGCCGAACGTGGCCACGTCGGGAGTGATGCTGACCGAGGCCTGATCGACGCTGGTCGCCGCCTTTCCCCCGGAGGTTTGCTTGATCTCCAACACCTTGGTCTGGGCATCGCGCAACGGCGAGATCAGTGAGATCGGCACCTTCACCGGGGAGGTGGCCTTGATGTCGGTCAGGCTCACCGAACGCATCCGCGGCGGATCGGCCGGGACGACCACCACCTGCAGCGTGTCGGTCGCTGCCGCAGTGCCCTCGATCCCGACCGTGATCGTGCCCTGCCCGTTCTCGGGCGCACCGCCGCCGGCTTCGAGTTTCACCTGATGCCCGCCGCCGGTCGCCGACACCTGATCGATCGGCTGCGCCCAGCTCGCCGAGTAGGTGAGGTTGCCCAAGGTGCCCGGATCGGGGCTCCAGACGTGACACAGCGAAGTGATGTCGAGGCTCTTGATCTCGCCGCCCTGGACGATCGTCTGAGGGTCGGTGGGGCAGCGCAGCACCGGCGTCGGCGCACCCACCTGCACCGGAATGGTCACCGTCGCGGTCAGCACGCCTTCATCGGTCTGAGAGCTGCCGTCCATCACGTCGAGAGTCACCGCAGCCGGGCCGACGTAGTGGTTCTTCGAGGTCAGGGTGAACCGGCCGGCGTCGTCCACCTTGGCTTCGAGGTCTTCGCTCGGGGAGGCGTCCGCCCGCGCCGAGGAGATACGTACGGGCTTGCCGCGTGGCGATTCGACGTAGTCACCGATGGCGAAGCTGGCGGTGGTGTCGGTGCCGATCTGAATGCTGGCGTCGACTTTCAGGTGGGGTGCGCCGGTGCCGGCGGCGGGCACGTAGACCACCCCGGCGCTCATCGCACCGCCCGGATCGGACACCGTGAACGGGATCACCTGCGGACGCTCCAGCAGCGGCACGGTGAGTTCCTTGCCGACCACGGTGGCGCCCTCGACCGGCGCGGCCAGCGCGACGGTCAGCGAGTCGACCGCATCGTCGACGTCCCAGGCGTCGGCGAGCAGATTGGCCTTGCCCACATTTCCCGACACCTCGGCGACCTGGTCGGCCACCCGCGGTGGGTTGTTGTAGCCGGCCTGGGAGGTGATCGAGACCACCGCCGAGGGGCCGGTGCCGCCGTTGCCGGTCAGCGCGTAGTTGACCACCACCGGCTGCTCGGTGACCTCGGGAGCCTTGGCCAGCAGCGGCCCCTGTTCCGAGGCGAGGCTGACCCCGTCCGGCACGGGGTTGTTGGTCTTGTTCAGCGGCACGACGGTGACCGCGTCATCGCGAGCGGTGAAGTCGTTGGTCATCACGTTCAGCTGCACGTTCGCCCCCGGACGCGTGGTCAGCTGATCGTCCATGGCGACCGGCGGCTGGGTCTGACCGGGCGCGGTCACCGCCACCCGGACGGTGCCGGTGCCGGTGCGTCCGTACTTGTCGGCCACCTCGTAGCGGAACGAGTCGGTGCCGACCATGCCGTCGATCGGGTAGGCCTCGTAAGTGAGCGAATTGGGGCTGATTGACACCACCCGGCCCAGGCTCGGAGCCGAGGCGAGCCCGGTGACCACCACCGAGTCGCCGTCCGGGTCCTGCCCGGAGGTCGGGATCGAGATCCGCACCCGGCTGCCGGAGACCACCCGGGTCTCGACGGTGTTGGCCACCGGTGCAGCGTCCGGATGGTCGGCGTTCGGCTCCGGCTTCACCGTGACCACCGCCATGCTCTCGGCGGTATCCCCCGACGCGGTCTGGACGGTGTAGGAGATCACCACCTGCCGGGTGCCGTCGACCTTGGCCGGGGCGATGTAGCGAATCTGGTTACCGCGGACGAACGCCTGACCGACATCGCCTTGATCCTCATCGGCCCGCTTGGCGCGGTCGAATACCGGCAGTTGCCCGTCGTGATCGGTGCCCAACTTGTCGGTGGCCAGGCTGAGCGGGCGTCCCGACAGGGAGGTGTCGTTGCCCAGCACCGGAATCAGCACCGAATCGCCGACCCGGACGGTGGCGGCGTCCTTGTGCGGCAGCGCCTGATCCTGCTCGACGGCGGGAAGCTGGGTGACCAGCACATCTCCCGACGCGGTCTGGGAACCGTTGGAGACCGTGTAGTGGATCACCTGCGGGTTGGGGCTGACGTGCTCGCTGGCCGGCAGGATCCGCAGCCAGCGGCCACTGATCACCTGCACCTGCACCTCGCCCCGCGTCACCGGCGTCGCCGACTGGACGGTGAGCAGGTTGCCGAGCGGGTCGTAGTCGTTGGCCAGCACGTCGGCCAGAATCGGGGTCGCACCGTGCATCGCCACCTGGTCGGGCATGGCGACCGGCTGCGAGGCAGCACTCGAGGCGAACGCGTCCACCCGAATCAGGCCCTTCACCGGCGCGGTGCTGCCGAAGTCGGCGGTGTAGTCCAGGAAGTAGGGGCCGGCCTGGTCGGCGACCACGGTGATCCGGCCGCTCTTCTCATCGGTGGTGACCTTGAGGTGCGCCTTCTGGTTGATCTCGCCGTTGAGGGCGAGCTTGGCGTTCAGGTTGGTCGGGTCGGCACCGGGAATGTCGTTGTTCAGCGGGTAGATCGTGATCGGCTTGCCCACCTCGCCACGGGCGCTGTCGGGCTGGGCGACAGCGGGCACGCCACGGGTCGACTTGGTGCCGAGGACCTTCACCTTGATCCGCTCCGCGGTGGTCTTTGCGTCCACGCCGTCGGTGACCGCGTAGGTGATCGTCCGCTCGACGTCGGCGTCGGCCTCGTCGGCGGTGTAGTTGAGCTGCCCGTCCGGGGTCACCGGGACGACCTGGCCGTCGTCGGTGCGGGCGCTGACCACGGTCACCGGGTCGCCCTCGTCGTCGCGCCAGTCGTTGACGACCGGAATCGTCAGGGTGCCGAACGACGGCACCGCCAGCTTCGGTGCCGAGTAGTTCGGACGCAGCTTCGGGGTGGTCTCGGCGTCGCCGGCGTCGGTGACGGTGACGTGACCAGCCGAGGTGTCGGCGCCGTCGGAGACGGTGTAGCCGAAGTTGACCGCGGACACCCCGTTGGGCAGGTACAGCTTCACGGTCTGCCCGTCCGGCGAGATCTGCAGATCGACGCCGTCGGGCACCCCGCCGGTGTCGAGCGACTGGATGGTGAGCACTCCGCCGACGGTGTCGGTGTCGTTGTCGAGCAGGTGCAGCACGGTGGTCCGCTCGCCGCGCGCTTTCAGGTTGTCGTCGACCGCCTTCGGCTTGGGCTGGACGTCGGCGCCGGACTCCTCCTTCTGCTCCTGCTTGTCGATCGGCGGCTTCGGTTGCGGCCAGTCGATGACGGTGTCGGTGTCGAGGTCGTAAGTGGTGCCGTCGGTCTGATCGTTCAGCAGCAGTTGGTCGCGGTTCACCCGAAAGGTCGGACGATCCAGGCCGCCGGTCACCTGCCGCGGCTCGACCTGCCCACCGTCACAGAAGCGGACGACCCGGCCGGCCCCCGACCAGGCCGCGAAATCACAGCCGCCCAGCCGCACCGGCGCCGCCGGCGCCCCTTGGGTCTCGGCGAACACCGGCACCACCTCGCCGCTGGCGAGCTTCACCCGGACCAGGCCCTTGGTGTTGGCCACCAGCACCGATTCGGCTGCCGGCCCCGGCTGCTGCAGGCGGGTGGCCGCGTCGGCCTCCACCGGCACCGTGCGTCCGTCGGGGAGCACCAGCTGTCCGCCGGCAACATCGAGCAGCACCACCGATGGTCCGACCGTAGTGATCGCCACCGAGGTCAGCGCAGCGATGCTGGACGTGGTCGGCGCAGCGAAGCCGTCCCCGAGCGGCGCAATGGTGATCAGTCGGCCGTTGGTGCCGGCCAGATAGATCCGTCCGTCGTCGCCGACCGCCATCGCCGCGCTTCCGGACGGCGCATCGGTGGCGAGTTCCAGGCTGGCCAGCGGCGGTGTGGACGGGTTCAGCAGCCCCAGGTTCACCGAGGCGTCGACGGGGTCGTAGTGGGTGGCCCACACCTGGCCGAGGCGGTTCATCACCGCCATGGTGCCGCCGTGGACGGCCACTGCGGTGGTGGCATCTGCGGCGATCGCCTGATCGGCCAGTGGCTTGCCCAGCGCGGTATCGATCCTGGTGAGAAGCGCATTGTTGTGGTCGCGACCGAAGACCAGGTTGCCGTCCTGCAGCACGTCCAACTGGTACGGGGGCGTCCGAACCCCGGGTGGGGCGACTCGTGCGTCGAGGGCCAGGGCGGCCTTGTTCACCCGACCGAATTCGCCGCCGGCGTCGGATGAGGCCCAAATGCCGGTGTCATTGAGATCCAACTGGCGCACGGGGAAGCCGAGGGCCAACGCCGCCGACGACACCAGCGCGAGCGCCACTGCGGCCACGACCACTCCGGGCGCGTGTTGCGCCAGCCGCTTTCCGATTCCCCTTGCCAAAACGCACTCCCCAGTTGCGTCAACCACTCATCCCGATTTGGGAGCATACCGTTCTCCCAACCACGCCCATACCCCGATCCGGCCTCCCTGGACTGTTTGGGGAGTTCTATCCGTCGCGGCAGCCCGGCTATTTACGCCAGACCACGCGAGGAGAAGAAACTCCGTCACAGACCGCCCACACGCTGTTGCCCCAGTACCCGAAGTACGCGCCGGTATTGAACGTGCCGTCCCCGGGCGCGGTGTAGCTGGAGAAGCTGTGATCGCCGCCGTAGTCGTTCCAGATGCTGCAGGTGGTGCGGCCCCCGAAGCCGTTCAGGGTCACCAACACGTAGTTGCAGCCGCTTTGACAGGTCGCCGTGGTGATCTTCGTGCTCGCCTGGGCCACGGACACCGAGCGGGGTTCCGGGCCGGTGGTCACGGTGAGGGTGTCGGTGCCGCCGTTGGCTCGACTCGGCGTGGTGGCACCGGTGGTCAACGTCGCCCGAATGGTCGCGGTGTGGTTGTAGCCCACCGAGTGGTTGGGCTTGCTCACGCTGAGCGCACCGGTGCCGGTGGCGGTGTCAACCACTGTGCCGTCGATGGACAGCGTCAAGGTGGCGGTCGCGCCGTTGCCGTTGGCGGTCGCGCTCGCACTCACCGTGGACCCGCTGGCCGAGCCGGACGCGTTGGGGCTACCCAATGGTCCGAAGGTGGTCACCGACTTGGTCGCCGACAACGAACACCGATTGGCCTCGTTGCAGACCCGCATCTGCAGGCCGGTCGCCGAGCCGTCACTCAGCCCGGTCAGGGTCACCGAATGCACCCCGCCGGTCTGGCTGCCGATGGACTGCACCACATGGCTGCCGTCCATCACCGCCACGGTGGACGACGCTCCCCGCGAGGGCGGCACGGTGTAGCTGACGTTCGCTGTCCCGTCGGCGCCGGTGGGCGCTGCCGACCAACTCCCCCAGGCGTCCGGGGTGCCGGTCGCCCGCCAACTGGGCGAGTTCGCCGAGGCCGCATGGTCGCTACCGCCGGTGGCGTTGGTGGCGGTGACCGCATAGGTGTAGGTGGTGCCGTCGAAGGCGACGCTGTCGTCGGTGCAGGTGCGAACGGTGACCCCGCTGCACACCTTGTGGCCGTCGCTGCGCTGGACGCTGTAGGTGACCGGCGTCGGCCCGTTCGCCGAGCCGAGGCCCCAACTG
>JAJTBJ010000052.1 GCA_021286985.1 Propionibacteriales bacterium | reverse complement strand
TGATCGCGGCCTCGATGATCGCCCGGGTCTGCATGGCGCCGATCTCGGGGTAGGTCACGTCCAGGCGGCAGCCACGGTGGCCCATCATCGGGTTGAACTCGTGCAATGAGGCGATGATGTTCTTCAACTCGCCGACGCTGAGCTTCATCTCCGCGGCCAGCGCGATGATGTCGTCTTCATCGGTCGGCAGGAACTCGTGCAGCGGCGGGTCGAGGAGCCGAATGGTGACCGGGAAGCCTTCCATCGCCTCGTAGATGCCTTCGAAGTCGCCCCGCTGCATCGGCAGCAGCTTGGCCAAAGCCGCCTCGCGCTGCTCCACGGTCTTGGAGACGATCATCTCCCGGATCGCGGCGATCCGGTCGGCCTCGAAGAACATGTGCTCGGTGCGGCACAGACCGATGCCTTCCGCCCCGAACTCGCGGGCCTGACGGGCGTCGGCGGGAGTGTCGGCGTTGGTGCGCACCTTCATCGTGCGGTACTCGTCGGCCCAGTCGATGACCCGACCGAAGTATCCGCTGATGTCGGCCGGCACGGTCGCAATCCGCTCGCCGTACACCTGGCCGGTGGAGCCGTCGAGGCTGATCCAGTCGTTGGCGGTGAAGGTGTGGCCACCCAGGGTGAAGGACGCGCCATCGGCGCCGAAGGAGATGTCACCCAGGCCGGACACACAGCAGGTGCCCATGCCACGCGCCACCACGGCGGCGTGCGAGGTCATGCCGCCGCGGGCGGTCAGGATGCCCTTGGCGTAGTGCATGCCCTCGATGTCTTCCGGCGTGGTCTCCAGGCGCACCAGGATGACGTCCTCGCCGTTCTTGCCGCGAGCGGCGGCGTCCTCAGCGGTGAACGAGACCCGACCGCAGGCGGCACCCGGGGAGGCGGGCAGGCCCTTACCGATCGGAGTGGCGGCCTTCAGCCCGGCCACGTCGAACTGCGGGTGCAGCAGCGCATCGATCTGCTTGGGATCGATCATCAACACCGCATCCTTGGGCTGAATCTGGCCTTCGTCGACCAGGTCGCAGGCGATCTTGAAGGCCGCGGCCGCGGTGCGCTTGCCGTTGCGGGTCTGCAGCATGAACAGGCGACCATCCTCGATGGTGAACTCCATGTCCTGCATGTCGCGGTAGTGGTTCTCCAACTTGCCGACGATTTCGACGAACTGGTTGTAGACCGCGGGGTTCTCGTCGCGCAGCTGATCGATCGTCTCCGGGGTGCGGATGCCGGCCACGACGTCCTCGCCCTGGGCGTTCATCAGGAACTCGCCGAACAGGCCCTTCTCGCCGGTGGCGGGGTTGCGGGAGAACGCCACGCCGGTGCCGGAGGTGTCGCCGGTGTTACCGAACACCATCGACTGGACGTTGACCGCCGTGCCCCAGGAGCCGGGGATGTCGTTCATGCGGCGGTAGTAGATGGCGCGCGGGTTGTTCCAGGAACGGAACACCGCCTTGATCGCGCCGAACATCTGGTCGATCGGGTCGGACGGGAAGTCCGCTCCCACCTTCTCCTTGTACTGGGCCTTGAACTTCTCGGCCAGTTCCTTCAGGTCCTCGGCGGTGAGCTCGGTGTCGAGCTTGACCCCACGGTCTTCCTTCATCTCGTCGATGAGCTTCTCGAAGTAGCTCTTGCCCACCTCCATGACCACGTCGGAGTACATCTGGATGAACCGACGGTAGGAGTCGTAGGCGAAGCGGGGGTTGTTGGTCTTCTCGGCGAAGCGGGCAGCGACCTCGTCGTTCATGCCCAGGTTCAGGATGGTGTCCATCATGCCGGGCATCGAGGCGCGGGCGCCGGAGCGAACCGAGACCAGCAGCGGGTTGTCCAGGTCGCCGAACTTCTTGCCCATCTTGGCTTCGAGCTTGCCGACGTAGGTCATGATCTCGGCCTTGATGGCGTCACTGATCACCTCGCCGTCGGTGTAGTACTGGGTGCAGGCCTCAGTGGTGATGGTGAAGCCCGAAGGCACCGGCATCCCCAGGCCGGTCATCTCGGCCAGGTTGGCACCCTTGCCACCCAGCAAGTTCTTCATCGAGGCGTCGCCCTCTTCGAACTCGTACACGTACTTGTGATCGGTCATCGTGACTCCGAATCTCCTTGTCCTTCGCTCCAGGTCGGCAGTCGGCGGACGGGAGATCGCAGATCAACCCTGATCTCAGTGCCGCGCGCGTCGCCTGGAGCGCCTCCGACGCGCGAACGCCTAGGCCAGAGGGTACCCGCACAAGCGCACCACTCGCGTCCGGATTGGCACCCGACCACGGATTGGACGCAAAAGGTCCACGGCACCGCGCAGCCGCGTCCACCAGGCGGACGGGTCCCCCTTCTGGGTGACACCGACGCCGAAAGCTACTAACGTCATCGCTGCCGACCCACCGGGGGGTAAGCGCGGACATCCCACCTCCGCGCAAGGGACACATCGGTAAGCAAACGGAGGGGACATGTCGTACACGGGGCACGATTCTCAACTCGGACTCGTCCGCGGGCCGATCGCGGCCGCCGCGGCGGTCGCCCTGACGGCTCTGATCACCGCTTTCCTGCCTCCCTCGACAGTGCTCGCCGAGCCGCCGATGCCGGCCCCCGCGACCGCTACCTACACCGCCGGCGGGCACGACCACCCAGCCCCCACCCAGGGCCGGTAGCGGATCGCCCCAGGCGGGCGGATTTCGGCGCTTTTGGACCCAATTGGGCAGTCACCCAGATGGGTGACAATTACGCTCAATATCAAGCCAATTAGCGCAATAATGGCGGGTAGGTGGGGGTAGAACCCCCGACTGACTAGGGGTCACCCTCAAGGGGGACCAATCTTGTCCCTTCTCAGGGTGTGGGAATTTCAGGTGGCAACAGTACCCACACGGTGATAACGTGTCGTTATACCCGTTCGGGGGGAACGGCGAGCTACCCACTCGCCATTCGCGGGTCGTATGACACAACGTGTACGACCGCACAAAGGCAGGAAGCCATGCCCCCCATGCTTGGCGGACAGCGCACCCGACGTGCCCTCACCTCGGTTGCCTCCGTATTGGCAGTTATGACGCTCACGCTCGTGGGCGCGCTGCCCACAGCCACTCCAAGTGCCGCAGTCGACGTGACTGTGCGCACCGGTCAGGTTGGCGCTACAGCCGGCGCCTACACCGACACCAAACACCGCAAGACCAGCCACCGCTCAATGAACAACCTCAAGGTGAGCACGCGCTTCGCGGCGTACCTCGCCTTCCCCGGCATCGCCCTCGACGCAGGCGAAGCAGTCACCGCCTCCACCTTGTCGGTCACCGTCAAGAACGTCAGCCACGCCAGCAAGGGCGTGCTGACTGTGCGTCCGGTGCTCAGTGGTTGGTCCGGTGCCAAGGTGACCTACAAGTCCCGTCCGGCGGTCGGACCGGTGATCGGCACGGCCAAGCTGAAGAAGAGCGGCACCGTGGCGATCTCCCTGCTTCCGAGCGCGAGTTCCTACCTGGCCGCGGGCAGCGGCCTGCGGATCACCCGCACCGGCACCAAGTACGGCGCCAAGATCGTGGCCAAGAGCGCACGGATCGACTACACCATCGGCGCAGCCAGCGCGGCCACCGAGCCTCAGGCCAAGCCGGCCCCGGTCGTCACCAGCTCCACGCTGTCCGGTCACCCGGTCTTCGCCCACTACTTCCCGCCCTACCCGATCTCCCTGGACAACGTGAACGGGACCAGCGACTACTACGCCACCCAGTACCTGCTGCCGTCGGGCGAGAGCAGCAAGTTCGCCAGCGTTGGCGGGCTGCTGCGGGATCGTCCGTTGCCGCGGAGCCCGCTGAGCGGCGACTACCAGCTCGCCGACATGAAGACCGAGGTCAGCCAGGCCAAGCAGGCCGGTATCAACGGCTTCGCCGTCGACATCCTCAGCTTCAACACCGCCGACCGTAACTGGCAGTTGACCGTCAAGCTCCTGAACGCCGCTGCGGCCGACGGGCAGTTCAAGGTGATGCTGCAGCCCGACATGACCTCCCTCGGCAGCGTCAGCACCAGCACCTTCGCCCAGGCGATCGCCTCGCTGGCCGGCTACAGCTCGGTCTACCGCGACAGCAACGGTGCCGTGGTGATCTCGCCCTTCTACACCGAGGGCAAGACCCCTTCGTGGTATTCCGACATGCTCAAGACGCTGAAGAGCAACTACGGCGTCAACGCGGTGCTGCTGCCGCTGTTCCTGGACGCCTCCAACATGTCCAGCTACGCCTCGCTCAGCATCGGCTTCGGCAACTGGGGCATCCGTGATCCCCAGTCCGCAGCCACCTGGACCAACTGGTCTGCCAAGGCTCACTCGCTGGGCAAGCTGTGGATGGAGCCGGTCGCCGTACAGGACGTCCGTCCTAACCAGAAGGTCTACACCGAGGCCGTCAACACCAACACGCTGGCTGCGACCTGGAACCGGGCGATTGGCCAGAACGCCGACCTGGCGCTGATGACCACCTGGAACGACTACTCCGAGTCGACCAGCTTCGCTCCGTCCGCCGACCACGGTTGGGCCTTCCTGGACCTGAACAAGTACTTCGTGACCAAGTTCCAGAGCGGTTCGGCATCGGTCAGCACCGAGAAGCTGATGATCGTGCACCGGATCCAGCGGACCGACACCGCGGTCACCTACTCCGGCACCATGAGCCGGGTCGGCGCGACCAGCCCGTCGAACAATGTCCAGATCGTCACCCTGCTCAAGCAGTCCGCAGATGTGACGGTGACCATCGGTGGCAACACCTACACCTACACCGCCTCGGCGGGCCTCTACACCAAGTCGTATGACCTGCAGCCCGGTTACTTCACCGCAACCGCCTCCAGGTCCGGCGCGACGGTTCTCACCGTCACCACCAAAGACGCGGTCAGCTTCGACACCACGTCGCAGCAAGACCTCAGCTACCACGCTGTGGTTGACCGCTAGCCGGGGGATAGGCGAGCCCGGGAGTTAGGCTTCTGACTCCCGGGCCCGCTTCGGTTTTGGGCCCGCTCAGACGATCTCTTCGCTGGGCAACACCGCATCGAGCGCCGGTGGCGGCCCTTGCAGACAGCGGGACGTCACCACCAGCTTGATGCTCATCCGCACCAGCAGACCGCCGGCGATCCCGGCCAGTGCACCGGCCGCCCCCAGGTAGTAGGCGCCCACCGCCACCAGCGGGACCATCACCACGGTGCCGATCAGGGTCGACATCGCCAACGCGCGCATCTGCCGGTACGTGGCCAGCACCGTGTGGGCCAGAGCGATCACGTAGAACGACAACCCCAACACCACGCCCATCAGCGCCACCACATCGGCCGATGGGGTCAGCTGCCCGTTGCCGAGCACGTGCAAGGGCCATTCGCCCCACAGCCCGGCCACCAGCGCGATCAGCACCGAGCCCGCCGCGGTGCCGATGACCACCTTGCGTACCCGTACGGCCGGATCGGCCGCGCGAGGCACCCAGCCCTGCAGCACCGACACCACCGGGACCATGGCCACCAGCGCCTGGCGCTCGAGCTTGTCGACCAGGGCGAACACCGGTTGCGCAGCAGGGGCGATCACGGTGACCAGCACCAGCGGCAGCGCCACGAACAAGGAGCCACCCACATTGGACGCCACCCCGTGCCGATACTCGCGCAGCAGGAAGCCCAGCGGCTTCATCGCCGGCAGCCGGACGGCGTGATGGCCGAAGGCGCGCAGGGTCCACCACCCCGACGCGATGAAGGCCACCACGAGCCCCACCCCCTGCCAGAGCAGGCCGATCAGGGCGTCCGATCCGGTCTCCATCGCCACGATGCCCACCACGGTGAAGGCGACTCGGGGAAGGGTTTCGGTGAGCATCAACACGAACGGACGCCCCAGGCCGATGAACACCCAGTTCGAGGTGAGTCCCGGCAGCACCGCGACCACCGCCCCGACTGCGGCCAGATCGGGCCGATTGTTCGAGAACAAGATCGCCACGACCGCGGTCAGTACCGCGACCGGGCCGAGCAGGAACACCCGCACCTTCACCGACGCCAAGAACTCCTCCAGGCGCGATTCGGTGGTGCCGCGGGCGATCTCGGCCGGGCCTGAGATCCCCCAGCCGTACGCCACCACCATGGCGCCGATGGCGCCGAAGTTCTGCCCGAGGACGATCATGCCGAAGGCCTCCGGGCCGCTGGCCCGCACCATCCATGGGATCGCGATTAGGGCCGCTGCGGCCAAGGCGGCCATCGACAGGCCAAAGCCGATCAGTCTGTTCAGCCCGGACAGGGCGCGCATGCGTTCCTCTCCCGGCATGAGCCGCTGCGCTCGGTAGCGCCTCGATTCTGACATAGGCCGCCATGTCGGCTGGGTGTCCGCACCGCAGTAATGCCCGGGTGGGTAACCTCACCCAGCGGGCGCGGTTCCCCCGCCACCGACGTCCGGCCCGCCTAGGATGACTGCCATGGCAGCACGCTTCGACTTGGCAGGGTTCACCGGTGCCGGGTACTCCCGGGGCGGTTCGGTGATCAAGCAGGTCGCCTGGCTGACCGTCTCCGGGGTCTTCCTCAACCATTGGTGGTGCCCGCCGTCGGTGCGGGCGTCAGTTCTTCGGGCTTTCGGTGCCACTATCGGGCCCGGCGTGCTGATTCGTCACCGAGTACGCATCCACTGGCCGTGGAAGCTGACCGTAGGCGCCCACAGCTGGGTCGGCGAAGGCACCTGGATCCTCAATCTCGAACCGGTGACCATCGGCGCCAACACCTGTATTTCCCAGGACGTCTTCCTGTGCACCGGGAGCCACGACCACCGCTCGGCCACCTTCGAGTTCGACAACGCCCCGATCCGGATCGGTGACGGCGCCTGGGTGGCCACCCGGGCCACCATCCTGCGCGGCGTCACCATCGGCGACAACGCCACCGTCGGCGCGACCGCCCTGGTGTTCAAGGACGTCGCCGACGGCGAGATCGTGCTCGCTCCGGTGGCGACGCGTAAGAGCCCGTCCTGATGCGGATCCTGTCGGTCGTCACCCTGATCAGCCCGGACGGCGCCTACGGCGGCCCGGTCCGGGTCGCGATCAATCAGGCCCGTGCCTTGATCGAGGCCGGGCACCAGGTCACGGTGGCCGCGGCCACCCGCGGCTACGCCACCCCGCCGACCACCGTCGACGGCGTGGACGTCCGGCTCTTCCCGGCACGGACGATCCTGCCCGGCACCGGCTTCGCCGGCCTGGGCGCCCCTGCGCTGACCCGGTGGGTGCGCCATCACCTCGACCAGGTCGACGTGGTGCATCTGCACCTGGCTCGCGATCTGGTCACACTGCCGGTCGCCGCTGCGGTGCGCCGCGCCGGGGTCCCCTACTTCGTCCAGACCCACGGAATGATCGACCCGTCCAGCAACCCCTTGGCGGCCCCGCTGGACGCTGCCCTGACCCGGCGAATCCTGCGCGACGCCGCGGCGGTGTTCTACCTGACCAATCACGAACGCGATCAGTTGCGGCTGGTCGCCGGCGATCTCACCTTCCACCATCTGGCCAACGGGGTGCCCGCAGCCGAGCAGGCGCCGGCGGCCCCCGTCCCGGCGGAGGTGCTCTACCTGGCCCGCCTGGCGCCACGCAAGCGCCCGGTGGAGTTCGTGCAGGCAGCTTCTTCTTTGTCCGCCCGATTCCCCGACGTCCGGTTCCGACTGGTGGGGCCTGATGAGGGTGAGGGCGCCGCCGTGCAGGCCGCGATCCAGGCCAGTGCTGCCGATGTCGCCTGGGAGGGTGCGCTGTCGCCGGAGGAGTCGCTGGCGCGGATGGCCCAGGCGTCGGTCTATGTGCTGCCCAGCGTGGCCGAGCCGTACCCGATGTCTGTGCTCGAAGCCATGAGCATCGGACGCCCGGTGGTGATCACCTCACAGTGTGGCCTGGCCGATTTCGTGGCCGGTCACGACGCCGGACGGGTGTGCGAGCCCGACGTCGCCGCCCTGGTCACCGCGATCTCGGAGCTGCTTCTCGACCCGGCTGTGGCCGATCGCTGCGGTCGCAACGGACGCGAGGCCGTCCGTACCGAGCTCACGATGACAGTGATCGCGGACCAGCTCGCAGCTCGTTACCGCGCGGCGCTGCCTTCCTGACCCACCACAGGCAGGCCAGCGCCACCACCAACGCGCCCGTGGCCTGCAGCAGTGAACCGCGCATCAGAATCATCATGTAGACCGGCAGGATCGCGCCGACCAATCCCCGCCAGCCCCCGGCCGCGTGCGCCGGTGCCATCCGTCGATCCAGACTGGCCAGGGCCACCCCGAGCACTACGAAGCCGACACCGACAGCAATCACCCCGGCGTTGACCAGCAACTCGGCCCACACCGGTGCCGACAGGTTGCCGAACGAATACCCGCGGTAGTTGGCCAGCATCACGCCGGTGTCGGTGGGCTTGTCCGGCCAGAGCGACCGCGGCACCCAGAACAGCAGGCTGCCCAGGATCTGCCGGAACGGCTCCATCGAGTCGCTGAGGCTGTAGGACAGTGCGTTGGCGATCTGCCAGAACGAGTCGTAGTCGGGGTTCCCGGAGTATTCGGCGAAGAAAGTGCCCTTGCGGCTGAGATCGGTCGAACCGCCCCGGAAGATGTCCAGCACCGGGAAGACGAACAGCATTGCGCCGATCATCCCGCCGGTGGCGAGGCGGGTCCGAAACCTGGTTCTGGTGACGCCGAGGTAGACCAGGATCGCGAACGCCACCGTGCCGAAGGTGTAGCGGGCAGAGGACACCGGGCTGGCGACGACGCCCAGGACCGCGATCCCGACCGCGGCCATCACCCACAACACCGGACGAACGGCGTCGCCCACAGGGGTGGCCCGTCGCACCTGAATGACCGCCCCGACCGCAACCAGGATCGGGTACACCGCAATGGCGGTGAAGATGGCGCGGGTGGACGGCTCGGGCCAGATCTGGCTGAGCATCGCATCGGCGGCGTAGCGGTTGGCGACGGCCAACCCCAGGCCGACCTTGCTGACGTAGTAGGCCGACAGCCCGAGTCCGGCCAGATAGAGCAGCACCGTCCGGCCGGGGCTGACCGCCACCTGTTGCAGGTCGCGCTGGGTCGAACGTCGCCGCGCCAGCAACCAGAGCCCGCGGGCCGCCTCGTAGCAGGCCACTCCGAGCAGCACCACCCAGGCGGTGGGCAGGTCGAGGCTGGCACTCATTCCCGGAGTGGTGTACGGAATGTCGTTGGCTCGGAGCTGGACGGTGGCCGCCACCCCCATGAACAGGTAGGTGTACAGCCAGAAGAAGAAGTCGAACAGCTTGGCTTCGCCCTTGGCCCACATCACCGAGAGCCGCACTCCACCCCAGACCGCGATCAGCAACGTGAGCGGCCAGGCCTGGCTGCGTCCGGAGTCGGGCACTTCGAACACCACACCCACCGGGACGGCGATGGCGAGGACGGCGATGGATGCCGACACGGCCACCAAACGAGCACCCGCGCTCCAGGTGTCTTCGGCGCCAGGGGCGACGGCTCCCTGTGACAACTCCGGCCTCCCCCCAACCGATGGCTCACAGCCGCCGCCAGATTAGCGCGAAGCCGCTATTCTTGGGCGCTAGGTTCCGGCAAAGGGGGATTTGATGGGGAGCCAAGAAGTCCTTCGAATGCTTCGGGGGCGATGGTTGCTCATCGTCCTGATGGGGCTACTAGGCACCAGCATCGCGTTGATCATCTCCGCAGTGCAGGCCCCGAAGTACACCGCCTCGGCCGATGTCTTCGTCACCGTGACCAGCGGCCAGTCCACCGGAGACCTGGCCCAAGGCTCGACCTTCTCCCAGGATCAAGCGCGCAACTTCGCCGCCGTGGTCACCAAGGAGATCGTTCTCGGCCCGGTGATCAAGCAGTTCGGCCTCACCATCACCCTCGACGACATGCGGAAGAACGTCGAAGTCGACGTGCCGCTGAACACCTCGGTGATCTCCATCAAAGTCACCGACCGTGATCCGGCCAAGGCCGCCGCCTTGGCCAACGCGGTGGCCAACCAGTTGTCCTCGGCGGTGGCCAGCCTGACCCCAACGGTGAATGACGTCAAAGGCGCGCCGGTCCGGGCCGAGCTGATCGAGGCTGCCGGAGTTCCGAACAAGCCGTCGTCGCCGATCGTGCCGCTCTACGCCGTACTCGGCCTGCTGGCCGGCCTGGTCTTGGCCATCGCCTACCTGGTGGTCGTCGAGCTGGTGGTGGCGCGCGTCGACTCCTCCGAGCAGGTCGAGGCGCTGACCGGCTCGGTGGTGCTGGCCTCGGTGCCGCGGGATCGTCGGGTCTCCCGGCATCCGATCGCGGTCACCGCCTTGCCACTGTCGCTGCGCGCAGAGGCGATCCGCCACGTCCGCACCGCGTTGAAGTTCCTGCCCGGCGAGGTCAACCAGACCTTCGTGATCACTTCCTCGGTCAGCGGCGAGGGCAAGAGCACCACGGCGGCCAACATCGCCGCCGCCTTCGCCGCCGAGGGCTTGTCCACCTGTCTGGTCGAGGCCGATCTCCGGCGTCCGCGCCTGGAGGGTCTGCTGGACCTGACCGGCGGACCGGGCCTGAGCGACATCGTCGTGGGCCAGTGCCAGATCGAGGACACCGTCCAGAGTTGGGGCCCCGACGATCTCCAGGTGATTCTCGTGGGCACGATCCCGCCGAACGCGAGCGAACTGCTCGGCTCCAGCCGTGGTCAGGAAGCGCTGCGGATGATCGCTTCCCGCTTCGACATCACCATCATCGACACCCCACCGCTCACGGCGGTGACCGATGCGGCGATCATCGGGCGCATGTTCGACGGCGTGGTCATGGTCGTCGGCGGTGGAAAGGTGCGCACCAGCGAGTTGCGCCAGTCCATGGGCGCTCTGGCCGTGGCCGACGTGCCGATCCGTGGCACCGTACTCAACCTGGCCAAGGAGGACGCGTCGCGGCCGTATGCCTACGCCTACTCCGACCGCAATCGGCAGACCCGCCTGGCTGACCTGCTGCCGCAGGGCTGGCGTCCGGTGATCAAGGCGGCTGCTGCCATCGTCGCCACCGTCGCGGTGGCCCTGACCGCGGTCGGCCTGACCAACGCTCAGGAGACGAAGCCCGGCAGCATCAGCACCCCGCAGATCTCCGCGCCGGCCAGCGCGCCGGCCACGCCGGCGACGCCGAAGGCCGTCTTCATCGGCGACTCGATGGTTTCCGGTGTCGGCGGCGGCGGCACCAAGTGGACGACCCTGGTCAGTTCGGGAATGGGCTGGAGCGAAGTGAACCTGGGCCGAGGTGGGACCGGCTACGTCACCTCCTCCGACGCCAAGGGCTGCGGACTCAGCTACTGCCCGACCTTCGCGGAGATGGCGGACGCCGCGATCGCCGAGAAGCCCGACGTCGTGGTCATCTCCGGCGGTGTGAACGACGGCACCAACTCGGTGAGCACGGCGGCGAACGCCCTGTTCGCCAACCTGAAGAAGGGCCTGCCGAACGCGCAGATCATCGTGCTCTCGCCATTGGGGCAGGCCACGGTCTACCCCGACGCCCTCAAGCAGGCCGCGGCCGAGGTCAAGGCAGCAGCGCAGGCCAACGGCGTCCGGTACGTCGCGGTGGGCAACCCGCTCGAAGGCCACCCGGAGTGGTTCACCGCCGACGGGCTCACCCCCAATGCCGACGGTTACAAGAAGCTCGCCGCGGCGATCCTGTCGGCGATCAAGAAGGGCTGAGCGATGGGAAAAAGTTCCGGAATCCTGTTCGTGTGCACGGGCAATATCGCCCGCTCGCCGTTCATGGAGCTCACCCTCGCCAACCGGCTGGCCGGTACTGCCGCGGTCGGCATGCCGGTCTCCTCGGCCGGCACCTATGCCGTCGCCGGCTCCCGGATCCATCCGGAGGTGGCGGTCGAACTGCGCAGCCGCGGGATCGACTCCAGCGGCTTCGTCGCCTCCCAACTCACCGCCGAGCGCGTGTTGGACGCCGGCTTGATCCTGACCGCCTCGCGCGACCAGCGTCGCCTGGTCGCTCGGTTGGCTCCTGAGCGACGCCACGTCACCTTCACCTTGCGCCAGTTCGTCCGGCTGATCCAGCTCGACCCGGTCGGGGAGATCCGGTTGTCCAGCGAAGGGCCGCTGGAAGCGCTGGCCAAGCTGGCCAGCCGCAACCGCGGCCTGTCCAGTGGCGCCCAGGACGACGACGACGTGATCGACCCGGTGAATGCGCCGCGCCGCCAATTCCCGGCCACCTTCGCCGCGATCGATCCGGCGATCAGCCTGCTGGCCGATCTGATCACCGGCCTTCGAGAAGCGCCCCGACGCAACAACTAGTCGTGCGCATCACCATCATCGGGATCAACTACGCCCCCGAACCGACCGGCATCGCCCCCTACACCGCGGGCGCGGCCGAAGGTCTGCGCGCCAGCGGCGAACTAGTGAGCGTGATCACCGGCTACCCGCATTACCCGTGGTGGCGGATCGCCGACGGCTACGCCGGCTTCCAGCGCCGGGAACTGCTCAACGGGGTGCCCGTGTGGCGGCTGCGCCATCCGGTGCCCCGCCACGGCTCGTTGATCGCCCGCTCGGCGATGGAGCTCGTCTTCGGTCTTCGTGCGTGCGTGGTGCCGTGGACCAAGCCCGAGGTGACCGTGGCGATCACGCCGGCCCTCCTGAGCACCGCGCTGGTGGTGCTGCGGGCACGACTGACCCGCCGGGCAATGGTGGTGTGGGTACAGGACATCTACACCCTCAGCGCTGCCGAGACCGGGCTGGCCGCCAAAGCGGCGGGGATCATCCGTGCCATCGAGTCCTGGACGTTGCGGCATGCCACCCGGGTGGTGGTGATCCACGACCGGTTCGCCGCCTACGTCACCGCCCAGCTGGGGGTCGAGGCGAGCCGGGTGGATGTGGTGCGCAACTGGACCCACCTGGGCCAGCCGGTGACCACCGCAACCTCCGCCGTCCGGGAGCGTCACGGCTGGGGCCCCGACGATGTGGTGGTCCTGCACGCCGGCAACATGGGGGCCAAGCAGAATCTCGGCAGTGTGGTCCGGGCCTCGGCTTTGGCCGCGGCGCGCGGCAGCCGAGTGCGGTTCGTCCTGCTCGGCGACGGCAACCAACGCAAAGCCCTGCAGGCGATGGGGGCCAACTCCCACCTGCAGTTCATCGACCCGCTCCCTGATGACGGCTTCGCCGCCACTCTGCACAGCGCCGACATCCTGTTGGTGAACGAATTGCCGGGAATGACCGAGATGTCGGTGCCCAGCAAGCTCACGTCCTATTTCGACACCGGTCTTCCGGTGCTGGCCGCCGTCGATGCCGGCAGCGTCACCGCGAGCGAGATTGAGGCCTCCGGCGGCGGCGTCCGGGTAGATCCGGACGATCCGGACGCCCTCCTGGCCGCAGCGGAGGCGCTGGCCGCCGACCCGCAGCGCTGCCAGGCACTCGGAGCGGCCGGGCACCGCTACCGCACCGAGCGGTTGTCAGCCTCGACTGCGTTCGCCGGGCTGGCGTCGGCGCTGCATCGCGCCGCCCGCGCCTGATCGAAACGGTCGAAGGGGCACCCGGCTGGGTGCCCCTTCACGTTCGAGTCCCCTGCCCGGCCATCGTGACGCCCCCCGATCGGGAGCGCTCAGGGACGCAGTGACTGCGCCTATCCCATGACCTGAGACAACTACCGAATGGCGTCGGCCGGGCCGTTGATACCCCCGCTCCCCCCGGGAAGGCGGGCGTGTATCGCAGACTCTGGCTCCATTATGGTCGTCGCGATCAACTGCGGCCATCCCCGCGAGAGGTATTCCCGGGCTACGGATTACTGCGCACTGGCTTGCACCGGGTACGAGATTCACGCCACACTAGTCGCGGTGTCACCCGGCCGGGGGGCAAGGTGACACTTCAGCCATTCGGGGGGTTTGGCTGAGGACAGGTCTGAGCCGGGGGGATCATGACCACTATTTCGGGGCACTTGGATGCGGTCGCTGCGGCCGCGGCCAAGTCACGTCTTCCAGTTCCGCTGCTGTCAAAGCGCGTGCAACTGACCGCTCTTTATCTCGGTGACACCTTGGTCATCGTCTTCACGCTGCTGCTGTCGGTGTTCACTCGTGGCCTGCTGCCGTTCGCCGGCCAGCCCGACTCCGAGCAGATCATGCGCAACACCGGCCTGATCATCGTGGCCGGCTGGCTGATCATGCTGAAGCTGTTCAGCGCTGACGCCTTGCGCCACCTGCGAGCCGGGGTCACCGAATACAAGCGCGTGATCATGGCCACCGCCGCCACCGCCGGCGCGGTCGGCATCATCAGCTATCTGTTGAAGTTCGACTTCCCGCGCTCGGTGTTCGTGCTGATGTTCGTCTTCGGCACCATCAACCTGCTCCTGGTTCGCTGGCTGCGCCGCAAGGTGATGGGCGCGATCCATTCCCGCGGCGCGCTGTCCACTCCGGTGGTCGTCGCCGGCGACAGCGGGCACGTCGACGCCATCGCCAAGGTGCTGCGCCGCGAGTCGTGGCTGGGCTACAAGGTGATCGGCGCGATCACCAGCGACCGGGTGGCCTACACCCCCGCCGGCCTGCCGGTGCTCGGCCGACTGAGCGAGACCGTGGACGTCATCGAAGAGCGCAATGCCGCAGCGGTGATCTTCGCCGACGGCTCCTTCGCCTCACCGGCAGAGTTCCGTCGGATGTCTTGGCAGCTGGAAGAACACGACATCCAGATGATCGTCGTGCCGGCGATCACCGACACCAGCGCGCAGCGCCTCGAAGTTCGTCCGGTGGCCGGTTTGCCGCTGGTGGACGTGGAGCGTCCCCAGGCCCTGGCCTCGGTTCGCTGGATCAAGCGGGCGTTCGACTCCGCCGGTGCCGCGTTGCTGCTGCTGCTCAGCGCGCCGGTGATGGCGATCGTCGCCTTGGCGATCAAGCTGGAGGACGGCGGCCCGGTGCTGTTCAAGCAGACCCGCGTCGGCCTCAAGGGCGAACTGTTCGAGTGCTTGAAGTTCCGCAGCATGGCCGTCGACGCCG
>JAJTBJ010000051.1 GCA_021286985.1 Propionibacteriales bacterium | reverse complement strand
GGTTGCAGGGCAGGTGCGCAATTCGCGGTAGCCGGCTTGGTGGGCCCAATGCTCCGCCGCTACCCTCGTCGGCAGAGGGGAGTACTTCCCAAGCCGTTTCGCGGTCAATACGAATCTGCGGGTTCTCGCGAACGCACCGCTGAGCGGTGAAGGAGACCTCACAGCAGATCACTGTGAGAGGACTCGACATGAACACCGCTTTGGGCATCGGAACCCCCGTCCTGTGGGCCATCAGCATCGCCGTCGTGTTGGTGCTGTTTGCCCTCGACTTCGTGATCACCCGCAAGCCGCATGAGGTCTCGCTGAAGGAGGCGATCGGCTGGTCGGCGTTCTACATCGCGTTGCCGCTGGCTTTCGGCGGTTGGGTCTGGTGGGCCCACGGCTCGCAGATCGGCCTGGAGTATTACGCCGGCTACCTGGTGGAGAAGTCGCTGAGCGTCGACAACCTGTTCGTGTTCATGCTGCTGCTCAGCGCCTTCGCCGTGCCCAAAGAGCTGCAGCAGCGGGTGCTGTTGATCGGCGTGGCCGGCGCGCTGGTGCTGCGCGGGGTGTTCATCGCGCTCGGGGCGGCCATGCTGGCCAACTTCTCCTGGACGTTCCTGTTGTTCGGCGCGATCCTGCTGGCCACTGCGGTGAAGGTCTACCGCGACGCCGCCACCCCTGGTGATCACCACATCGACCCGGGCCAGTTGCGGCTGGTGAAGCTGGTGCGACGCTTCTTCCCGGTCACCGACGACTACCGCGGCACCCGAATGAGCGTGGTCGCCGACGGACGCCGGGCGATCACCCCGCTGGCTCTGGCCACGGTGGCCATCCTGGGCACCGACGTGGTGTTCGCCGTCGACTCGGTGCCGGCGGTCTACGGCATCACCGGCGACCCGTTCCTGGTGTTCGCCACCAACGCCTTCGCCCTGCTGGGCTTGCGGGCGCTGTACTTCGTCCTTGCCGGGGCGCTGGGGGCGCTGGTGCACCTGGGCTATGGGCTGGCGGCAATCCTGGCGTTCATCGGCGTCAAGCTGGTGTTGCACTGGGCGCACGGCATCTGGACGTGGGTGCCGACCGTGCCCACCCTGGCCTCACTTGGCGTGATCGTGGCCATCTTGGCAGTGGTGATCACTACCAGCCTGATCGCTACCAGGGCGGAACGATCAGCCGACGAAGGCGCGCACCACTAGCGCCACCGCGATCGCCAGCCCGAGAGCGACCAGCCCGGCGACCTGGTGGGCCGTCCGGTTCTGACGGGGCGCGAACATGATGATCGCCGAGGCGATCAGGCCGCCGACCAGGCCGCCGAGGTGGGCCTGCCACGAGATGCCGGAGATGTAGAAGGTTGCCACCAGGTTGATGCCCAGCCAGACCAGCACATTGCGCAGGTCGCCCTTGGTGCGGATGGTGAGCACCAGCAATGCGCCGATCAGGCCGAAGATGGCTCCCGACGCGCCGAGCGTCGACTGCGCTCCGGGGGACAACCACAGCACGGCAGCCGAGCCGGCCAGCAGCGAGAGCAGGTAGATCGCCAGGAACCGGGTGCGGCCGAGGATGCGTTCCAGCGATGGACCGATGAACCACAAGGCCAGCATGTTCAGCCCGATATGAATCGGCTGGACGTGGGTGAACCCGCTGGTGACCACCTGCCACCAGCCGCCGTCCAGGGCGCCGGGGATCCAGACGCCGTCGGCCGACGTCACGCAGGCGGCGGCGCTGGAGACGCGCGGGTAGTAGGAGTTCGGGTCGCTGGCCGAGCCGCAGTACCCCTGACCGGTGAGGGCGAGAGTCTGCACCCACCTGCTGCCCTGGCCGCCGGTGAGCAGGATCAAGACCCAGACCGCGGCATTGATCGCGATCAGGGTGATCGAGGTGATCGCGCTGTTGGCCACTCGGAGACCGCCGAACGGAAGTTCGTTCTGCCGGGTCTGGCGCGCACCCTCGCGGACGCAGTCGGGGCACTGGAATCCGACGGCGGCGCTGATCATGCAATCCCCGCAGATCGGACGTCCGCACCGCTGGCAGGCGATGTAGGTGGGACGATCCGGATGGCGATAGCAGGCGGCGGCCACCGGTGGCTGACTCATGCGCGCCACGATACCCGCCGCCGTTCGTCGCGAGGCAGTATTGACCACGTGAACAGAGTTGCGCTGGTGCTGGGCTCGGGAGGAGCCCGCGGGTATGCCCACATCGGGGCCCTGCAGGTGCTGTCGGAACGTGGCTACGAGGTGACCACGATCGCCGGCAGTTCGATGGGTGCGGTTGTCGCCGGCTTGCACGCGGCCGGGAAGCTGGAGGAGTACACCGACTGGGTGGTCGGACTCACCGCCCGGGACGTGCGGCGGCTCCTCGACCCGGTCATCAACGGCCCCGGCCTACTCAAGCTGGATCGGGTGCTCGGACGCGTCGACGAGATCCTCGGCGGGGTGCAGATCGAGGACCTGCCCATTCCGTACACGGCCGTCGCCACCGATCTGGGCGCTCGGCGAGAGGTCTGGTTCACCTCCGGGCCGCTGACCGTCGCCATTCGCGCGTCGGTGGGCATTCCGGCGCTGATCACTCCGATCATGGTCAACGGACGGCTGCTGGTCGACGGCGGGGTGCTGAACCCCGTGCCGATGGAGCCGGTGATTGGCAGCGATGCCGACTTCACCATGGCGATCAGCTTGTCCGGGGCCAAGGAGCACTCCGAGATCCTGTCGCCGACCAAGCAGTCGGCCGCGCCCCGGCCTTCGGCCGAATGGCTCGACCACTTCCTCAAGGGCGCCGGCGAGCTGTGGAGCACCGACGTGGTGGCCTCGATCATGGCCCGCTTCGGCAAGGGCGAGGACGCCGAGCCGCAGGGCCCGGCGTGGGAGCCGCCGCCGGCCGGCCTGGGCATCGCCGATGTGAGCATGATGAGCCTGGATGCGATGGCGGCGATGATCACCCGCTTCCGGCTGGCCGCGCTCACCCCGGACGTCCTGGTCACGGTGCCGGGTGACGCAGCCAAGGCGATGGACTTCCACCGCGCCGAGGAGATGATCGCGCTCGGACGACGGCTCACCACCGAGGCCCTGGACGCGTTCGCTCCGGCGAAGGCCACGACTCCCGAACTGACCAGCTAACTCGCGTCGACGCGCAGTGGTCGACGGTCAGTGGTCGACGCGCAGTGGTCGACGCTCAGGCGCCGACGTCGTGCAGGTGGTGGACCAGGTCGTGCAGGAACTCCGAGCCGTTGCTTCGCCGTCCCGGGCGCTGCCAGTCGGTGGCTGAGGCATTGGCCCACGCGGCGGCGTTGACGGTGGCGGCGGTGGTCAGTTGGTCGGCGACCTCCGCGGGATCGGCTTCCCAGTAGCGCTCGGCCAGGGCGGTGGCGTCCTGATCCCAATTGGCGAAGGCGGGATTGTCGCTGGTGCGGATCAGCACCGCACGCTCGGCGAAGATCAGTAACACATCGCGCACGTGGCAGGCGTACTCCAGCGGCGACCACACCGCCGGGGCCGGGCGGACGCGTACGTCCGGTCGTGCCAGCACCTCCGACCACGGCGCGGTGGCCTCGGCGACCAGCCGGGGAAGGTCGGTGGTCTGAACATTGCCGGCGTCATAGCCGCACTCGGGGCAGGGCCGCTCCAGCACCCAGGTCCAGTCCTTGTCATCGGGCGCGGGGGCTTCGGGGTCGCCATCGGTCGACGCCACTGCGGGCCGCCGCAGCGTGACGGTGCCGGAGTCGAGGTCGAGCGGCTTGGGGCCGGTGCCGCCGGCGTCCTCCTCGACGACCAGGATCTTGTCCAGGTCGCGCTGCTCCTGCTGGTGACGCAGGCCGGGCTGAAAGAGTTGAAAGAAGTCGCTCACTGCAGTCCGACCCGCCCGGCCAGTTCGGCGGCACGGTGGACGGCGATCCCATCGCGCTGTTCGGCGGCGATGGAGTGGTGGGTTCCGGGCGAGAGCATCAAGAGTGGCACCTGACCAAGATCGCGGGTGTGGACGCTCACTGGCAAGCCCCGAGTGGGCTGTTCGTAGGGCAACTCGTTGGCCAGTCGACCCTGAAGTGGTGGAACTGCTGCCCTGTTGGGGTCGTTCCAGACCCGGGCCACTTCGGCCATCGACAGTTCGTCCAGCTCGACCCAGACCGACCAGACGAAGGGGCCGAACTCCTGCTCGTCGACCGGAAGCTGCAGGTGGCCGCGAATGAAGTGCCGGGTGATTCCGTTGATCGGAAGGATGCAGATGTCAGGGGTGAGTTCGGCCTCCAGGCGCTCCCCAGGACGGGCCATCGCCCAGTCGTCCGGAGCACGAGGGCCGAGAAGTTTCGCCACATTCTCATGCCGCCGGTGGCACACAGGACACTCGAAGTGCGAGCTTCCAGTGAATCGGGCCATGGATCCGATTGTGCCCCCGCTGCGTTGCGGGCCGCGGCGAAACGGACAAATCCCACCTAGGTACTACTGGGCGTCGTCAGCGGTATCCGGGCAAGCCAGATCGCCCGCGGGCGGTCAACCGCGGGCGATCTGACGTCCAATCAGGCCGGTACCAAGCCGGCCAGCTGAGCCTTCTTCGTCTCGGCGATGAAGGCGCCGGCGAAGCTGTTGCGGGCGAGTTGATCGAGCTGCTCGTCGGTCAAGTCGAACTGCTGGGTGACCGCGGCCACGTTCGCGTCCAGGTAGCCGCCGAAGTAGGCCGGCGACTCGGAGTTGATGGTGACCACCACACCTTCCTCCAACAGCAACGGCAGCGGATGCACCGAGTGCTGGTCGGGATGGATGGCGGCGTTGGCCAGCGGGCAGTAGGTCAGCGGAATGCTGTAGTCGGCCAGGTAGTACATCAGGTCGCGATCCTCGACTCCGCAGGAGCCGATGCGTCCGACCTTCAGCGCGTGCAGGCAGTCCCAGACCGCGTCGAGGCCGGCTTCACCGCCGACGTGGGCAACGGTGTGCAGACCGTCCCCGCGGGCCTTGCCGAACAATCCGACGAAGGGCTGCGCCGACGCATCCGCCTTGGTCAGACAGACCCCGACCGCGATCAGCTCGGTGCCGGTGGCCTTCGCCTGGTCGTAGGCGGCCTCGGCCTCCTCGACGCTCAGGTGCTGACCGAAGTTGAGAATCAGACCGGTGCTGATGCCGTAGGCCTCTTCGGCCTTGGCCAGCGCTCCGGAGATGCCCCCGAGGACCACTTCTGCGGGAATCCCACGGGAGAGATGAGCGGCCAGATCGCAGGAGACCTCGGCCCGAGTGACTCCCGCTGCTTTGGCCTTGGCCAGGTAGGCGTTGGTGAGTTGGGCGAAGTCCTCTTCCGTCTGCAGGACCGCCATGTTGGCGTAGTACAGATCCAGGTAGTCCTGGAGCTGGGTGAAGCGGAGCTTCTTGGTGAGCTCGTCAGCGTCGGCGAACGGCAGCTCGATGTTGTTCTTTTTGGCGAGAGCAAAAGCCAACTCTGGCTCGAGTGCGCCCTCGATGTGTACATGCAATTCGGCGTATGACCGCATGTCCCCCTCCTAGCATCAGTGCTTCGATGTTAGACCTTCAGAAGGGGGTAGGAGGTGATTCGTGAGGAAATCCCTATGCCGACTACTTTCGGGCGAAAGGCGGGGTTTAGTCACCCATTTGGGTGATAGTCGCGCATTTCTGCCGCGCCGGGTAGGGGCCGTGGCAGTCAGTCCAGCCGGGTCTCCGGTGAACTGCTGAGTCCAGCCTCCACACGTTCGGCGTAGTCAGCGCGCAATGGGGGCAGTTGACTCAGTGGGAAGAACGCCGCCTCGGTGGCTTCGCCATCGGCAGGGTAGGGGTCTCCGCCGGTCCAGCGACAACGGAAAACGTGATCCAGATAGCGGGTTTGGTCGCCATTGGCGTAGGTCACCATTTCGGTCACCGTCACCCACGCCAATCGCTCGACCGCCGCATCGACGCCGGCCTCCTCGGCGACTTCGCGGATGGCGGTGGTGGCCGGGTGTTCGCCCGGGTCGACGATGCCCGACACCGGAGCCCATTCGCCGTTGTCGGCGCGACGAACCAGGAGAACTTCGGTGCCTCGGGCGGACTCTCTGATCACCACCGCGGTCGCACCGGTCAGCCACAGTGGACGGGTGCCGATCACGCTGCGCAGTTCGCGGATGAACTCGGGAGTGGCCACGCCACGAGCTTAGGTGCCGAAAAGACTGTGGGCGACCAGTCGAGCTTTCACTCGGCTGGTCGCCCAGGTGTCTGAGCAGGGCCATGGCTGCCCTGCGGCACTGTCTGTGGAGAGCTCACCGCTCGGCGGCTGAGTTGGTGCCACCATGCCCCCCGGCGATGGCCTCTCACTCTCCAGTGCTCTTGGCTTGGTCGGTCCTGGTCTCGCTTACCCCCCGGTTTACGTGACCTGGTCCCGTAGTCGGCACCTCCCCAAGAACAACGCCAATACTACCGCGAAAGGGGCCCTGAGAACGGGGGAGGAAGTGAGCAATACCACGTAGCGAAGCTGTGGAATAGCGCTGAGGACGACGAAGGTCGGGGCGCCCAGACGCCCCGACCTTCGCGGTGGTGTGAGTGTTCAGACCTCGACGATCTCGGCGTCTGCGGCGTTGCGCTTGACCGAATCGATGCCGGCCTTGGCGCTGCTCGCGCTGCTGTAACCCTCGCCGCCGGTGGCGATGGTCTGACCGTTAGAAGCCTTCAACCGCCAGCGGTACTCGCCTTTGGCGTCCTTGTAGAGCTCGAATTTCGCTGCCATGACACTGCTCCTTGGTGTGCGGTGAACGCTGATCGTTGCGTTCTCGCCTTCAGGCTAGCCGCTGGATGCCGGTGCGGGGAGGGTTTGGTTGCACTCATCGGCGGGGCATCGGTGCGACCCGATCGGTGATCGTTGGTGGACGGCTGTATTCGAAAAGAATGCTCCGTGCCGGGTCGTGTCGACGGTCCCCATTTCGAGCGACCGAGGTCGGATTGTCGTCGTGGGAAGCATTAGTCATTTATGAAATGAGGAAATGTAATCAGCGCTGATTCGTGGACCGGCGCGCCCGGCCGTCCTGAATTGTGGCGGGTGCTGCCACCGACGGCCCCGGACAGGGCATCATTGAGGGGTGCCAGGCGATCCCCAGACAGCGACGGCGACGTTGCCTGAACTCACCGCTGCCAACGCGGTCTTCGTCACCGAGCGCATCGCGGTGGGCGGTGACCTGTCGCCGCACTTCGCTACCGCGCGTACCCAGCTCGATGAGCTGATCGCGGCCGGCATCACCCACATCGTCGACCTGCGGTCGGAGTGGAGCGATGAGGTGCTGGTGCAGACCTGGGCGCCTGAAGTGACCTACCTGCATCACGACGTCGACGATGCCGGCCAGGTGATCCCTGCAGAGTGGTTCACCTCGCTCATCGAATGGGTGGACGACGTGCTCGCGACAGACCCGAAACACAAGGTGCTCGTCCACTGTCACATGGGCGTGAACCGGGCACCCTCGGCGGTGTTGGCGATCCTCATCCATCGCGGCTTCGGCCTGCGCGACGCCCTGGACCGGATTCGGACGTCGCGGCCGATCGCGGTGATCGACTACGCCGGCGACGCTCTCACCTGGTACTTGCAGCGCACGGGCGCCGACTCCAAGACCCGCGCCAATCTGCGCCGGGTGCTGGTGCGCTGGCGTCAATCGCACGACCTGGACGCCATCGAGGTGATCCGAGCGATCCGGTCGCAGACCAGCCCCAACTCGCGCTGGGCCGTCCGACTGGGGCCTGATGATCCCGAGACGCTGGGCAAGGTGCTCGCCGAAGCCGGCGAGGTGGCCGTCGGGCTCACCGTCGACCTCGAACCACCGGAGTTGGGCCAGCTCGACGAGGTCCTCTTCCTGACCTCGGCAGGACTCACCGGACGCGCTCTGGTCGTCGGTCCGGCGCAGCAGGTCGAGACCGGCGAATGGATGTTGCCGGTGATGATCACCGAACTCTTCCAGCCGGTGCCGATGACCTGGCCGGCAGCGGTGGCGGACTGGCTGGCTGAGCGGGGGCCGAACCCCCTGCTGATCAGCCGGGACGACTACCGGACGATGACCTCTCGACAGGCCCTCAACCGAGACTGACGCGGAGTCCGTAGGTCGCGACCTCGGCATTGCGTCCGCGCGCGGACAGCGTCCGCGCCAAGGCGGTGGCCGAATCCGGATCCCCATGGACGCAGTAGACCTGCCGCGGTGCCGGGGAGAGGGCATCGAGCCAGTCGACGAGCTCTGAGGCGTCGGCGTGCACGCTGAACTCCTCGTCGATGAGAATCTCGGCGCGGACCGGCACCTGGCGTCCGTGCATCTTCAGGTGCTGGGCGCCGTCGGCCAGCGCCCGTCCGCGGGTGCCGACGGCCTGATAGCCGGTGAGCACCACCGCGTTGCGATCCTGGGGCAGCAGGTGTTCCAAGTGATGGAGGACCCGACCCCCGGTCGCCATCCCGGAGGAGGAGATGATGATCGAGGGCACCTTCGGGTTGTTGAGCTTGATCGAATCCTCCGTGCTGCGCACCTCGTGCAGGTGTGGCAGGTCGACGAAGCTGCCGGCGTCGAGATCCGGACGCAGTTCGTCGGCGAAGCGTGGGTCGCGATAGACGCGCAGCGCGGCCAGCGCCATCGGCGAGTTCACGTAGACCGGAAGGGTGGGGATGCGTCCGGCGTGCATCAGCTCGGTGAGGGTCTTCAGCACCACCTCGGTGCGATCTACCGCGAACGCCGGCACCAGTACGGTGCCGCCGCGGCGGGCGGTGCGCCGGATCAAGTCGGCCAGGGGCTCGTGGGCAGCGCCCTCGGGTTCGAAATGTTCGCGGTCGCCGTAGGTGGACTCCAACAGCACCACGTCAGCGCCCGGCGGGGTTTCCCGGGCGCGCAGGACGGGGTGTGTGGTGCGTCCCAGGTCGCCGGAGAACAGCACGGAGGCGGACGGGGTCTGCACCCGGATGCTGGCCGAGCCGAGGATGTGCCCGGCACGGGTCCAGCGGGCGCTCCAGCCGTCGTCCAGGTCGTAGTCGGTGTCGAAATCGACCACTCGGAACAGTCGCAGCGCTCGCTCCACGTCCTCGATGGTGAACAGCGGCAGGGGCGGCTGATGCTTGGAGTACCCACCCTCAGCGGCGTGGGCGGCGTCCCGCTCGGCCAGGAACGCCGCGTCCCGCAGCACGATGGCGGCCAGTTCGGCGGTGGCCTCGGTGAGCAGTACCTCACCAGCGAAGCCGTCGCGCACCAGGGCGGGCAGATAGCCGACATGGTCGGTGTGAGCGTGGGTGATCAGCACGGTGGAGAGTTCGCGCGGGGGCACCGGGAACGGCTCCCAGTTCAGGAGGCGGTACTGCTTCTCGCCCTGGAACACTCCGGCGTCGACCAGAACCTGCTTCGTTGCGGACCTCAGCAGGTACTTCGAGCCGGTGACGGTGCCGGCACCGCCCAAGAAGGTGAGTTCGACGTCCATACCTCAAGCCTGTCCCGGGAGAGGCGTTTTCGGGCCTGATTGAGTCAAAGTGTGGGGTTTGCGTCGGTGAAGCCGGTTTGTAACTTGAGAACCCTTGACCCCCATACGGGTGACCCATAGCGTGGCCTGGTCAGTTGAGACAACCTGTGCCCCCTCAGCGCAGAAAGGTTTGCGAACTGTGAAGCTGAAGACCCTGCTGGTCCCCCTCGCAGCCCTCAGTGTCGTCCTGGCGACACCCACCCCCGCCCTTGCCGGCCCTGGCACCGATCGTTCTGACGATTTCGCCAAGTCCCTGAGTAAAGGCCGCATCAACAGCACCTTCAAGCCGCGCGCTCTCCAGCGTGACGGCAAGGTGAACGTGATGGTCCAGCTCAAGGGTGACCCGGTCGCCGTCGTCCAGGCCAAGGCCGGACACCGGCTGTCGAAGACGGAGCGCGACAGCGTGCGGTCCACGCTGCGCAAGGCGCAGAACGCCATCACTGACGACATCAAAGCCAAGGGCGGCAAGGTGGACGCCCAACTGCAGTCGGCCTACAACGGCATTCGGGTGCGCATCCAGGCTTCCAAGGCCGATGCGCTGGCCAAGCTGCCTGGCGTGATCGCGGTGCGTGAACTGACCCCCAAGACTCTCGACAACACCACCTCGGTGCCCTTCATCGGCGCACCGGCGACCTGGACGGCCAGCGGTAAGACCGGCACCGGGGTGAAGGTGGCGATCATCGACACCGGTATCGACTACACCCACGCCGACTTCGGCGGCCCCGGAACGGTCGATGCCTTCACCGCGGCCAAAGCAGTCTCGACTCAGCCGGCCGATCCGGCGCTGTTCGGTGCGAACGCGCCGCGGATCAAGGGCGGCTACGACTTCGTCGGCGATCACTACGGCTACACCGATCCCGACACCGGCGCGACCGACGACACCCCGGCTCCCGATGCCAACCCGCTCGATTGCCAGGGCCACGGCTCGCATGTCGCCGGCACGGCTGCGGGCAGCGGCGTGGGTTCCGATGGCAAGACCTACACCGGTCCGTACACCGATCAGGCGATGAAGGACACCGCGTTCAAGGTGGGCCCGGGCGTGGCGCCGCAGGCCGATCTCTACGCGCTGCGGGTCTTCGGCTGTGAGGGTTCCACCGACGTTGTCGCCCAGGCGATCGACTGGGCGGTGGCCAACGGTATGGACGTGATCAACATGTCGCTGGGTGGCCCCTTCGGCCGTTCGACCGATCCGGACGCGGTGGCCGCGTCCAACGCGGTCGCTGCTGGCATCGTGGTGGTGGCCTCCTCCGGCAACGCAGGCACCAGCCCCTACATCACCGGGTCGCCGGCCGCCGGTCAGGGCGTGCTCTCGGTGGCCGCGGTCGACAGCACCAGCACCTTCCCCGGCGCTCAGCTGTCCTGGAACGGCGGCTCGCTGACGACGATCAACGCCAATGGCGCCTCGCTGGCCGACATCGGCAGCCTGACCGGCGTCCTGGTGGGCGGTGACGGGCTGGGCTGCTCGAAGGCAGCGTTCGAAGCTGCCGGCATCGTTCCCGACGGCCATCAGTTGGCGATCGTCCATCGCGGCACCTGCGCACGGGTGGCCAAGGCGATCTACGGCCAGCAGGCCGGCGCGGCGGCAGTGCTGATGATCAACAGCGATGACGGGCTGCCGCCATTCGAGGGCGAGGTCACCAGCAATCCGGACGACGGCACCGCCTTCGACCTGACCATCCCCTTCCTCGGTGCTGCCGGTTCGGATCGCGCCACCGCTGAAGGGTTGGTCGGCACGTCGGTCACGCTGGCCACGAAGACGCTCGACAACCCGGCCTTCCGGATGGTCGCCGACTTCTCCTCGCGTGGCCCGGTGAACGGTGACTCCGGGCTCAGCCCGTCGGTGGCGGCGCCGGGAGTGTCGATCTCTTCGGCCGCTGTCGGCACCGGCAGCGATTCCACGGTGATGTCGGGCACCTCGATGGCTGCTCCGCATGTGACCGGTGTCGCGGCACTGGCCGTGCAGGCGCACCCGAGTTGGACGGCCAGCCAGATCGCGACCTCGCTGGTGAACACGTCCGACCCGGAGAAGGTGGTCGACTATGTGGTCACCGACGCGGGCGCGGGCCTGATCGATCCGGCGCAGGCCGTGGCCAACACCACGATCGTGACCGGTGACCAGTACCGCACCAAGTCGGGCAAGGTCGGCGAGGGCACGCTCAGCTTCGGCTTCGCCGAGCCGAACATCGCCTTCCTCGGCACCAAGCAGCTCACCATCACCAACACCGGCTCCACCGCGGTCACCTACACCCTGAGTACGCAAGCCGCTCCGCAGTCGCGTCCGGCGACGGTGAAGCTCAGCACCACCAGGGTGCGGGTGGCCGCCGGCAAGTCGGCCACGGTCGGCGTGGCTCTGGCCGTGGACGCCCGCAATGTCGGGACCTCGGTGGGCACCGCCAAGGACCAGTTCGCCCTCCGGCAGGTCTCCGGCGACGTGGTCGTCACCTCGACGGCCGGGACGCTGCGGGTGCCGTACCTGCTGGTGCCGCGCGCCCAGGCGAAGGTGGCCGCCAGCCTCAAGATGAGTCGGCCCACCACCGGCCAGGTGGGGGCACCAGTGACCCTGAGCCGTACCCTCCAGCTGACCAACTACGCCGGAGCGCTCGATGCGAGCGCGGATGTCTACACTCTCGGGCTGACCGACGGTGCCGACGTCGCGGCGGGTTCGGGAGGCTCCGGTTACGACCTGCGGGCGGCCGGCGTGCAGTCCTTCATGGACGGCGATGATGGGCTGCTGGTGTTCGCGGTCAACACCCACAACCGCTGGTCGAACGCGGCCACCGACGAGTTCGATGTGCTGATCGACACCAACAACGACGGCACCCCGGAGTGGGATCTGTTCACCTTCGACTCCGGCTACATCCGCGCCGGCGAGTTCAACGGTGTGACCGAGGCGTTCGCGCTGGATCTGGGGTCCGGTGACCTGTTCTCCACCGGCTACCTGCCCAGCGCTCCCACCGATTCCAGCACCATTCTGATTCCGGTGGTGGCCTCGGATCTGGGTCTGACTCAGGCCGCTGGTGGGTTCCGCTACACCGTGGAGAGCTACACGATCGAGGCCAACGCCAGTGACGCGATGACCGGCTGGGCCAGCTACAACCCGTGGCAGCCGGCGCTCTCCGACGGCGGCTACGCGATCGTTCCTCGTAACGGGACGACCAGCCTGCCGATCACCGTGGACGTCGCCGCAGCCGCCTCGCAGAAGCCCAAGGGCCTGATGGTGGTGGCGATCGACAACAAGTCCGGAGCCGATGAGGCGCTCCTGCTCAGCGTTCGCTGAGCAGGGCCCTCACTTGGCGCGCTGGCACAGTTGCGGGGCGTCGCCGCGTCCGAAGCGGTAGTCGTACTGGGTGCTGCCCACCGAGACCACGATCTGGGCTCCGGGTACCAACGCCTGGGTGTACATCTTCCCGGGCTCGGGGCAACCCAGTGACCCGTCGTTCCAGGTGATCGACACCGCCTTCACCACGGTGAAGGAGTCGGTGACGCCGCGTCCGGCCAGGTCGGCGGTGATGGCGCTGAGCTGAGCCGCCGACGGGGTCAGCGGGCTGCCGGACGGGTTCAGTGGCGGCATCGTCTGGAACGGCGGGCGTGATGGTGATGGCGTCGGGTCCACGTTGTTTCCTTGCGCAGTGCAGCCGACCACCAGCAGGGCAACCGCGGCGACCGCGATCATCGGGCGAGCGTGCTGCATGACATCCTCCTTGCCTGCTTCCAGCCTAGGACATGCCTCCTCACCTGACGCCGGTGCCGTGCGTCCGAGGGGGGCGGGTGGCTTTGTTTCTTCTTGATTTCGGGTCTGGGATCTGCGAATTCCGGCGGCGGCTGATTCCTAGGCTCGCCCCCAGCGCTGAGAGCGCGATGACGATGGGAGGCAGTCATGACACGGGCAGAAGTGGAACGATTCTTGATCGCAGGGGGCGAGGACAAGGTGTTTCGCACCAAGTACAACCTGATCGAGGGAATGGACGACTTCGTGGGCGCGGCGACCGCCGACGGCTACGACTTCACCGCTGACGAGCTGCTGGCTGTCCTGAAGGAGGCCGGCGACGTGTTCGAGTCCTCGGGCAACCCGCGCTCGCGCACCATCTGGTGGACGTAGCCGCGGCGATTGCGGCCTAGAAGCTCACTTCAGCGGCCGCCACCGTCCCCACCTCTCGGTCGGGGACGGAGTGGTATTGCCAGTAGAGGTTGGTGTGGGCGATCACCGCGGCCGGGCTTGGGTTGCCCCACTCGCTGAGGTCTTCGGTGGTGTGCGCATCGCCGACCAGGATGGTGTCGTAGCCGCGGGTGACCGCGCCGTGCAGCGTGGAGCGGATGCAGGCGTCGGTCTGCGCACCGCTGATGAAGAGCTTGCCCACCCCGGCGGCCGCAAGGAGCTCCTCGAGGTTGGTGGCCTCGAAGGCATCGCCGTAGCGCTTCTGCACGCGGGGCTCCTCGGGCAGCGGGTCGAGCTCGGGGATGATCTGCCAGGCTTCGCTGCCCTCGTCGCGGCCGCCGTCGACGTCCTGCACCCAGATCACGGCGGTGCCCGACGTGCGGGCCCGATCGACGAGCTGATTGATCGCGGCGGTCACCCGTTCGCGCTCGAACACGTCGGCCACGACGCCGTTTTGAAAGTCGATCACCAGCAACGCCGAATGCGGGCGGTTGGTCCACGTGGTCATCTGCGGCCTCCTTCGATGGTGCCAGGGACGTTACCGGCCGCCGGTGACACTGTCGGGACGTTTGCGTGCCTCTACGTATTCCACGGCGCCGTGGGTGCGCCGGTGGGAGGCGAGCACCGCCAGTTGGTCGGGCAGCTGGGCGACCGGACGGCGGGTGAAGTGCTCCCCGCTGGCCGGAATCGTGATCGCTTCCAGCAGGCGCTGGCCGAGCCGGACCAGGGTGGTCGTGGCGATCACGTGATCGGCCAGCAGCAGCCGTCCGCCGGGGCGCAGCACCCGTACGAACTCGTTCAGGGTGGTGCCGACGTCGGGCACCTCGCACAGGGCGAAGGTGCACACCAGCGAGTCGAAGCTGGCATCAGGGAAGGGCAGCCGGGCGGCGTCGCCGACGGCGGCCAGCAGCGTCCGGCCTTGCTGAGCCGCGCGATCAACGGCCACGGCCAGCATGGCGGGGCTCAGATCGACTCCGGTCAGCCGGACGTCGGTGGCGTAGTAGGGCAGGTTCAGCCCGGTGCCGATCGCGATCTCGACGGTGTCCCCGGTCGCGCGGGGGACCACCCACTCGCGGGCGTCAGGAAAGTAGCGTCGCTCCAGCGAGGCCATCATCCGGTCGAAACGTCGCGCCGCGGACTCAGTCAGATCGGTCACGTTGGCCATTATGGGGTGCCGGTGCGCGGGCCTTACAGGTGCTGGCTGAGGAACCGGAATTGTGCTGGTGCCACTGACTGCCAGTACTCGTGACTGTGACCACCGGGGCCGATGTTGAGCACCGGAGTCTGCACATCGGCGGTGTTGGCCAGGATGTCGGCGAAGGCGACATTGCCAGCGCGGAAGGCGTCGGACTCGCCACAGGCCAGGT
>JAJTBJ010000050.1 GCA_021286985.1 Propionibacteriales bacterium | reverse complement strand
TCGTGCAGGAGTTCCAGTTCGGTCTGAACTGGTCTGAATACTCCCGCTTCGTCGGCGACATCTTCGGCGCACCGCTGGCTATGGAGGCACTGATCGCCTTCTTCCTCGAGTCGGTGTTCCTGGGTGCGTGGATCTTCGGTTGGGATCGTCTCCCCAAGAAGGCTCACCTGACCGCCATTTGGCTGGGCGCCAGCGGCACCCTGATCTCGGCGATCTTCATCCTGGCGGCTAACTCCTGGATGCAGAACCCGACCGGTTCGGACTTCAACGCCGACAACCTGCGTGCGCAGACTGACGGCCTGGCCGGCATCGTCGGCGTCGTGCTGAACCCGGTCAACCTGGCCACCCTGCCCCACGTGATCTCCGGTGCGTGGCTCACCGCCGGTGGCGTGATCCTGGGTGTGGCCGGCTGGAGCCTGGCGAAGGCCATCAAGGCCAACACCTCTGATGTCGACACCTGGCGTTGGGCCACCAAGTTCGGTGCCTGGGTCATGATCATCGCTGGCGTCGCCGTTGTCATCACCGGTGACTTCCAGGGCAAGGCCGTCACCTCCGAGCAGCCGATCAAGATCGCTGCCGCCGAGGGCCTGTGCAAGACCGAAAAGGCCGCCGGCTTCTCGCTGCTCTACCTGGGCGGCGACTGCACCACTGCCGACACCGTCGGCGTGATCACCGTTCCGGGCGTGTTCTCCTTCCTGGGTAAGGGCGACGTCAACGCGGAGATGCAGGGCCTGCGCGACCTGACCAAGACCGCCTACGACACCGGCTACGTCCGTGACGAGGCCGGCTCGACCAAGCTGCAGAAGTCTCAGGCTGGCGCGGTCAAGGAGTTCTTCCAGAAGAACTACAAGGCCGACGAGGCTCTGACTGAACTGGCCCCGAGCATCGGTGTCACCTTCTGGAGCTTCCGGATCATGATGCTGTTCGGCTTCGTTGGTATCGCGATCGGCATCTGGGCCCTCATCGCCACCGCCAAGGGCAAGTCGCCGAAGGGTGGTTCGCTGTGGACCGCAGCCATGATCGCTGCGCCGCTGCTGCCGCTGTTCGCGAACAGCTTCGGCTGGATCTTCGCCGAGATGGGTCGTCAGCCGTTCATCGTGTACGGCGTGCTGCCCACCGCTGCGGCAGTCTCCCCGGGCGTCAGCGCCCTGGAGGTTGGCCTCACCATGGTGCTCTTCACCGTCATCTACGGCTCCCTTGCGGTGGTCGAGGTGGGGCTGCTGCTGCACTTCATCAAGAAGGGACTGCCGGAAGTCGAGGAACCCAAGGTTCTCACCGACGACGACGCTCCCCTGAGCTTCGCGTACTGAGAGGCTGAAACATGGACTACGTAACTCTCCAGATCCTCTGGTTGATTCTGGTCGCCGTTCTGTGGATCGGCTACCTCGTCCTCGAAGGCTTCGACTACGGCGTTGCCATGCTGATTCCTTTCCTCGGCAAGACCGAGAAGGAGAAGCGCGTCATGGTGAACACCATCGGCCCGGTCTGGGACGGTAACGAGGTCTGGCTGCTCACCGCTGGTGGCGCCACCTTCGCAGCCTTCCCGGCTTGGTACGCCACCCTGTTCTCCGGTGCCTACCTGCCCCTGTTCCTGGTGCTGGTCGGTCTGATCATCCGCGGTGTCTCCTTCGAGTACCGCGCGAAGCACCCGGAGACCAAGTGGCGTAACACCTTCGACTGGATGGCGGCCATCGGCTCGTTCATCGTGCCGCTGGTGTTCGGCGTGGCTTTCGCCAACTTCATCATCGGTCTGCCGGTTGCCCTGGCGACCACGGCTCAGAACCCCTACCTGATGGCTCCGGCCGCAGCGGCTCTGTACGTGATCACCCCGGCTCCTTACTTCTGGCAGCTGTTCAGCCCGTTCGCCCTGCTGGGTGGCATCGTGCTGGTCGTCGCGTTCCTGTTCCACGGGTCGGTCTACCTGACCCTGAAGACCAAGGCCGGCGAACTGCACGACCGCATCCGGAAGTTCGCTTCCACCATCGGCCTGGTGGCCATCGTTGGTGGCGCGGCGTACCTGCTGTGGCAGAACCTGGTCTACCCGGCCCAGGGCGCCCTCACCAAGGCCGCTCTCGGTGTCGACCTGGCTCCCACCCTGCAGCTGATCGGTTGGATCATGACTGTGGTCGCGGCTCTCGCCCTGATCGCAGCCTGGTGGTTCGTTGGACACGGTCGCGAAGGCATCGCCTTCATCTCCACCTCGGTGGCGATCCTGGCGGTTGCCGTGATCACCTTCTCGACGATGGTTCCCGGTATGGGCTTCGTCAACGCTGCTGGTGATCGCACCTCCGCTCCGCTCAACATCCTGAACGGGTCCTCCTCTCCGGAGACCCTGACCCTGATGACGATCGTCGCGGTGATCTTCGTGCCGATCGTGCTCGCGTACTCCGCGTGGACCTACTGGGTGTTCCGTCAGCGCCTCGGCGTTGAGAACATGCCCGATGAGGTAGCGCTGGCGAGTTGATGATGGCGGGTCCTATCGACCCCCGCCTACTCCGTCGGGCCTCGGCGACCAGGGGTTTCCTGGTCGCCGGGGTCGCGGTGGGAAGCACAACAGCCATCCTGACTCTTGGTCAGGCATGGCTGTTGTCGCGTTCTGTGGCGGGAATTCTGACTGATGGAGCCTCCGCTTTGGGCGGGCTCCCCCTGGCAGCGCTGCTGCTCCTTGCGGTGTTCACCGGTAAAGCCGTCCTCAACTGGCTGCACCAGTGGATCGCCCAACGCACCTCGGCGGCGGTGAAGTCCCAGCTGCGGCGCGACATCATCGGCGCCCGACTGGCGCACCCGATCGACTCCCCTGCCAGCACTGGCGGCCTGATCACCCTGGTGACCCAAGGCCTGGACGCCCTCGACGGGTACTTCAGCAAGTACCTGCCACAGCTGGTGCTCGCGGTCACCGTGCCGATCATCATCGGGGTGTCGATTCTCACCGCCGATTTCTGGTCGGCGGTCATCGTGGCGGTCACCATGCCGCTGATTCCGATCTTCATGGCCCTGGTCGGTTGGACCACCGAGGCCATCACCAAGAAGCGCTGGGCGGTGCAGACGCGGCTGGCCCACCACTTCGCCGACCTGGTCACCGGCCTGCCCACCCTGCAGGTGTTCGGACGGGCGAAGGCTCAGGCTCGTGGCTTGAAGCGAACCGAAGCCGCCCACGTCCGCGAGACCATGGCGACGCTGCGAGTCTCGTTCCTCTCAGCCATGGTGCTGGAGCTGCTGTCGACCCTGAGCGTGGCGGTGATCGCGGTCACCATCGGCTTCCGAGTGGTGTTCGGCGAGATGGATCTGGCCACGGCGCTGTTCGTCCTGATCCTGGCGCCGGAGGCCTACCTGCCGATCCGTCAGGTGGGCGTGCACTACCACGACTCCGCCGACGGCGTGGCGGCAGCAGAGGCGGCCTTCGGCCTGATCGACGCCCATGAGCCCGAACCGGTGAAGAGCGTCCGCGGTGCGGCCGCACTGGTCTTCGGCAAGAAGCCGGCCGAGACCGTCGCCGTCGAGGCACCGCCGACCGAGCCGGTCGCTGCAGTCGCCGTGCCGGACGGGTCTTTGCTGAGCGCCCGCGGCCTGACTCACACCTACCCCGGCGCGACCGCGCCGGCGCTGGCTCCGATCGACTTCGACATCGCTCCGGGCGAGATCGTGGCGATCGCCGGCGGCAGCGGGGGCGGCAAGACCACCCTGCTCAACGCGTTGTTGGGCTTCTTGAACCCGACCGGCGGGCAGCTGTTCGCCAACGGCGAGCCACTCACCGACTGGACTGCCTGGCGGCGCCAGGTGGCCTTCGTCGGCCAGTTCCCCGGGCTGGTCAACGGCGATATCGCCACCAACGTGCGCCTGGGCAGCCCGGACGCCTCCGACGCCGAGGTGCTGGCCGCCCTGGCCGCGGCCGGCGCGCCGGGACTCAGCCTGACCCAGCAGATCGGCGACAACGCCGAGGGCGTGTCCGCCGGTGAGCGGCGGCGCATCGCCACCGCTCGAGCTCTGCTGCGGATCGAACGCGACGGTGGTCGGCTGCTGATCCTGGACGAGCCGACCGCCGGCCTGGATGCCGACGCCGAGGCCGTCCTGCTGGCCAGCCTGCGGACGTCCGGAGTAGCGGTGTTGGTGGTCAGCCACCGTCCGGCCGTGCTGAAGGCGGCCGATCGGGTGATCACCATCGAGGCACCGGCAGCCGTCGTCGAGGAGCCGGTTGCCGAGGCAACCACCGCGGCCGTCGAGTCGTCGGCCGCGCCGACGGCAACCGCCGAGGCCGACGCCGACGAGATCGGCGAGGTCAGTGACGACGGACGTCCGCTGCTCACTCGGTTGCTGGATGCCGTGCCCAATTCCCGCAAGTGGTTGGCGTTGTCGGTGTTCCTGGCGTTCACCGCCACCGGGGCGTCGGTGGCGCTGATGTCGACCTCGGCCTGGCTGCTGGCGTTCGCCGCATTGTTGGTGCCGCCGCTGTTCCTGCAGGTGCCTTCGACCGCGGTGCGCTTCTTCGCGATCTCGCGCAGCGTGGCCCGCTACGCCGAGCGCCTGGCCGGCCACAACGTGGCCATGAAGGTGCAGTCGGCGCTGCGGCTGGAGACCTACACCCGGTTGGCGCGCACCACCTTGATCGGACGCCGCCGCGGCGATCTGCTCACCCGCGTGATCGCCGACGTCGAGGCCGTTCAGGACTTGATCGTGCGCGTCTGGATTCCGTTCACCGCCTCCACCGCGGTGATCGTGCTGACCGCTGCCGGCTTGGCCTTCATCTCGGCGCCGGCCGCCCTGGTGATCCTGGCCAGCGCCGCCTTGGCCGGCTTGCTGTTGCCGTGGGTGGCGCAACGGGCCTCGGCCAAGGCCGACGCCGAGGCGGTGCCGTTGCGCGGACGCCTGGGCGACGCCGTCCAGGAGATTGCTCAGGCGGCACCCGATCTGGTCGCCTACGGCGCCGACGGCGCCTACTCGGCGAAACTGCTGGACGTCGACGAGCAACTGCGGACCAACGAAGCGCGCACCACCTGGGTGCGCGGCATCGCCTCGGCTGCCCAGGTGTTGGCGGCCGGTGCGGCCGTGGTCGGTGCGCTGCTGGTGGCCGCTCCCCAAGCCGTCGCCGGCCAGCTGTCACCGAGCATGGTCACCTGGATGCGCGAGGTGGTGTTCATCAACCAGCCGGTGCCCCCGGTGTACGCCATGGAGGCCACCCTGCTGGCGGTGCTCGTCTTGACGCCGCTGGCGCTCCACGAGGCCCTCAGCACGTTGATTCAGGCCGCCCAGACCCACACCAGGGCCAAAGCTGCCCTGGCCCGGGTCGAGGCTGTGCTTGACGCCGAGCCGATCGGTGCCGGCGATCTGCCGGCCCTGGCCGACCCGGTCGAGGAGCCGGGAGTGAGCCTGTGCGGCCTGTCGGCCGGCTGGCCCGGCCAGCCGCCGGTGGTCGAAGGGCTCGATCTCCAGCTGGCTCGCGGCGAGCGGGTGGCTCTGGTCGGGCCGTCCGGTGTCGGCAAGACGACGGTCGCTGCCACGGTGCTGGGGCTGATCCCGGCGGTCGGCGGCGAAGCCGAGGTGCGCGGACGGGTGGGCTACCTGGCCCAGGACGCGCACATCTTCACCACCTCGATCGCCGAGAACGTGAAGATCGGCAACCGGGATGCCTCCGCCGCGGACGTCCGCGCTGCGTTGGATCGGGCCGGGTTGAAGCTGCCATCGGATCGCCTGGTGGGCGAGACCGGTGCCCAGCTGTCCGGCGGGGAAGCCCGTCGGGTGGCGCTGGCCCGGCTGCTGGTCGGCGAGTTCCAGGTGATGATCCTGGACGAACCGACCGAGCATCTCGACACCCTCACCGCGACCGCGCTGATGGACGACATCTGGCAGACCACCTCTGATTCGGCCGTGTTGGTGATCACCCACGATCCGGCCGTGATCACTCGCTGCGATCGCGTAGTCACTCTGGGGGCCTGACTCCTGCAACGAAACGCCCTCGATCGGGCCGGCGTAGCCGCGACACGCGCGCTATCTCGCCGATCGGGGGCGTTTCGTTGCACGGCCGCAGCCGCGCGGCGTGGTCTCCGCTCAGGCGTGCGGCGGAGCGAGGAGCCGGCCCATCGCCGGGCCGAGGTTGGGGCCGTCGGGGTCGAGTTGGCGCAACGCCAGCGAGCCGAGGTAGGCGGCGTAGGCCACGCGTGCGGTTTGCGCGGCGTCCTCAGCGCTGGCGCCCAGGCGCAGCAGCAACTGTTCGTTGAAGGCCAACCGCTGCCGATGAACCCGTGCTACCACCGGCCCGATCTGCGGATCGTCGGCCGCGCTGATCAGCCGCCACTCGGCAGCGTCCTCCTCGGCGGTGGCGCCGAAGGCTGCGGCAATCAGCGCGTCGAGTGCGGCGGTCGGCTCCAGGTCGTTGAGCGCATCGATGGTGCTAGCCGTCGCGACCTGCTCCCAATGATCCAGGACGGCCGCGATCAGCTCGGCGCGGTCGGTGAAATGCCAGTAGAAGCTGCCTCGGGTGGCCCCCAGCCGCGGCGCCAGGGCGTCGACGGCGATCTTGTCGAAGCCCACTTCTGTGCCGAGCGCGATCGCCGCCTGCACCCAGTCATCACGGGTGAGTCGCTTCTTCGAGGCCATGTTGCCAGCCTACCGTACAGGTGTGTACGGTAACCATACAGTTCTGTACGGAAGGTGACTCGATGACGTCCTCTCCTCCCCAGGGTCCCGCTGCGCTGCGGCTCCTCGACCCCGCACCCCAGGATGCCGCCACCCTGCGGCGGCTGCGGCCGATCGCCGGCCTCACCGCGGCCGTCCTCGGCGGCGTCGCCGCCCTGCATGCCGCCTGGGCCGCGGGCAGCACCTGGCCCTACAACGACCCGACAACGCTCACCCGCAGCGTCCTGGGGGTGCCCGAGGCCGGCGACTTCCCGCCACCGGGCATGACCGTCGCCGTCACCGGGGCCCTGGCCGTCACTGCCGGCGCCACCCTGGCCCGCACCGCCGGCTCCGAGAAAGTGCGTCGCATCGCTCGCCTCCTCACCCTTCCGGCGGCGGCCGTCCTGACCCTGCGCGGGTTGGGCGGCTTCGCCCAATCACTCCTGGCACCGAACGCCGCCACCCCGGAGTTCACCCGCAACGATCTACGGATCTATTCACCGCTCTGCCTCGGCCTGGCCGCCGGACTCGCGGCGCTCGAAATCCCTACGAAGAAGGAATCATGACCACACCCACCACCCGCCGCTGGCCCCTGTGGACGTCGGCCGCGATCCTCGCGGCGACTGCAGCCATTCACATCTTCGCCGGTACCCCGGAGTACCTCCCTGCCGTGGACGCCTCCGGGCTGAGCGGCCAGGCCCGGGGCTTGGCGATCGCCTTGTGGCATCTCACTTCGGTGCTGCTGGTCCTACTACCCGTCGCACTGGCCTGGGCCGGACGCGCCAACGATGCGACCGGACGTCCGCTCGTGGTCGGGGTCTGGTTGGTGTGCGTCGCCTTCGTGGTGATCATGCTCGGCATCGACCTGTTGTCGGGCGGCGTGGTCTCACCGCTGGTGCAGTGGACGCTGTTCGTCCCCGGAGTGATCCTCCTGCCGTTCGTCCGGCTGACCCGCAGCTGAGCCTCAGTCCTCGGCGAGCACCACGATGCGATCGCCCTTACTGAAGGTGATCTGGTCGCTCTTCTCCGGATTCACCCGGACGCCGTAGGCCTCGCCGCTGTGATGAGCGTGCTCGGCAACGCGGTAGCCCAGGGCGGTCTCGCCACGACGTCGGGCAGCTTCCAACACCGAGTAGAAGTTCACCGGGGTACCCAGCTGCACGTACGCCTCCGCCGGACGCAAATAGACCTCGCTGCCTTCGGACTCGAACAAAGTGGTGAACACATCGGCCAGACCGCGGTTCTCCGAGATCTGCGACAGCATCAAGGCCACCAGCTTGTCGCTGACGATCAGGTCATCGGCCCGAGCGACCTCGGCCAGCTCGCGGTTGGCGTCATCGAGCATCTCGCTGACGATGTTCAGATCGAGGTCGTTGCGTTCGGCGAGATCGCGCAGGTGCAGCAGGGTCACCAGCGTGCGGCTGTCGGCCTGCTCGGACTCGTAGTTCTCGGTGTCGGCCAGCAGGATGATGTGGTCGAAGCTGCCGACGTCCAGCCGGTCCAGCACCGGACGTTTGGTCGGATCGCCGACGACGTGGGTGACGGTGAGGTTGGTCACCGTCGGCATGTCGGGGATCTCGCTGGGATTGACGATGACCACCTCCGAGCCGGGAGCGACGTACTCGTCCAGCTCGCCGACCATCACCGGCAACACCGCGTTGACGTTCAACACCAGGGTGCGCTCGGCACGCTTGCTTTCGGCGATCGACTGCGCCAAGGCGGAGGTGTCGATGGAATCGGGTGCGACCCCCAGGGCGATCTCCGAATCGTCGGAGGCCACCACGATGATCTGGTCATCGGCGCCGATCATGGTCTCGGCCGGCGGGTTGATCAGCGGCGTGTCATTGACCACCAACCCCATCGCCGCGCACTTGTTGAAGGCCAACTGGGCGTCGAAGTAGGTCTTGCCGACCAGGCTCGGCTGCTGGGTGAAGTAGATCTCGTCCCCGTCGAAGTCGAGGAACTCCTGATAGACCACCGACAGTCCTGACTGCCGGCAACTCTGGACGGTGATCCGTCCGATCACCTCCGGCCCGAGCACCCAGTGGACCTCGTCACGTCCGACCAGCTTGGCGACTTCGAGATTCTCCGGGTCGCTCAGCTCGGCGACGATGTGCAACTTCTCCTCGCCGCGGTTCGGATTGTTGGTCAACGCCAGCGCGGTCTTGATCACGTCTGCGTCCGGATCGGCCGAATCCTCCGGCGCCAGCAGGATGATGCTGCGCGCAGAGAACGGGCTGCCCAGACCGAGATCGGTGAGGTTCTTGGGGTCGCCATTGCGGCAGATCACCGAGGTGCGGCCGAGCTTGGGGCACTCGGCCTTGATCTCGTCGTCCATCTCGATCTTGTCCTTCGGCGCCAGAATCACCACCGCCGCCTTGCGGCGCGACTCGTTGGCGATGGCCAGCTCGTTGACGATCGGATGCACCTTGCTGCTCCACCCCAGGATCAGCGTGTGGTCGGACTCCAGGACGCGAGAGCGGCCCTTGCGCAGTTCGGCGACCTTGTCGTCGAAGGCGCCGGAGATGATGCCGATCAAGCTGGCCACGATGATCAGGCCGCCGATCGTGATCGTGAGCATGAACACCCGGAAGGGCCAGCCGGCGTCGCCGCCCATGGTGCCCGGGTCGAGGGTACGCATCAGGCCGCCCCACCACAGATCGAACAAATCACCTTCGGCAGCGTCGTCAGGGAAAGCGCGGAACAGATAAGCCAGCGTGCCGACCACCACCACCAGCACGATCGTGGCTAAGCCCAGCAGACCCATCAACGCGACCGTTCCGCGCGACATCCAGTTGTCGAACCAATACCGCAGTCGCTCGCTCGCCGTCGGCTTGCCCATCGTCGTCCCCCTCGTCGCCCGTTCAGCGTTGTTGACGCGGAGTGTAGCGAGCAAGATCGACGCCGGAAGGGGTGATCAGGGATCTGTGATCACCACTACGCATCGGCGGTGGTAGCGCTCGCCACAGCCGAGGATGGGTCGGAGCACTACAGTGGATCCCGGTCCACGGAGGAGGGGTGCCATCACCGACCAGATCGAGCGCATCGACGAGCGGGCCGTCACCGGCGAAGTGGCCCGTCCGTTGACGATCGCCGAGTTCACCGACAACTACGGGCCGTCGCACTCCGGCCTGCTCTACGCGGTGCACTTTCTGGAGGAGCAGGTCCTGGCCGCCGGGCACAAGGTGCTCCTGGTCGCTCCCGAAGCCGACGGCCCCAATCCCCACGCCAAGAACCCTGACCGCCGCGAAATCCGTCTGCCCAGCGTGCCGATCCCCGGGCTTGGCGTCCGGCTGAGCCTCGGCCAGGACTTCGACTACCGGTTGGCTCAGATGGTGGCCAACCCGCCGGACGTGATTCACATCCACGGGCTCGGCCCGATCGGCCTGCTCGGCATGTGGGTCGCCGAACGCACCGACACCCCGATGGTGGTCACCTGGCACACCGATCTGGAGGCCTACGCCGAGCACTACTGGCATTTCGTCCCGCTCCTGAACGCCGCCTACAAGGTGCTGCTCTACAAGGGAAAGCAGTCGTGGGCCGAGTTGCGCCGGCAGCGGTTCAAGCGTCCTCGCCGCGGCGGCGCCCAGGTGGAGCTGCTCAATCTGGCGGCGAACATGCTCACCGACGCCGACCTGGTGACCACGCCGTCGGACAAGACCGCCAAACGGGTGCTGGAGGTCGCGCCGAACGCGCTGGTGCGGGTGGTGCCCAATGGCACCGACGCCTTGCCCGTCCTGCCGCCGATCAGCAAGGCCCGCGGCCCGCGCCTGATCTATGTCGGCCGAATCTCGCTGGAGAAGGGCATCGGCTTAATGCTGGACGCCTTCGAGCTGGTCCGAGATCAGGTGCCCCACGCCGAGCTGATGATCGTGGGCGAATGGCGCAACACCCCCACCGGCCTGCGGCGAAAGCTGCAACGCGCCGCCCGTCACGGCGGGGTGAAACTGCCGGGGCAGATCCCCCGGGAGAAGCTCGGCGCGTACTACTCCTCCGCCGACGCCTTCGTCTTCGCTTCCATGACCGACACGCAGGCCCTCGTCCTCCACGAGGCCGCGCACGCCGGTCTGCCCTTCGTGATGGTGGATCACGAGTTGCGCTTGGTCGTCGACCCGGGGGTGAATGCGATCCTGGCCCGGCCCAACGCGGTCTCCCTGGCCGGCGCGATGATCGGCATGATCAATGCCCTCGATGACCCCGACTTCGTCGCGACCGCCCGCCGGCGCTCGCAGGAACTGGCCGCCCAGTGGACGATCGCGAACCAGTCGCGGGAGTTCATCGAGCTGTACGAGGCGCTGGCTGCCGGACGTCCCGTGGAAGGCACCCCCGACATCAACCCTGACTACGGACGTCGCATCTTCCCCGGCCGCCGAGTCAACGCCGTCTACGACGCTCCCTCGGCGGAGTGGCTGGGCGGCGGCCAGTCCTGATCTACGCGATCGGGCGCAGCGTCCGGCAGCGGAGCGGGGCTGATGAAGCTTGGTGCATCCAGCGGTTGGCCGGGATCGGTCACCACCTGCGGCACCTCCGACGACGCGCTCTCGGTTGCCGCCGACGCCGCTGCCGATTCGCTGGGGGCCACCACCGGCGACACCTCCTGCGACGGCATCACCGCAACATCGGACGCCGGCGGCTTGCGCCGTCGGGACGCGCGCGACTTGGTCGACGCGGCCGATGAACCGCGGCTGGCCGCCGCCTCAGCGTCCCACACGACCGCCCGATGGTCGTCGGGCAGGTAGCGCACCGGATGGCTGGAACCGACCGTGAACCGTCCCGCGAGTCGCCGGGGCAGCAGCGCCTCCAAGCTCGAGGCGAAGTCGCCCTCGGGTGCGTGCACCGTCACCACGTAACGCATCGCCGGAGCGTCGTTGTACCGCTCCCCCGTCGACTGCACTGAGACGATGGTGGCTACCGCCGTGGGAGCATTCTCGAAGGCGGTCGGAACGGACTTCCGCAGCCACGCAGACAGCCGCTGATAGCGCGCCATGCCGGCAGCACCAAAGGCCACCAGCACCAGCACCACCCCGCCCACGAACGTCCACACGTTGGTTCGTGGCGAGAAGACGACGCCAACGACGAAGAAGATCACCAGCACACTCACCAGAGTCGGCAGGGACGTCAGTCTGCGAATCATGTGTCTCCTCGCGAAGTGTCAGACCGGTGGACCTGCGTCGCCGTCAGTTGAAGATGTCGGTGTGGGTCACCGGCGTCAGCTGGATCGAGACCTCGCTCGGCGACGTCGGCGAGTAGTACACCGCCACGGTCGAGCCCGCCGGCACTTGCGCCGCCAGCTCCGTCGGCAGCCACTTGGTGACGGTGGTGTCGAACGGGGCGCCGTTCTCGGGCGTGATGGTCAGGTCGAACTCGGTCTCCGCCAGCGGCCCGCGATTCTGGCCGGTGGCTCGCTGCGCCTTCACCAGCGCCGTTCCGGGCAGCCGGTCGGGGAAGATCTGCGCCATCATCGCGGACGGGTCTATCCCCGGAATGCTCGCCAGCAACGAACTCGGCGAAGCAGCTGCCGACGGGTAGTTGGTGAAACTGGCCGGGTTCGGTTCATCGCCGCTGGGCATCGATGGATCCCTGCCCGTTCCCCAGCCCGGGCGCGGGCCGAGGTGCTGCGCAGCCGAAGTGGTGTCGTAGACCACCTCCGAGTGGTCGTTCGGAAGGTAGCGCACCGGATAGTGCGCGCCGGTCTCAAACTGGTTGGCCGGATAGACCGGCAGCAGCGCGTACATCACCGAGTCGAACTCGCCTTCGGGGGCAAAGACCCTCATTCGGAACCGCATCACCGGCTGGTCGTTGAGCCTTTCCGGGGTCCCTTCGGCCTCGGTGATCAGCGCCCACGTGGTGGGGGCGTTGCGGTACTCCCAGGGCACCTTGCCCCGCAGCCACGCCGTCGTCCGTCGGCTCCGAGTCACCGTGGCCACAATCAACGCCACCCCGAGCGGCCCGACGACTGCGGCGATGGTAGGCACACCGAGGCGGAGGACCGCCCCCATCAGCACCGCCAGCAGCGGAACGCCGATGGCCAAGGTCACCACGACCGGCAATGAGGTGAGCTTGCGAACCACGTCCTACCTCCGAGAAGTCAGCACCAGCAACCGGTTCGGTTGCCTGGCATGAGTTCTAACTCCTCCGGCTTCGGCGCAGCGCGCCTTTCGTCAATCCTTTATCGAGGCAGCGAACGGAAGCCGCGTAGCCGCAGGCTGTTGAGCACCACGAACACGCTGGAGAAGGCCATCGCCGCGCCGGCGATCATCGGGTTCAGCAGGCCGAGGGCGGCCAGCGGGATCGCGGCCACGTTGTAGCCGAAGGCCCAGAACAGGTTGGAGTTGATCACCCGCAGGGTCGCCCGCGACAACGCGATCGCATCGGCCGCCAGCAGCGGATCCGGGCGCATCAAGGTGAGATCGGACGCCTGGATGGCGGCATCGCTGCCGCTGCCCATGGCGATACCCAGATCGGCCTGGGCGAGGGCGGCGGAGTCATTCACCCCGTCACCGACCATGGCCACCTTGCGTCCGGACGCCTGCAGGTCGCGGATCACCGCCACCTTGTCGGCCGGCAGCACCTCGGCGATTACCTGCTCAATGCCGAGCTCGGCGGCGATCGCGTGAGCGACCGCCTGGTTGTCTCCGGTCAGCAGCACCGGACGCAGCCCGAGCTTGCCCAGCCTGCTCACCGCCGCCGCCGCGGTCGGCCGCACCACGTCGGCCACCGAAATGGTGCCGCGGAGGCGTCCGTCCCAGGCCACGGCCACCTCGGTCGTCGGCTGCAACGATTCGCCCTCGATGGGTGAGATCGTCCGGCGTTTCGCACTCTCGGCGAGCCCTGCGGGGCGTTGTGTTTCAGCCACCACCCAACTCGGACGCCCCACCCGCACCGCGCGTCCCGCTACCACAGCGGTGATGCCCACACCCGGGGTGTCGATCAGTTCCGAAGCGGTCAGCTCGCTGGCGGCATGGGCGGCGATCGCCGCGGCGACCGGGTGCCCTGATGCTGCTTCGGCGGCACCGGCGTAGGCCAGCAGCTCGCTCTCATCGACGCCAGGCTCGGGCCGGACGGACACCACGCTCATCTCGCCCGCGGTGAGGGTGCCGGTCTTGTCGAAGACCACCACGTCGAGGTCGCGGGCCCGCTCCAAGGCCTCGGCGCCCTTGACCAGAATGCCGAGCCGAGCTCCCCGTCCGGTGCCGACCAGCAGCGCGGTGGGAGTGGCCAGACCGAGTGCACACGGGCAGGCGATGATCACCACGGCGACGGCCGCTGCGGCCGCGAACGACAGCGATTCGCCGAGCAGGAGCCAGGTGATCAAGGTGAGAACCGCCAGCCCGATCACCACCGGCACGAAGACTGCCGAGATCCGGTCGGCGAGCGCTTGCACGCTCGCCTTGCCCGCCTGGGCTTCGGTGACCAGCCGCGCGATCTGGGCCAGTTCGGTGTCGGCGCCCACGCGGGTGGCCCGGACGACCAGGCGTCCGGTGGTGTTCAGGGAGGCACCGATCACCGGGTCACCCTCGGTGACCTCGACCGGCATCGATTCACCGGTGACCAGGGAGTTGTCCACCGCAGACGCACCAGAGACGATGACACCGTCGGTGGCGATCTTGGCGCCCGGGCGCACCACGAACTCCTGACCGACCGCCAACTGCTCGATCGGAATGGCTTGCTCGCGGCCGTCCACGATGACGAGCGCTTCAGTGGCGCCCAGCTTCAGCAATGATCGGACGGCCTCGCCGGCGGCGTTCTTGGAGCGAGCTTCGAAATAGCGCCCGAGCAGCAGGAAGAAGACGATGCCGGCGACGGCCTCGAAATAGATCGCCGCCTGCCCATGGCCGCGCATCAGCGAGAACTCGAACGGGTGGGTGTAACCCAGGTGCCCGGCGGAGGTGAACACCAAGGCGTACAGCGACCAGCCGAAGGCGGCGGTCGTCCCCAGACTCACCAGGGTGTCCATGGTGGTGGTGCCATGGCGGGCATTCACCAGCGCGGAGCGGTGGAACGGCCAGGCGGCGTAGCCGTAGACCGGCAGCACCAGCACCAGGCTGACCCACTGCCACCCGGCGAACTGCCAGGCGGGCACCATGGCCAGCCCGATCACCGGCAGCCCGAAGACCGCCGCCCAGATCAGCCGGACGCGCAGCGCGGCGGCATGGTCGGCCGGCTCCGACTCCGGGGTCGGCACCGCGGCGCCGTAGCCGGCGTTCTCGACGGCCTTGATCAGGTCTGCAACCGGCACAGCCGCGTCGAAGCTGACCAGCGCCCGCTCGGTGGCGTAGTTGACGCTGGCCTGGACGCCGTCCAACTTGTTGAGCTTCTTCTCGATCCGGGCAGCACAGGAGGCGCAGGTCATCCCGGTGA
>JAJTBJ010000049.1 GCA_021286985.1 Propionibacteriales bacterium | reverse complement strand
GTGGCCACCGCCGCGATCCCCAGATCGCGTTTGGTGACGCCTTCGGTGCCCCAGTTCATGCTGGGGGTGACGTCGAGCAGCGCCCAGATCTCCAACTCCCGATCGGCGATGGTGTCACGCACATGCGGCACCATCGTCCGGGCAGTGACCGCCCAGTCGATCTTGCGCACATCGTCCTGTCCGGGGACGTATTCGCGGGCGTCGTTGGACTCCGAGCCGGGACCAGGCAGCAGGCCTTGGTGATCGCCGTGCAGGAAGCCTTCCAGGCGTCGGACGATGGTCAGCTCCAACCGCCGCAGGGCAGCTTCGGGAGCGAGCTGACTCAACGGCAGCGTCGCCTGGGTCGGGGCAGCGACGACCGAGGACACCGCACTGACGTTGTCAGGCGGTGGCGCGAAGTTCGGCGCCTGAGTCACGCCGATCAGCCCTGCGGCTGGTAGCGATGCTGAGTCTGGGCGGCCTGACGTTGCTGGTTGTTCCACACCGGCGTGGGCGGCGGCACCATGGCCACGATCCGCTCCACCACCTGCGCAGTGGTGATGTTGTCGGCGACCGCGTCGAAGCCCAGCACGATGCGGTGCGCCATCACATCCTTGGCGACGGCCTGCACATCGGTCGGCAGCACGTAGTCCCGTCCGTGGATCAGCGCCAACGCACGCGAGGCGGCGACCAGGCCGAGGGTGGCGCGAGGGCTACAGCCGATCTGGATCACCGAGGACAGGTCGGGCATGCCGAACTCCTCCGGCGTCCGCGAAGCCAGCACCAACCGGACGATGTACTCCGCCACCAGGTTGTGCACGAACACGTTGCTGGCCAGATCCTGCAACTCACGCACGACCTCGGGATTGAGCACCGGCTCCGCCGTCGGCGGCTTCACGCTCATCCGGCGCAGGATCTCGAACTCCTCGTTGCCACGCGGGTAGGAGACGTCCACTTTGAGCAGGAAGCGGTCGCGCTGAGCCTCAGGCAGGGGGTAGACACCTTCGGACTCGATCGGGTTCTGGGTGGCGATCACGATGAACGGCTGCGGCACCGGGTAGGTCTCACCACCGATGGAGACCTGTTGCTCAGCCATCAACTCCAGCATCGCCGACTGCACCTTGGCGGGAGCACGGTTGATCTCGTCGGCCAGCACGAAGTTCACGAACACCGGGCCGAGCGCGATGTCGAACTTCTCCTGCTTGGCCGAGTAGATCCGGGTGCCGACGATGTCGGAGGGCACCAGGTCGGGGGTGAACTGGATGCGGGCGAACTTGCCGCCGACCACGGTCGCGAAGCTGCGCACGGCCAGCGTCTTGGCCACGCCCGGCACGCCTTCGAGCAAGCAGTGCCCCTTGGCCAGCAGCGAGACCATCAGCTGTTCAACCATGTGCTCCTGGCCGACGATGACCCGCTGCACCTGCTCGATGGCTTGTCCCAGCAGCTTGGCGGCCGCGGCGGTGTCGGCTTGGGTCACGGGCTTGGCGTGATGCGACGACGGGGTCGAGGCTTCATGGCTCGAGTTGGTCACGTGAACTCCCGGTGGTGAGCAGGCGAAAACGACTTCGGCAGGCGCCGCCCACGATACCGGGTGAGGCGAAGGCTCGTCCGAGTTGGCCACCGGGCATGTTTCGCCACGCCGCACACTTGGCCGATACGGCAGAATGGGGCATCGCAGCCTTCCGGCACAGACGATGGGACCAGATGAGCGAACCGACGATCGGCCAGCCACCGCGCCTGTCCCCACTGCTGCCGTCCGACCCGCCCAAGGTCGGCGATTTCTGGCTCGACGCCCGCCTGACCGCCGCCCCGTCTGGGGTGGCCTACATCGCCCACGACGAAGCCAACACCTCCGCGATGGTGATCCTGCTGTCCGAAGGTGCCGCCGGGGACGCCGGAGCGCGCGATCGACTGGCCGGCGCGGTCAATCAGCTCCACATCGACACGGTGCTCGCCCGGGGCGGTCATGGCCAGGACGGGGGGCGGCTGGGGAACCGCTTCCGCGATGAGCCCGACGATCCGCAGTTGGGCGATCAGACCCCGGCCACCCCGTGGGTGGCGCTGGCCTACGACGCCTCGCCGGCCGCACTGGCCGAGGCTGAGCGGATGCTGGCCGAGATCGACCTGTCGCTGGTGGAGGCCCAAGGCCAGGTCGCCGGCCCCGACTACCGCCTGCACTGGATCGACTGGAGTCGTCCCGGGATCGCCAAGGTGTGGCCGTTGCCGTGGCCGGGCCGCCACGATCGCTCCGGCTGGCTGAGCATCCTGGCGTCCTGGCTGTTGATGCTGCTGCTGTGCGCGTTGGCGGTGTTGATCGCCATCTTGATCTTCCAGGAGTCCTCGACCCAGGAGCCCCCGCCTCCGGTGCCCACCAGCGCCACCGGCTCGCCACCGCCACAGTCGTCCTCGCCGTCACCGCAGTCGGCCTCCCCCTCGCCGCAGTCGGCGTCGCCGTCACCTGGCTCGGCCTCGCCGTCACCGTCGGGTTCGTCCTCGCCGTCGGCGTCCCGGCAGTCGGTGACTCCGTCGCCGCAAACCGCGTCGCCGTCCGGACGCGGATCGCCCACTCCGAATTCGAAGCTGTGACCACGCCGCGGCTGATCGCCACCGATCTGGACGGCACCTTTCTGCGACCGGACGGCACCGTCTCGGCGCTCAATGCCGCGGCCGTCGAGACGGCCGCCGAGCAGGGGATCCCCTTCGTGGTGGCCACGGGGCGTCCGAGTCGCTGGCTCGGGGTGCTGGACGCGGTCGCCCGCGCCCATCCGCAGGTGATCGTCAGCAACGGCGGCGCCGTGGTCGATCTGGCCAGCCGCACCCCGATTGAAGAGTTCCCGCTGGTGAAGGCCGCCACCGTGAAGGTGTTGGACGATCTGCGCGCAGCGATCCCCGGAATCACCTTCGGTTTCGAGACCGGGCTGAGCTTCGGCTGCGAGCCCGAATCCCCGTCCCGGCAGCGCCAGGAACCCGGCCACCTCGTGGGGTCGGTGGACGAGCTGCTCGCCGAACTGGGCGGGGTGATCAAGGTGCTCGGCTTCCATCCCGACATCGATTCCGAGCAACTCACGGTGCGGGCGTTCCCCGTGGTGGGTGACCGCCTCACCCTCACCCACGCGTCGGTGAGCCAGTCCTACGGAATGATCGAACTCACCGCCCCGGGCATCTCCAAGGCGTCCACCCTGGCCAAGCTGTGCAGCGATCTGCGCATCGATGCCGCCGACGTGGCCGCCTTCGGCGACATGCCTAACGACGCCGACATGCTGGACTGGGCCGGACACGGGTTCGTGGTGGCCAACGGTCACTACTCGATGAAGACCCGCGGCTATACCGAAGTGGCCAGCAACGCCGACGACGGGGTCGGCCGGACGATCCTCGAACTGCTCTCCTGATCAGTCCTGACGTGCGGCGTCGCTGAAGGCGGCCTTCGGCACGAACAGCAACGCCACCGCCGCCACCAGCGCGGTCGTCCCGCAGACGATCCACACCGTCAGGTAGCCGGAGAAGGAACCGGCGGTGCCCACATTGCTGCCCTCGGCGTGGGTGGCCAGCGCGATCCCGAACACCGCCGAGGCGATCGCTCCCCCGACGGTCTTGACCGAGTTGGTCAGCCCCGTGGCCACCCCGGTCTGCCCGAAAGGAGCAGCGGCCGCTGCCGCAGCCGGGAGCGCGGCCACCAGCGCCCCCGAGCCGAGCCCGGCGATCACCATGTTGGTCAGGGTCTGGGCGTAGGTGGCGTGCAGCGGCAGGAACAGCAGGTAGCCGAGGCCGACCAGGGTGCTGGCCCCGACCAAGGCCCAGCGAGGGGTGACGAACCTGGTGACGACCGGTAGCAACAGGGCACCGATGGCCAAGGTGAGCACGTAGGCGCCGATCAGAATCGAGGTCTGACCCGAGGTCGCACCCAGGCCGTAGCCGACGGCCGGGTCGGTGCGAGCGAAGGTCGACAGCGGCGCCTGTGCGCCGAGCACGCTGACGCCGAACAGGCCGGCGGTGAGGAACACCGGCCACAGGGTCGGATCGGCGAACATCCGCACCTCGATCACAGGATCGGACGTCCGCAACTCCCACCACACGAACGGGACGAACAGCAGCACCCCCAGCGCCAGCACTCCCCAGGCCAGCGGTGAGGCCGGGCCGTACACCCGCAGGAGGAACAATCCGCCGGTCAGCCCCAGCAGCGCGATGGCCACCAGCACCAGACCGAGGGTGTCGAAACGTCCGCCGTGAAGATCGGGTGATTCCTTGACCCCGAACAGGATGACGAAGAAGCACGCGACCACCGCAACCGCCGGGATCCACAACAGCCCCGGCAGGCTGATCACGTCCACCAACTGGCCGGCCGACAGCGCCGCAGCGATCACGCCGAACTCCAGAGCACCCACCAGCGCACCAGCGGCGCGGCGGGTAAGCACGGCCGGATGACCGCTGGCTCGCGCGCGGGAGTAGATCAGCGCGGTCTCCAGCGGCAGCCACACCACATAGAAGCCCTGCAGCGCCCACGCGGCCAGGAACAGCCAAAAGTTGCCCGACAAGGGCATCAGCACGCTGGCCACCGCGGTCACCGCAGTGGTGACCAGCAACATCTTGCGATGCCCGATCATGTCGCCGAGCTTGGCGAAGGCCGGGATCACGATCGCGGCCACCATCGCCTGCGCGCCCTCCAGCCAGTTCACGTCGGCATCGGGCACCCCGAAATACCGAGCGATGTCGGTGAGCAACGGCACATAGAAGCCCTGAATGACGCCGCTGGTCAGCTCCACGAACACCAGGAAGCCGACCACCACCCCCAGACCGCCGAACTTGATCCGGGACGCGTCGGTGACGCTTTGACTCATTTCCTACCCCCGCCTCACAGGCCGAGCAGCAATGCCCGGTAGAACCGTTCACCGCGGACGAGCGCGTCCACGCTCACTCGTTCGTTCGCGGCGTGAATGCTTGCCCGCTGTTCGGCGTCCATCGCCAGCGGGCTGAAGCGATAGACGTTGGGGGTGAACCGGTGCCAATGTCGTCCGTCGGTGGCAGCGGTGGTCAGGTACGGCAGGGTCGCCACGCCGGGATAGGCGGCCGCGACCGCGTCGGTGAGCTGTTGCCAGGCCGCGACGTCGACCGCCGCCTCGGGGGTGGGCTCGTCGGCCTCCACGATCTCGATGCTGACCTCGGCGTCGTCGATCACGGTGCGCAGCTTGGTGATCACCTGATCGCAGGATTCGCCGACGTTGACCCGCAGATTCAGCATGGCCGAGGCGTCCGAGGGCAGCACGTTCGGCGCGCTTCCGCCGGAAATCATCGTGGCCGCCAGGCTGGTGCGCACCATCACTTCCCCATCGGCGCCCAACAGGGGCAGCAGCCGTGAGGTCACCGCCGGGGCGGACGCCGCCGCCCGGTAGATGCCGGCGTAGGGCTGCTCGGCGTGATCGGCCAGGCGGGCGAACAGCTGCCGCACGGTGCGCGGCATCCGTAGCCGGAACGGGTTGTGGTTCAGTCGGGCCACCGCTCGGGCGATCCGGCCGACCGCCGTCAAACCGGACGGGGCCGAGGCGTGCCCGCCGGCGCCGGTGGTCGACAGCCGCACCGCCATGACGCCCTTCTCGGCCAGACCGATCATGGCGAACCAGCCCGACAGCCCAGGGAACGGCAAGGTGGTGATCGCACCGCCTTCGTCCAGGACGAAGCTGGGCCGTACCCCGCGTTCCTTCAGCGTTTCGGCGATCGCTCGCGCAGCCCGCCCATGGACCTCCTCGTCACCGCCCAGACACAGCAGCACCTCACGCCCGGGCGCCCAGCCCTCGGCGAGCAGGTTTTCCACCGCGTCCAGCAGCGTCACCAGCGAGCCCTTGTCGTCGAGGGCGCCACGTCCCCAGACGACGCCGTCGACGATGCGTCCCTCGAACGGCGGGTAGGTCCACTCCTCCTCCTGCCCGGTGGTCGGCACCACATCGAAGTGCGCCATCAGCACCACCGGCGCGGCCGCGCTCGGGCCGGCGGTCGGCCAGGTGAACACCACTCCGAGTTCGCCGATCCGTTCGACCTCCAGGTGCTGGTGGATCAGCGGGTATTGGCGGGCGAGCAGTTCCAGGAACTCTTCGAAAACGCCCAGGCCGGAGGTCTCACGGTGGGCCGAAACGGTGGGGATGGTGATCATCTCGGCCAACCGATCCTCAATGCCCGGACGAGCCGGGGCGAGGTCGGTCGACGGCGACCAAAGCGACTGCATGCGCGCAGCCTAGAGCCACCGGCTCCCCCGCGCGATCAGTAATCGCCAGGCAACCGTCGCCCGGCTATCGTCGAGGGGTGAACGAGCTTGCCCGGGTGCTCACCGACGCCGACCGCATCGTCTTCTTCGGCGGTGCCGGAGTGTCCACCGAGAGCGGCATCCCCGACTTTCGTTCCAGCGGCGGGCTGTACCACCAGCAGACGGGTACGTCCTATCCGCCGGAGGCGGTGCTGAGCCGCAGCTTCTTCGACCGCTATCCAGACGATTTCTACGACTTCTACCGCCGCTATCTGCTGCACCCCGATGCTCAGCCCAATCCGGCCCACCGCGCACTGGCCCGGCTGGAGGCAGCCGGGAAGCTGACCGCAGTGATCACCCAGAACATCGACGGGCTGCATCAGGCAGCCGGCTCGACCAACGTCCTGGAACTCCACGGCAGCGTCCATCGCAACCTGTGCCTGGCCTGCGGGCGCAGCTACCCGTTGCAGACGGTGTTGGCCGCAGACGGCGTCCCGAGGTGCAGCTGCGGCGGGGTGATCAAGCCCGATGTCGTGCTTTACGAAGAGGCGTTGGACCCGGCGGTGATCGAGGCGTCGATCCGCCACCTCGAGGCCGCCGACACGCTGATCGTGGGCGGCACCTCGCTGGTGGTGTACCCCGCCGCCGGGTTGGTGCAGGCCTTCGGCGGGCGCAATCTGATCCTGATCAACACCCAGGCCACCGCGATGGACGCCGCCGCCACCCTGGTCGTCCGCGAACCCATCGGTGCGGCCTTGGGGGCAGCCGTACCCTGACCACCTACCCCGCTTCGGTGATTGGGGGCAGGATGGGGCGATGAGCACCCAGCAGGTCAGTGTGGACGGGCGTCAGCTCGCCGTGACCAACCTCGACAAGGTGCTTTACCCCGCCACCGGCACCACCAAGGGCGAAGTGATCGACTACTACACCCGGGTTGCGCCGGTGCTCCTGCCGCTACTGCGTCAGCGTCCGATCACTCGCAAGCGCTACCCCGACGGCGTCGGCGACGGCGCCGAGCCGCCCAACGTGTTTTTCGCCAAGAACCTGCCGGCCGGCACGCCGAGCTGGGTGCACCGCGAACGCATCGAACACACCAGCGGCGCCAACGAGTACCCCATCGCCGACGACGCGGCCACCCTGGTCTGGCTGGCCCAACTGGCGGCGCTGGAGTTGCACGTTCCGCAATGGCGCTTTGACGCCGACGGTGCCCGGCTGGCGCCTGATCGGCTGGTGTTCGACCTGGATCCGGGCGAGGGCGTCACCCTGGCCGACTGCGCCGAGGTCGCCGGCTGGGTCCGGGAACTGCTGGACGGGCTGGGGTTCGCCTCCTATCCGGTGACCAGCGGCAGCAAGGGCCTCCACCTGTACGCACCCTTGGACGGCGAGCTGGACAGCGACGGCGCCACCGAGGTTGCCCACCACCTCGCGACGGCGTTGCAGTCGCAGCATCCGGAGCGGGTCACCGCGGTGATGCGCAAGGCCGATCGGGCCGGCAAGGTGTTTTTGGACTGGAGCCAGAACAATGGTGCGAAGACCACCATCTCGCCCTACTCGCTGCGCGGGCGACAGCGACCGTGGGTGGCCGCGCCACGCACCTGGGCAGAGTTGGCCGACCCCGACCTGCACCAGCTGGAGTTCACCGAGGTGTTGGCTCGGCTGGCCACCGAAGGCGACCCGCTGGCTGCCCTCGCCGGCGCCGACGCTGATCGGCTGGCCACCTATCGCGGGATGCGCGACGCCACCAAGACCCCGGAACCGGTGCCCGTCGGAGGCCCGGGTACCGGCGGCGGCAACAGCTTCGTGATTCAGGAGCACCACGCCCGCCGGCTGCACTACGACGTCCGACTGGAGCGCGATGGCGTCCTGGTGAGCTGGGCGGTGCCCAAGGGGCCACCGACCGATTCGGGCACCAACCATCTGGCCGTGCACGTGGAGGACCACCCGCTGGCCTATGGCAGCTTCGAGGGCACCATTCCGGCCGGCGAATACGGCGCCGGCACCGTGCGCATCTGGGACGCCGGCAGCTACGAGGCCTCAAAGTGGCGCGAGGGCGCCGAAGTCATCGCCACCCTGCACGGACGGCCCGACGGCGGCCTGGGCGGAGAGCCGGTGACCTTCGCGCTGATTCACACCGACGCCGACAACTGGCTGATGCACAAGATGGCACCGCCGCGCGCGGCTGTGGTGCCCGTCCGGCCGGTGCGGGGGCTGCCGGCGGGACGACTGAGCCCGATGTTGGCCGTCGCCGCCGAACCGGACGCGCTGGGCACCGGCGAGGGCTGGGCCTACGAGATGAAGTGGGACGGGGTACGCGCGCTGATCACCATCGCCGACGGCGAGGTGCGGATCACCAGCCGCAACGGCCGCGACGAGGGCCCCCGCTACCCAGAACTCGCCGCGGACCTGCTGGCCATCGGGTGCACCAGCGCGACCCTTGACGGCGAGATCGTGGCCTTGGATGCCGGTGGGGCGCCGGACTTCGGGCGGTTACAGACCCGGATCAACCTGACCAAGCCGGGCGACATCGCGGCAGCCGCCCGCACCACCCCAGTTCGACTGATGCTGTTCGATCTGCTCGAACTCGATGGCTCCTCGCTGTTGGAGTTGCCCTACGAGCACCGCCGCGAGTTGCTGGAACAACTGGTGCCCAGCGGGCTCGGGCGGGTGGAGGTTCCGCCGGCCTTCGACGGCGACGTCCACGCTGCCCTGGAGGCCAGCGAGGCGTTCCGGTTGGAGGGCGTGGTGGCCAAGCGCCTCGGCTCGGCCTACCTGCCAGGGCGGCGTAGCGACACCTGGCTGAAGATCAAGCATCGGCGTACCCAATCGGTGGTGATCGGCGGCTGGCGTCCCGGAGATGGTCGGCGCGGTGGCACGATCGGCTCGGTGCTGGTCGGCGTCCCCGACGGCGACGCCCTGCGGTTTCTGGGCCGGGTGGGCTCCGGCTTCTCTGACGCCGGACTGACCGAAGCACAAGCGGCACTGGAGGCCCTGGCCAGCGAGCAGTCGCCGTTTCACGAGGTACCGGCCGACAGCGCGCGCCAGACCCGCTGGGTGCGTCCCGAGCGGGTGGCGGAGGTGGCCTTCGCCGCCGTCAGTGCCGACGGGCACCTGCGCCACCCGGTCTGGCTGGGTTGGCGTCCCGACCTGAACCCCGCCGACGTCCGCTTCGAGCACTGAGGCCGACGGTCGCCGGCTGCGGCATGATGGCCCCATGCCGTTGTTCTCTCGTCGCCGTTTTCCCAGTGAGTTGGCCGCTGTGATCGGCAGGTCTCGCGTGTTGGCGCAGTCGGACAGCGAGGACGCACCGGTGGTGGGTCTGGCCGACCGGCTGGTCTATCCGACCGCAGACGGCTGGGCGTCAGTGGCGTGGCACGAGATCGAACGCGGCGGCTGGGATCCGAGCACCCGGAAGTTGCACTGGACGAGGGTCGACGGCCTCCGCGCCGAGGTCGCCTTGGACGAACCCGGGCGCATCGCCCAGCTCTTTCAGGAGCGGGTCAATGCCACCGTCGTCTACACCCAGCAGGTGACTTTCGGCGGTCGCCACAGCGTGGTGATCAGTGCCCGACGGTCGTTGGCCGACCTCACCGCGCCGTTGAGTTGGCACCTCACCCCTGGCGAAAGCACCACCGCTGACCAGGTGAGGGCCAGCGCCGAAGTGGCCGCCGTACTACAGCGACTGCAGCGCGATTTCGGCCTGAGCTGAGCGCCGCTCGCCAAGTACGAACTTGGCCGCAAGTTCTGGTAACGTACCGATCCGCGCCACCGCGCGATCCCCCATAGCTCAATTGGCAGAGCGTCGGACTGTTAATCCGCAGGTTCCTGGTTCGAGTCCAGGTGGGGGAGCTTTTCAATTGCCGCCCCGCTCGGGACCGCACCCCGCTCGCCTCCTGTGATGGAAGCCCACCGAAGGGCCTTCGCGCGCCGGCCAACCCCGCTAATCTCGACCACGTGACCACCGCCCGCCAGCGCCACTCCCGCGAACCTCGATCGCGACGCACCGTCGCGGTGACCACCGGCGTCCTCGCCCTGATCGTCGCTCTCACTGTCGGCATGGCGTGGGCCTTCTCCCGGGCCCCGGGGCAACAGACCTGCCGCGTCGCGAATGCGGCGGCGATCGTCCCCGCGGACGGGGTCCTGTTCGGGGTCAATCTCGACTGGGAGCACGAAAACCTGGCCCAATACCGCGACGCGCTCACTCACCCACCGGCTGTTGCTACCCAGTTCGCCGACTTCCCGTACGACGCCCAGCATTGGGACTGGATCGCCTCGGCCGCCGTCCAGGCCCGCTCCACCAACAGTGTCCTGCTGCTCACCCTCGAACCCAACGAGGGCCTGGCTGCGGTCACCGATGAGGCGGTGGCCCGGTTGGTGACCGACCTACGCACCTTGAACGATCAGGGCACGCCCGTGGTTCTCCGCTTCGCCCACGAGATGAACGGCACCTGGTACGCCTGGAGCCAGCAGCCGGAGGCCTACATCACGGCCTTCCGTACAGTGGCGGCAGCCGTTCACGCCGGCGCCCCCGGGACGGCGATGATGTGGGCACCGAACTACGGCGGCGGCTACCCCTTCGCCGGTGGCGCCTACTTGGCCAAGCCCGGCACCAAGGACTTCGCCGCTGTGGACACCAACCATGACGGCAAACTGACCATGGCCGACGACCCGTACCAGCCCTACTACCCCGGCGACGACGCCGTCGACTGGGTCGGCATGTCGGTCTACCACTGGGGCAACACGCACCCCTGGGGAGCCAATGCCGTGCCCGAGCCGGGCAAGTTCGCCGCCATGCTGACCGGCACCTACAACGGTTCGGTCGGCGACGAGACCGCCGTCCCGGACTTCTACGCGGTCTACTCCGAGCAGCATCAGCGTCCAATGGCGGTCACCGAGACGGCCGCGTTCTACGCTCCTGCGCGCGGCGGGGACGAACTGGCGATCAAACAGGCGTGGTGGCAGCAGGTGTTCTCCGCCGACATTCCTCAGCGCTTCCCCCGGCTGAAGATGATCAACTGGTTCGAGTGGAACAAGCACGAAGTCGAGGTCGGCGAGCAGGTCGACTGGCGCGCCCTCGGCACCCCGACCACCCGTAGCGCGTTCGTGGCCGCACTCCCCTCGTGGCTGGCTTATGGCGGCGGGTTGCGCTCGTGCAGCTGATCCTCGGCGTGCTAGTTGATCGCTGCGAGTTCCTTGGTCGGTAACGCCGCCAGATACTGCCGCACCCGGCGGCGCGCGGTGACCTGATTCGCCACGGCCAGGCCGAAGGCGCTCACGCCCAACCCGAGCAGGTAGACGCTCACGGCGAGTTGCAGCAGGTCGGTGCCGAAGCGCGGATAGGCCCACATCGCCACCGCGATGGCCAGGGAGAACAACCCGTCCACAACCAGGGTCCAGCGGCGACCGGGCGTGCGCGGCGCCTTCCACGCCACGAAGAGGATCGCGGCAGCGCGGGCCAGACCGCCGACGATGATGGTCAGCCGCACCAGATCGAGGGCGAACATCGCACCCCACAACAGTGCGACAGCGAAAGCCACCTCCGCGAGGCCTACCACGAAGCCGAGAACCCACGGATGTCGGTGCCGGTGCAGTTGGTAGGTGTCGAATAGCGTGCGCCCGGCCTCCACCGCCAGCCAGCCGGCCAGGACGATGGTGACCAGGTTCAGGGGCAGGCGGAAGATCAGCAGCAGCGCTCCCAACACCAGCAACAGCCCGCCGCGCAGCAACAGTCGAGCGTTGATCCCGCCGAGCTGGCGCGACAACGGGTCGAGCCGGGCCGGACGCGGGAACAACGCACGCGATTCCGTCGTCGGCAGCGGCTCGCCACGCACAGCCGCGCTGACGATGGCGACGTCACTGCCGGGGTCGTCGCTGCTCCGCAGGATGTCGACCCGCACCGGCGATCCCGCGGCAGCCGCAGCGGCGGCCTGAGTGTCGTGGGATGCCCCGGCGAAGACGAGCTGGGCGCTGGTGGTGATGCGGCTCAGCAGGTCAGCGGTCGAGGTGGACAACAGCGCGTTCACCGACCGCACCGTCGGCAGCACCTGCCGTTCGAGCCGTTCGCTGGCGAAGCTCTGAATCCGCTCGTCGCTGGCCGCGGCCATCAACGCATCATGACTGGCCCGCTGCCGAGCAGCGTGCGGATCGTTCGCCGCGGCCAGGTCGGGCAGCATCGGGGAGAAGGCGACCGCGCGACTGACCGCGTGCGAATCAGTGGCCGCACACGCCAACGCGATGGTGCCGCCGAAGCCCCGTCCGGCCACGGTGAAGGGCCGGTCGCCGAACAGCTCGTGGGCGGTACCGAGCACGGCGGCGACGTGGTCGGCAACGGTGTAGTAGCACGACAGCGGACGTGGCGACTTCCCGAAGCCGAGCAGGTCGAGGGCAACCACGTCATGATCGCTGCTCAGCGCTGTCACCACTGGCTGCCAGGACGCTGCCGACTCCTCCACGTCCGGCAGGAGCACCACCGGAGTTCCATTGCCGGCCCGGACGGCCACCGCCAAGTCGGTCACTTCGTCGCGCAGGATCTCGGCAGCGACCCGCTCCGGCGCACCGGCGACGATCATGTGGTCGGCGGTCAGGCCCTTGATTCGGCGAATCTCCAACTCGGGCTTGAGCCGCTTCAGGGCGAGGGTCTGGTCCGGACGGACGATCGCGTCCTTGACGCCAAGGGCAAAAACCGTCGGCATGGTCAGTTTGGGGAGGTCGTCGATGAAGGTCGACTTCGAGATTGCGTTCTCCAGGTTGAGGGCCATCACGTCCCAGTGGTGGGAGAGGTCCTCGGTATGGACGAACTCCTCGGTGGCCTCTCGCAGCGGTCCGGACGCCAGCTGGTAGAGCGCCGAGTCGCGTTCCTTCTGCCGTCCGATCACCTTCCACAACCAGGTGAACGCCATGGCTTGGGCGTACTCCAGTCCGAAGCCACGCTTGGAGTAGTACTCCGGCGGCAAATAGAACGGCGCCGACAGCAGGAACAGCCTCCGCAGTCGCTGCGGATAGGTGGCCGCGTAGCGGGCGGCGATCGCCCCACCCAAGGAGTAGCCCACCAGCAGATACGGCTCGGTGACGCCGATGTCCTGCAGGGTCGCTTCGAGCACCTGGGCGTGCTGGTCGAGGGTGTAGTCGATGTCGAGGGGTTGCGGCGACTTGCCGAAACCGAGGACGTCCGGCGCAACGATGCGGTGGCCGGATCCGAGTTGGTCGATCAGCGGACGCATGTAGTCGGCGTCAGCGTTGATCCCGTGCAGCACCACGATCACCGGACCGTCGCCTTCGTCGATCCGCACGTGGAGCCGGAGATCGGCAATGTCAGTTCCCAAAGCTGCCTCCATCGTCTGCGGTCATCATTCCACGCCGATGCGCACAACCACCCAGATTTGCGGGGCCTCCCGCTATCGCGCTGGAGGTCGACCTACGCCACAATCAATACGGGTGCGTAAGGAGGTTTTTCCTATGCGAAGTTCCACCATGATGCGTACGCTCGCCGTCCTCGCCCTTGTCAGCGGCGCCCTCGCGATCTCGCCGGCGGCAACCTCCGTCGCCGGACCGGCTTCACCAGCAATCACTCCCGCCGCGCTGACTTCGATCAAAGTCAAAGACATCACTGGCGGCGAGTTTCACAACTGTGCGATCACCACCAAAGGCAAGGTGCGCTGTTGGGGCTACAACAGCTTCGGCGAACTCGGCGACGGCACCACGACCTCGTCCTCGACCCCGGTGGCCGTGGCCAACCTGACCAAGGTCAAGTCGATCACCGCCGCCTACGGCGCCACCTGCGCCTTGACCACCAAGGGCAAGGTCTGGTGCTGGGGCTTCAACGGTCTGGGTCAGCTCGGCAACGGAACGACCACCAACTCCTCGGTTCCAGTCCAAGTGCCCGGGTTGACCAAGATCAAGTCGATCTCTTCGGGCTGGTATCACTTCTGCGCGGTGACCTCGAACCGGCATCTCAAGTGCTGGGGATTGAACTCCGCCGGGCAGTTGGGCAATGGCACCACCACCAACTCCTTGACTCCGGTGAACGTGGTGGGCCTCACCAAGGTGAAGGGGTCCTCCAGCGGCCTCGTCCACACCTGCGCCATCACGACCACGGGCAAGGTGAAGTGCTGGGGTGACAATGCCTACGGTCAACTCGGCACCAACAACAACACTTCATCGCTGACCCCGGTGGCCCCGTACAATCTGCCGAAGGCGAAGGTACTCAAGTCGGGCGCCTTCAACAGTTGCGTCGTCACCAGCAAGGGTGCGGCCAAGTGCTGGGGATACAACTCCAATGGCCAGGTCGGCAACGGCGTGACCGGTGGTGCTGCGTTGGCGCCTGCCCAGGTCGTCGGGTTGACCAAGAAGGTCAAGACCGTCGAGGTCGGCTACCTGCACGCCTGCGCAATCAAGACCAGCGGTGCGGTCGTCTGCTGGGGCTACAACGGCGGCGCTCTGGGTAACGGCACCACCACCGACTCCAGCACGCCGGTGTCGGTGGTCGGCCTCGCCAAAGCCAAGGATCTGGGCACCGGGATCAACTCCTCCTGCGCCTTGACCACCAGCGGCAAGGTGCGCTGTTGGGGCTACAACAACTTCGGCCAACTCGGCAACGGTACGACCACCGACTCCACCCTCCCGGTGGCAGTGGTCTCGCTGCCCTGACAATCGTTGGGTGGGGCGTCCGACTGGCCGGCGCCCCACCCGACCTTTCTCGGTCGAGCGACTCTGGGACACCGGGGACGGTTCCTGGTGTCCCGGATCCGAGGACGTCTCGACGGCGCAGCAGTGGTGCCACCCCGCGGTCGTTATCAGCCGTGCGTTCTCGATGCCCCAGTGGCGGTGCCACTTCGTGGCGGTTCTGGATGGGTCTGAGGGAGCCATTTCGACCATCCGGTGGCACGGCCCAGGATTCGGGTGCGCAGGCGGGTCGATAACCACCGCGAGGTAGCAGCAGGAGACCCTCCATGCCAGGGCGCCAGGCCTGTCGCGCCCTCACGGAAGCTTCACATTCGACCCATC
>JAJTBJ010000048.1 GCA_021286985.1 Propionibacteriales bacterium | reverse complement strand
GTCGAAACCCGCGCGCTGCCGACCGTCCTGGGGGTGGGCGGCGAGCTGAAGAACACCTTCACGTTGGCGATCGACGACCTGGCGTTCGTGTCGGCGCACGTCGGCGACATGGGCTCGCTGGCCTCCCAGCAGGCGTTCGAGGCCTCGGTGCAGCAGCTGCTCACCATGCAACGCCGCACCCCCGAGGTGGTGGTCTGCGACCTGCATCCGAGCTATGCCACCACCGGCTGGGCCGAGCGCTACGCCGACGCTCACGACGTGCAACTGATCCGGGTGCAGCACCACTACGCGCATGCGCTGTCGCTGCTGGCCGAGTACGGGGTCGCGTCCGGCCCGGTGGTGGTGGCCGCCTTGGACGGCACCGGCTATGGCAGTGACGGCACCATCTGGGGTGGCGAGATTCTCACCCTCGGAACGGACGGCGCCTCCCCGGCCAGCTGGGAGCGCACCTGGCATCTGCCGACGTTCTCCCTTGTCGGCGGCGATCGAGCGATCCGCTACCCGTGGCGGATCGCCCAGGGGTTGGCCCATTCGTGGGCGCTGGACGTCTCCGCCACCCCGGCCACCACGTCCGCCCCTGAGGCGGAGCTGCGGCTGGTCGCGTCGCAGTTGGCCAGCGGCACCGGGGTGGTGCAGACCAGTTCGGCCGGACGCCTGTTCGACGCGGCTGCGGCGATTCTCGGACTGTGCCAGGAGGCCACCTACGAAGCTCAGGCAGCGATGGCGTTGGAGCGCGCAGCCACCGAATGGGCAGCCACCAACGGCTGGGGCACCCGCGACGGCGCCATGCAGGAGGAGTGGGCGAAGCTGTGGGTGCCGCTGACCGATCCCCGCACCGCGTTCGGCCAATTGCTCACCGACACCGAAGCGAGCGTCGGTGAGCGCGCCTGGAACTTCCACCTGTGGCTGGCGTCGGTCTTCGCCAACCGGCTGATGTCGGCGGCACGCGCGTCCGGCACCACCACGATCGGCCTGACCGGCGGCGTCGTGGTGAACCGCATCTTCACCGCAGCTCTGCGCACCTGGCTGGAGAGCTTCGGCTTCACCGTCCTCACCCATCGGGTAGTGCCACCGACCGACGGCGGTCTGAGCCTGGGCCAGGCCTGGGCCGGACGACTGCTCGCACCCTAGGCCGCCGCCGTCGGATCATTGAGGGCTCGCGTTAACGTCGAGGGCTCGTCCCCTGGGTGGGGCCCTCAGCCACGAAGGCGAGCCCTCGATGAGGAGGGACAGGCACCCTAGCCTCACTCTCGCGCCCGGTCTATGGCACGAGCGCGTAGTCTCATACCGGTGGGGCGGTGACTGAGGGGTTCGCCGCCTCACCGCTTTGCGCAACAGCGGGGGCGATTTCGCACCGTGTTCGGTGACAATCCCCCCCAACGGCGAACTCACTCCACGACCAGGCCGAGCCGCGCCGCCAGGATCGGCGCCAGATCGAGCAACTGATCGGTGGACACTGTCGCACCCCGCAGGCCGTCAGGGGTGACCACGTCACCGAGAGTCGCCCCGCGCAGATCCACATCGCGCAGCTTCGAGTTGGCCAACTCCAGCCGGGTGATCCGACAGCCGGCCAGCGACACCCGGCTCGCCTGGGCGCGGGAGAGATCGAGGTCTTCGATCACGCAATCGGTGAAGGCCACATCACTCACCTCCGCGCCGCGAAGGTTCACATAACCCAGCTTGCAGCCGGTGAACGACACCTGCCGCAGGCTCGCGTCGTAGGCCTCGATCGACCCGATCCGGCTGCCACTGAACTCGGAGTTGGTCCAGCCCGCGTTCGGTGCCGACAGCGCGACCACGTCCAGCCGCTCCAAGCGGCAGCCGTTCAGGGTGAGCGCAGGCGCCTTCCAGGTATGGCAGGTGAGTCCGCTCACCTGCGAATCGGCCAGGCGACGGCGCACCTCCCAGCGCAGGTCGGACACCTCCAACTCGGCCACGCGGACGTCCTCCAGGTCGTCGCCCTCAGCGTCGACGAACGACCGGACGACGTCGCCGGCCAGCGCACCAAACCGCAGCTGCGGCGTCCGTGGCGCCTTCGTGGGCCCGGGTGTCATCAGCAGATGCGTGGCAGCGGGTCGCCGACCAGCATGTCGACCATTCGGGTGCCACCGAAGCCGGTGACCAGGACGACCGCCGCGGCCGGTTCGGCCACGATCCGTCCCACCAAGCCGGCTTCTTCACCGCCCGGCAGCCCCTGCACCGCAGCCAGTGCCGCGTCCGCCTCTTCGGCCGGGACGACCGCAACGAAGGTGCCTTCGTTGGCCACATACAGCGGGTCGATACCGAGCATGTCGCAGGCGCCGCGGGTCATGTCGTGGACGCGGATCGCGTCGTCCTCCACCACCACGCCCAAGCCGGTGGCTTGGGCCAGCTCGTTGAGCACCGTGCCCAGCCCACCCCGGGTGGCGTCGCGCATCCAGCGGGTGCCGGGCGCGGCCTCCAAGATGGCGGCGACCAGGTGGTTCACCGCGCGAGTGTCGGACTCGATCGGCGCGTCGATGGCCAGATCACCGCGGGCCATCATCACCGCCATGCCGTGATCGGCGATCGCGCCCGACAGCAGAATCTTGTCCCCGCGCTGCACCTGCGCCGCGCCGAGGCGGCGTCCGGCCGGGACGATGCCCACCCCGGCGGTGGTGATGAACAGCTGATCGGCCGCACCGCGGGCAACCACCTTGGTGTCACCGGTAATGATCCGAACCCCTGCTGCGTCTGCGGCGGCGCGCATCGCGGCCACCTCACGGCGCAGCACCTCGACACTGAGCCCTTCCTCGATCACGAAGGCGGCCGAGATCGCAGTGGGCACCGCGCCGGAGACAGCCAGATCGTTGACCGTCCCGTTGACGGCGAGCTCGCCGATCGAGCCGCCGGGGAACTGAATCGGGGAGACCACATAGGAGTCGGTCGACATCGCCAACCGGGCGCCGTCGACGAGCTCGGGCAGCGCCAGCACCCCGGCGTCCCCCATCTCGGCCAGGACGTCGTTGCCGTAGCCGTCCAGGAAGACCGAATCCACCAGCGCAGCGGACGCCTTGCCGCCGGCACCGTGGGCGAGGGTCACATGCTCATCGGTCAGCCGCGGCCGCCGGGCACGCACCTGTTCGATGCGGGAGTTGACCTCGGACTCGTTGTCGTTGAGCCGATTCTTCGGTTCCATCTGCGCTCCACTCGTTGCCGGACGAGGCTTCGGCTAGCGCAAACCCCATCTCGGAGGTGATGATAGCCGCGCACCGGCGATGCCGGATGAGCGAGGAGAACGTATGTGCTTGGGTGTTCCCGCTGAGGTGGTGGCCATTCCCGACGTGGAGGTGCCGCGCGCCCGGGTGGCGATCAGCGGTGTCGAGCGGGTGGTGGCCACCGATCTGCTGCTGGACGAGGGGCTGAGCGTCGGTGACTGGGTGCTGGTGCACGTCGGTTTCGCGTTGAGCAAGATCGACGCCGACGAGGCCGCGATGACCCTCGACCAGATCAAACGGCTGGGCAACAACACCTTCGAGGACGAACTCGAGTCGTTCAAGAGTTCGGCGATCGAATGAAGTACGTCGACGAGTACCGCGATCCGGTCGCGGCCAAGGCGCTGCTGGCCACGATCGAGGCCCAGGCAGCGAAGCTGGATCGTCCGATCGCGGTGATGGAGATCTGCGGCGGCCACACCCACACCATCTACCGCCACGGCCTGGAGCACCTGCTGCCGGAGTCGATCGAGTTGATCCATGGCCCTGGCTGCCCGGTGTGCGTGATCCCGATGGGCCGAGTGGACGACGCCATGTGGCTGGCCGCCCAGCCCAATGTGATCCTGACCACCTTCGGCGACATGATGCGGGTGCCCGGTTCCAAGGGACAGTCGCTGCTGGACGTGCGCGCCAGCGGGTCGGACGTGCGCTTCGTCTACTCCCCGCTGGATGCGCTGGCGATCGCCAAGGAGAACCCGGGCAAGGAGGTGGTCTTCTTCGCCGTCGGCTTCGAAACCACCGCACCGTCCACCGCGGTCACCCTGGAGCGGGCGCGGCTGGAGAACGTCACGAACTTCTCCGTCTTCAGCAACCACGTGACCATCGAGCCGCCACTGCGGGCGATCGTCAACGGCGGCGAGACCCGGGTGGATGCCTTCATCGGCCCCGGCCATGTGGCCACAGTGGTGGGCACGGACGCTTTCGAGTTCCTGCCGACCGAGTTCAACCTGCCGGTGGTGGTGACCGGCTTCGAGCCGCTGGACATCCTGCAGGCGATCGCCATGATCGGCGAGCAGTTCGTCTCCGGCGACGTCGAGGCGGGCAAGGCTGCCGTCGGCAACCAGTACGCCCGGGTCGTCCGTCCGGCGGGCAACACCGCAGCATTGGCCCTGATGGGACGCACGCTGGCGCTGCGCAGCACCTTCGAGTGGCGCGGCCTGGGCTGGATCGAGAACTCCGGCCTGGGCGTCTCGCCCGACTACGCCACCTGGGACGCCGAGGTGAAGTTCGCCGTTCCCGGCGAGCGGGTCGCCGATCCGCCCGCCTGCGAGTGCGGCGCAGTGCTGACCGGACGGCTGAAGCCCTGGCAGTGCCGGGTGTTCGGCACCGCCTGCACCCCCGATACCCCGATCGGCACCTGCATGGTGTCGCCGGAAGGCGCGTGTGCGGCCTACTACAACTTCGGCCGAATCGACCGCGAACTGGCCCAATCCGTGGTGATCAAGGACTGAATGTGATCGAGAACCCGCAGGTGGCGGCCCGTCCGTGGCTGGCCGAAATGATGGACGACGGGTACTTTCCCGATCACCTTGTGGCCAAGGGACAGCAGATCCTGATCCGGCTCGCTGAAGCCGTGGAGGCACAGCGTCCCGACCTCGCCGGCCTGTATGTGCTCAGCCACGCCGCGACCGAGGAGTTCAACACCCTGCAGGACGAGTTCTTCGACGCGGGCAGTGAGATCGAAACCGCCGCTCGCGAGGCGATCGCCGAAGACTTCGGCTTCATCGCCGACAGCTACGGCTACACCGACGTCGACATCGAAGAGCTGATCGCCCCTCGTGACTGGTGAGCCTCAGGCCTGATTGAGGTAGGCCAGCACGGCGCGCACCCGGCGATTCTCCTCGTCGGGGCCGAGATCGAGCTTGGCGAAGACGTTGGCGACATGCTTGGCCACCGCCGCGGGAGTGATCACCAGCGCCTCGGCGATCTGAGAGTTGGACGAACCGTCGGCCATCAGCGAGAGCACCTCATGCTCGCGCGGGGTGAGCCGGCCGAGCTTGGAATCGCCACGGCGCGACTGCAGCAACGAGCGGACGACCTCCGGATCGATCACCAACCCGCCGCCCGCCACCACCTGCAGCGAATTCATGAAGTCGGCCACCCGTCCGACCCGCTCCTTGAGCAGGTAGCCGGTACCCGGTGCCTGCGGCAGCGCGGCGGCGTCCAGCAGCACCGAGGCGTAGGCGGGGGCGACGTACTGGCTGAGCACCATGATCGCCAACCCCGGGTAGCGCTGGCGGAGTTCGACGGCGGCCCGCAGCCCGTCGTCGGTCATCCCCGGCGGCATCCGGACGTCGGTGAGCACCACGTCCGGCAGTTGCCCGGCGGTGGCCAGTTCGTCGATCGCGGCCACCAAGGACGGTGCGTCGGCAGCCTCAGCGACCACCTCGTGGCCGGCGCGCTCCAGCAGTCCGACCAGCCCCGCGCGCAGCAGCGCGGCATCGTCAGCGAGCGCGAGCTTCATGGGTGCGATCGTAGGGCAGCGTCACGGTGATCATGGTGGGTCCACCGTCGGGGCTGTGCAGGACGAACCTGCCACCAGCGGTTTGAGTACGTTCGGCCAAGCCGCTGATGCCATGACCGGGCACCCAGCGAGCGCCGCCGCGTCCGTCGTCGGTGAGGTCGATGCGCAACTCGGTGCCGGCGTAGGTCAGTTGCACCCAGGCCTGGGTGGCGGCGGCGTGCTTGGCGACATTGGTCAAGGCTTCGGCGACCACGTAGTAGGCCGCGCTCTCGGTCTGCGGCACCAGCGGGGCGGGCCCACCGTGGCACTCGAAGCGGGTGGGAATCGGCTGGCGGGCAGCCAACTCCTCGACCGCCGCCACCAGGCCACGGTCGGTCAGCACCTGCGGGTGAATGCCGCGGATCGTGGTGCGCAGCGCGGCCAGCGCGTCCTCGACGGCGGTCTGGGCGTCCAGGACGGCGCTGCGAGCGGCGGCGGAGTCGTCCTGATCGAGCCAGTAGACGGCCTCGCCCAACCGCATGGTGGTGACCACCAGGTGCTGCTGGGCACCGTCGTGCAGGTCACGTTCGATGCGGCGCCGCTCACCCTCGAAGACGTCGACCAGTTCGCTGCGCGAGCTGGTCAGCTCGTCGACCTGGCGGGTCAGCGCCGAGTACGGCAGCAGCAGGGAATGCTCCAGATAGGCCTGGCCCGCAGCCAGCACCCACGACACGTAGAGCGCGAACACCACCATGAACGCCAGCCAGACCAGGCTCAGCACGAACTCCCACGGCTGGAAGTGCCGGGCGACACTGGCTTGGATGCCGACCACCCCGGCAAAGAGCCCCACCGCCAGCCCCACCACCGGCATCAGGTTGATCAGGCCGAAGACCGCCGTCAGCGCCCACACGCCCATGGACGCCTCGCCGCGTCCGCTGAACGTCTCCCGCCAGCCGGGACGCGAGCCGGGCACCGCGACCAGCCGGGGCAGCCCCAGCATCACCACCCGCTGTCGCTCGATCGCGGTGGTGGCGTAGGCGATCCACGGCAAGAAGATCACTCCCACCAGGCCGATCAGCAGGGCAGCGCCGCCGATCACGACCGAGGCGACCGCGTACGCCGCCGCACGCCACGCCAGCGGACTGGCGACGACCAGCAGAGGGTTGCGGGTGATCGTCAGTTGTTGGCGCAGCTCCACGTACGGGTCGCCCGCTTGTGTGGTGGTCACGGCTCCAACCTAGATGCTCGGCCTGCCGCGCCGGGCCCAAGGACGCTCACCGGGCCAGATCGGCGGTGAGCCCCCGCGCCACGAAGCCGGTAGCGGCCACCCCCGCCATCACCATCGCCGCGGTGACGGCGATGCTGCCGAGATACAGCAGCACCACCTGCGGCGCGGTGAAGGCGGTCGCGCCGATCACCGGAACCATCACCACCAGGACGCTCGCGGTGGCCGTCCCCAGAGCCGCGATCAGCGGAATGGACGTCTCCCGCAGCCGGGCGCGATCAAGGGTGCGGGTGTCGGAGCCGGCCAGGACCAGGTTGCGGTATTCCTGGCGCTGGTCGATCAGACGTCCGGCCTGCATGACGCCGGTGGAGACTGCGGCCAGTACCCCGGCGATGATCAGGGTGAGCAGCCCGCCGGTGGTCAGGTCGGTGATCAGCACCTGGTCGGAGTTGTTGGGGTGCGGGGAATCGGCAAACAGCCCGATCAGCGAGGTCAGTCCGGCGATGAAGGCGGCGATGGCCACGCCACCGACGCTGCGCCAGGCGGCCTTGGGGTTGTCGGCGATGCGTCGTCCGGCCAGCAGGGTGGCGGCGGAGCGGGCGTTGCCCGCGGTGATTCGTCCGATGACTTGCAGGACGAGCGGGCCGATCAGGTTGAGCACGGCCATGCCGATGGCCACGAAGCCGCCGAACACCAGCACCACGAACAGCCCCGCCAGCGACCCCATCAGGTGCACCGAAAGGTAGGCGCCGGCAGCGGCGACGAGCAGCCCGGTGACCCGGAAGATGCTCAGCTTCGGCGGGGACACCCGCGCCGCCACGCCCAGCGGGGTGATCCGCACCCGCTGCAGGCTCGCGGCCGCAGACAGGACGCCGACTGCGGCTACCGCGGCCACCGTCGCGGCCAGCAGCGGGAAGCCGACCCACAGCTCGGCCAGGCTGAGTTGCCGGCCCTGGAAGCTGAGTTGGGCGACGATCGGGAGGACGGCCAGGTACCCGGCCACGCCGATCAGGGAGCCGACCAACGCCTGCAGCCCGGCGTCCAGCAGAGTGATCACCGACACCTGCCAGGTGGTGGCACCGGCCAGCCGCAGGGCGGCCAGGCGGGCGTCACGTCGCGCCATCGCCAGGCGCGCTGCGGCGGCACCGAGCGTGGTCAGCGGGACGAGCAGCAGCAGCACGGCGAAGCCGGCGAGCATCACGTAGAACATCGGGTCGATGTCGCCAACCTTGAGGCCGGCCTGCCAGCGCCCGATGAAGGCCATCAGGCCACCAACCACCACCAGCGACACCGCGGAGGTTGCGGCGAACGCGATGACGGCCAGCACCGCGGTGAAGCGGGCCGAGGTGCTGCGGTCGTGGGAGGCGTGGCGGCGCAGCAGCAGCCACAGCTGGGTGGCGCTCATCGTGCTGCTCCACTCACGCCACCGAACACGTTCGGCATGGGCGGGGGCGGCGGGGGCACCAGGTGCAGCTCGGGGGTCGAGGGCTGCTGGGTGGCGACGTGAGTGATCCGTCCGTCCGCCATGGTGATGGTGCGGGCGCACCAGTGCGCGACTTCGGGGTTGTGGGTGACCACCACCAAGGCGGCGCCGCAGATGTAGGCCGACTCCTTGAGCGCGCGCATCACCTCCCAGCCGGTGGCCTGGTCGAGGGCGCCGGTGGGTTCGTCGGCAAAGATCACTTCCGGGTCGCTGACCAGGGCGCGGGCGATGGCGACGCGTTGGGCCTGTCCGCCGGACAGCTCGCCGGGACGGCGCTGCTCCAGACCGGCCAGGCCAAGGCGTCCGAGCTGGTCGCGGGCCAGTTGCATGGCCAGGCTACGGTCGATGCCGGCCAGCAGCAGCGGCAGCGCGGCGTTCTCCAGTGCAGGCAGTTCGGGAAGCAGCTGACCGGACTGGAACACGAAGCCGAACTCGGAGCGACGCAGCTTGGTGCGGTCGGCGTCCGACATGGCGGCGAGGTCGCGGCCCCGCCAGGTGACCGTCCCGGAGGTGGGCGCGAGGACGCCGGCGAGGACGTGCAGCAGGGTGGTCTTGCCCGAGCCGGAGTGCCCCATGATCGCGATCGATTCACCCGCGCCGACAGCCAAGTCGACGCCGGTGAGGGCGTGGGTCTGGGCGTGCGCGACGCCGTAGGTCTTGGTGAGCGCGCTGGCCCGCAGGACGGGCCCGACGGGAACGCCGGGGTCGTTCGAGTGGGTGAGAGGTGGTTGCGGGGCAGGGCGGGGAGCTGAGATGTTCACGTCCTCCAGCCAACCGCGGATGGCCACGGCGCACACGGGCGCCTACAGGCGTCTGTGGGTAGTGCTGGCACTACTTTCGCTGGGCGGCGAGCGCGGTCACCGCGCCGCGGCGGCAAGCGTCAGCTGCGGGTGGAGCGCCGCTCCGGCTGGCCCCACTGTGGTGCCCCTGAATTGAGCAGCGGCCAGGGGTCACCGGGGGCCAGTGAAGGCGCGTCGTCCGCGATGACCAAGGGTTCATTTCCATGCTCGGAGGCGGTCAGGACGGGCCGAAGGTAGCGGCGCAGGATCGGTCCCGCGGCCGCAATATCTGCGCGCTCGCGGTCGACGGCGGTCGGGTAGGCACCGTCCGGACGTGTGGGTGACGGGAGGTCGCGCAACGTGACCACCTCGGTCGCCAACTCCACCGCCGGCGCACCCGTCACCCGCCATTCGCGTGGGCCGGTCTGGATACCGAGATCCTGGGCCGCCCGAGCCACGGCGGGAGCAATACAGCGATCAGTCCAGATTCCTTCATCTGGTAGCGCGCGCATCACCACATTGAAGGCGATGATGACGACGAACGCGATCAGTGGCGGGGCGATGAAAATCGCAGCAATGGAGGCCACCAACGCCACGGCGAGCGTCACCTTGATGACCGTTCGCCGTTGCCCCGAATGGTAGGAGAAGTTCGTCGGCGGTGCGCTGGCTGGCCAGGGGTCAACGGTGACTTTGAGTCGGGCCCTTTCGGCGAACCAGGCGCGACGGCGCTCGCGGAGGCTCGGCGCCGGGCTTGTCGTCGCCTCGCCCATGCCCTCGTCCGCCATGCGCTCAGCCTAGAGATGTCCGCGTCACGCCCGCTCGCAGGCGATGCCGTCCTTGTCGCGATCGAGGCTCTTGCGGTACTTGATGATCTTCTTGTACAGCGAGGTGGACACCTTGAAATCGGTCACCGGCGTACCGCTGGTGTGATCGCGGGCACCGCTCTTGCCGACCCCATGCGCATACACCTTGTTGAGCGCGGTGCAGTTCTTGAACTTGTATTTCACCACCAGCGGCTTGACCGCTGCCATGGCCCGCACACTCGTCGGAGGCTGGGCCGCCGCTGTCACCGCCGTTGCCGGCAACGAGACCACGACCGCTAGCGCGGCCACCGCCGCAACCAATCCACGCATATCTTCATCCCCTTTGCTCAATGCTGGCCACACGGTAGCCGCTCTCACTCGGGTGGGTAATGGTTTGATGCAGGTGACCCCATCCGCAGCAGTTCCCCACTGCACCGCTGTCAACCCCGAATCGACAATCTGTGGACGATAAAGAAGTCATCCACAGATTCGGAATTCCGTTCGATTATTTCGCATCGAATGGGCAGGCTGGAGGTATGGAAACAGACGTGCTCATCCCGGCCGGCCAGGCGCTGGCTGAGGTCGCGCGCCTACTTGATCGGGTCGACCCGGATCGCGGCGGAGTCGCGCCCGAGACCCGGCTGGAGTGGGTCCGCGCCGCCCGTCACGCGAGCGGGCGATTGCAGGCCTTGACCGCGTTACTGGTGGGTGAGGCCGATCGCGCACAGGCCGCCGAGCGCGTCACCGGCACCCCACTGACGTCCTGGCTCGGCATGGGCGAGACGCTGTCGCGCAAAGAGGCCGCGGCAGCGGTCGGGCAGGCCAAGACCATGCGCGCCCATCCTGAGGTGGCCGAGGCCGCTGTCGCTGGACGGGTCGGCGCCGGCCAGGTGCGCTCGATCGGACGGGTGCTCGACTCCTTGTCCGCCCGGCTCGACGAGGGTCAACAGGTGGCCGCCGAGCACGTCCTCGTCGAGCTCGCCGCACACCTCGATGCCGATCAGCTCGCCAAAGCCGCACCACAAGTGCTGGCCCAAGTGGCGCCGGCCACCTCGGACGAGTTGCTTGAAACCAAGCTCCAACGTGAGGCCGAGGCCGCCCACCGCGCGCGATCACTGCGGTTCTTCCGCGAGGGTGGGTCGCTCCGCTTCGAAGGCAGCCTGCCACGGGTCGAGGGCGAGCGATTCGTCACCCTCCTCAACGCGCACGCCGAACAACTGCGGCGCACCGCCATCGAAGCCCGCGACCCCCTCGCCGGGCACACCAGCCCCGAGCAGCGGCGGGCAGACGCCCTCGTCGCCCTGTTGACCAGCGTCGAGAAGTCGAAGCCTGTCGCGGGTCTTGGTGCCGCCCGGGTTGTGGTCACGCTCGATCACCAGCGCCTTCGTGACGATGCGGCTCACGCCGGACTGCTCACTGACGATCAGCCGATCTCCGCCGGCGAGCTCCGCCGGCTGTGCTGCGATGCCGAGATCGTGCCCGTGGTGCTCGGCGGTCCGTCCGAAGTGCTGGACGTCGGCCGCGCCAAGCGCTTGGTCAGTGACGGAATCCGCATCGCTCTGACGGTGCGCGATGGCGGCTGCGCGTTTCCCGGCTGCGACGTCCGTCCTGAGTTGTGTGAGGCCCACCACATCGTTCCCTGGTGGGCTGACGGCTCGACCGCGCTGGGAAATCTCGTCCTTCTCTGCCATCACCACCACAGCCTGGTCGAACCAACGAAGTACGGCCTGCGCGACCAGTGGCAGGTCGAAATCGCCAGCGACGGTCTGCCGCAGTTCATCCCACCGGCCAGGTTCGACGCCGCCCGAAGACCCCGACGGCACCGACGGCGCGCGTCCCCCGAGCCGGCACCTGCCGCCCCGGCCGCAGGGCCCGACGGCGCCACCCATCAGCCGGACCTGCCTGATCGTCCACGCTCCAACCGGGCCAGCACTGCACCCGAGCTGGAGGAATGCGCCCAGGCAGGTTGGCGGGCAAGGGCAGGCTGACCGGGCCCAGCCAGGCGGGCGGTCGGGGGAACAGTGCGTTCCCCACACCCCACGGCCTGAGGAGGTTGCGGCCCGCGGCTTGGGGGGTGGCTTGGCGCAGCGCTTGGGATGCAGGGTTGGGGGCGCAGCTTGGGGTGTGGGCACAGCCCGGCAACTCTGGAAATCGTCCAGAGTTGTGCGGCGCCGGAAAGACGACAGGCGCCCCACCCACAGCGGGCCATGGCGCCAACGACGCCATGGCCCGCCAGGGGGGAGAGTGGAAGCTACTGCACAGACCAGCCGCCGTCGGACGGCAGGATCACGCCCGTCAGGTTGGTGGCGTCATCGCTGAGCAGGAAGGTGATGGACGCCGCGAGCTGATCGGGCATGGCGACCGGCGGAATGTTCGCCAACAGACCACCGATTCGCTCCTGACCGAGTGCGGAATCGAAGCTGGCCTGAATGTTCGTCGCCACCGGACCGGGCGCGACCGCATTCACCCGAATGCCGAGCCGGGCATAGGTGAAGGCCGCGCTGCGAGTGATGCCGACCACCGCGTGCTTGCTGGCGGTGTAGGCCAGACCCGCCGCGGAACCACGAAGACCAGCTTCGGAAGCGACGTTCACGATCGCGCCGCCCTTGGCCTCAACCATCTTGGCCAGCACGGCCCGGCTGAGCTTGAACAGCCCGTCCACGTTGACCGCGAAGACCCGCTGCCAGATCTGGTCGGAGACCTCATGCAGCGGAGTCATGTTGTCCATGATCCCGGCGACGTTGGCCAGGCCATCGATCTTGTCCCCGGCGGCGGCCACGATCGCGTCCACGTCGGCCTGATTGGAGATGTCCCCGGTCACCACCGTCACGTCGGCACCAGGGACGGACGCCTGGAACTCGGCCAGCCGTTCGGCCGAGATGTCGACGGCGATCAGGCGAGCTCCCTCGCGCGCCACCCGGGAAGCGGTGGCCTTGCCGATGCCCGACCCGGCACCGGTGACGATCACCGTCTTGCCGGCGAAACGGCCGGGGGTGATCTTCTCCACCCACTGTTCGGGGGCCGCGCCAGCGGTCTCGACCACCTCCGGCATCACCCCGCCATTGGCGTTGAGCACCAGGTCGTCGATGACCGCTTGGGGTACTTGACCTTGACTCAGCGCCACCAACTGCTGAAGCGGGAAGGTCTTGATGGGAGCCAGCGAGCTTTCGTCCTGACCACCTTGCGCCAGGAATCCTCGCAAGAGCGGACCACCGACCGGGTCATTGAGCCAGGTTTCGATGGTCGAGTTGCCGGTGAGCGGCGAGTTCTGATCTGCCATGGCCGACACGATGGACCGCTCCCTCCACGGCCGTCAATGGCACCTCAGCAGTTGGGTGCTCCCCCTTGCCAAACCGGTACCGGCTCTGATCCGGCAGCTGTGAGTTTACTGTGAAGCGGGCAGCCCTGGCGACTAACCTCCCTTGTCAGGGCATCTTCGTCCAGGTGTCCGGGTGCACAACCCGAGTGCGGGACGCCGCCGGATACGAGCACACCTGCCAGATCCGATCGATCGGCATCACATGCAGCCGGTCAGCGTGGGTATAGGAGCGGCTGCCGGTGGTCAGCACCACCCCGGCACGGAACCGGCCCCCCAGCGCGTCCCGCAGTTGCGCAAGCCCGCTGAACACCGGCCCGGTCGCCCGCTCATTGCCGGCCACCTCGACCGCCACCACATCGCCGTCGTCGAACTCCACCACCAGGTCAACCTCGGCCCCGTCCGACGTCCGCCAGTGCCCGAGGGTCACCGGCTCGTCCAACCAGGACGCCTGCTTGCGCAACTCGCCCACCACGAACGTCTCCAGCAACCGCCCGAAGGTGCCCATCGCCGTCGGCTCGAAGTCGACCAACTTGGCCGGCGTCTGGCGCAACAACCGCGCCGCCAGGCCCGAGTCGACCAGGTGCATCTTGGGCCGCGCGCTCACCCGCGAGCGCAGCTCTGTCCCCCAGGCCGGCAGCCGCGAGGTCAAGAACAGATCCTCCAGCAACCGCAGATACGCCTCGGCGGTCTTGCGATCCACCCCCACCGCGTCGGCGGCCTTGCTGACGTTCATCAACTGCCCGGTCTGGGCGGCCACATAGCCGAGCAGTTCGGCCAACGCCTGACGCTGCCGCACCTGCCCCAACTCCTGGGCGTCACGATCGACCGACTGACGCACATAGTCGTCGAACCACCGGGCCCGCGCCGTCTCCGACCGCCCCAAAGCCAGCGGCAGCCCGCCGGCGCAGACGCGTTCGGCGTAGCCGTCGCGGCTCTCGTCGGACGGCTGCTGGGCACCCACCACCGCCTCGGCGTCCTCGCGGATCGCGGTCAGGAACTCCTCGGCCACCCCCGCAAGCTCGCCCTGGGACAGCGGCCAGATGGTCAGCGAGTGCAGCCGACCGGTGAGCGCCTGGGCCGTGCGCGGCAGCGCGTCCTGCCGGGTCGACCCGGTGATCACCGCCAACCCCGGACGGGTGCCGTCACGGTTCAGCCGGGCCTTGATCGCGTCCAGAATCTCGGGGACGCGCTGGTATTCGTCGATACACAACGGCACCTCCCCCATGGTCACCATCCGTGGGTTCGCCGCCAGCGCCTCCCGGGTCTCCACGTCATCGAGATCGATCACTCCGACGTGATGCGATTCGGCGAGCTTCCACAGCACCGTCGACTTGCCGACCGATCGCGGACCATGCAGCGCGATCACCGGCTCCTCGTCGACCAGACGCTCCAATAGCGCCCCGACCCGTCGTTCCACCATTACATAGCCGCCAGCCATGGCTGCCACCCTAGCCGGACCGCCGCCAGCTACTCCCCATTTGTGAGCGTGTCTGGTCCCCAAAGCTGAGTGGGTGAACTCCCCGAACCTGAGCCAGCCACCCGGGCCAGAGCAACCCCTATTCCCCACTCTTGAGCTGAGTTACTCCCCATATGTGAGCGGGCGTCCACGCCGGTAACCCGCGCGAAATCGGATTCTTCGTAGGGTGCCACCGAATCACGGCGCCAGCGGGGCGCCGCTGAGATTGGAGGTGACGCATGACCGACGTGAAGCACCACATCTTCGTTTGCTGCAGCTTCCGCGGAAACGGCAACGCCCAGGGCATCTGCAACAAGGCCGGCGCCGTGGCGCTCCTGCCGTACCTGCAAGAGGAGCTTTCTGATCGCGGCATGCACGACGTGCTGGTCACCAGCACCGGCTGCCTGAAGACCTGCGAAAAGGGGCCCGCCATGGTGATCTATCCCGAGGGCTGGTGGTACGGCGATATCCGCAGCCAGGACGACATCGACACCGTCCTCGACGCCCTCGAAGCGGGCACTCAGGCCACCGAGTTCGCGATGTAGCAATCGCACGCCTGCGTCCCGGCGCGGTACCGGCGCAGCAGACCCGAAGAAGCCCGAAGGGCCGGACGTCATCGCCCGGCCCTTCGATCTTGCGCGCTCGGAGGGACTCGAACCCCCAACCTTCTGATCCGTAGTCAGATGCTCT
>JAJTBJ010000047.1 GCA_021286985.1 Propionibacteriales bacterium | reverse complement strand
GAGGAAGCTATGGCCAAGAAAGCAGCCGACGTTCGGCCGAAGATCACCTTGGCGTGCACCGAGTGCAAAGAGCGCAACTACATCACCAAGAAGAACCGTCGCAACGATCCTGATCGGATGGAGCTGAAGAAGTTCTGCCCGAAGTGCCACACGCACACTGCGCACCGCGAGACCCGCTGAGCGAGTCCGCCACTGAGCCGTCCGCCTGTGCGGACGGCTTTGTTGCGTTCCCGGGGATGCCATGACCTGGACGACGACCGACCGGATCACCCGGATCAACTTCTTCGCGGTATTGATGGTCGCCGCGGTGGCGTTGTGGCCGCTGCTGAGTGGCGCGAACTCGCTGATTCTGATGGTGGCGGTGCTGGTGCTGGTCTACCAGGCCTGGCGGTTGGCGATGTCGCGGCAGGTCCGGGGCAGCCTCACCGCTGCCGGTATCTCCAAGACCATCGGACCGCGCACCCAGAGCCTGCCCTGGGATGAAGTGAGCGCTGCTCGGCTGGCCCGGTTCCTGGGTACCGATCAGCTGATCGTGACCACCACAGCCGTGATCGGCTGGCAGTCCTCCGACCGGTGGTACGGGCTGTTAGGGGCGCACGAGTTGGCCGTCCAGGTGCCCGCCGACGCGCTGGCGCAGGTCCGCGAACTCTGTGACGCAAACGGTGTGCCGCTAGCCTGAGCACATGCCGATCAGTGAAGCCCACGTGGGCCGCAGCTATCCGGCGACCGCACCCTACGAAGTCACTGCTGTGAAGGTCGCTGAGTTCGCTGCCGCTCTCAAAGACGCCGACAATCCTGCCTACGCCGGTGACTGCGCGGTGGCACCGCCCACCTTCGCCGTGGTGTTGGCCGCGGCAACCTGGGACTCGCTGTTCGGCGATCCAGAACTCGAACTCAGCTTGAGCCGGACGGTGCACGCCGATCAGCGCTTCACCTGGACCCGGCAGCTTCGGGTAGGCGACCTGGTCGAGGCCCAACTGGTGATCGACAAGGTGCGACTCCGTGGCCCGGCGGCCTTCATCACCATCTCGGTGCAGTTGGCGACGACGGCAGGCGAGCCGCTGTGCGTGGCCACCTCGACCCTGGTGCACACCGCGGAGGTGGCGGCATGAACGTCGAAGTCGGCACCACCATCGGCAGCGTCAGCGCGGCCTTCTCCCGCACTGACCTGGTCCGCTACGCCGGTGCGTCCGGCGACTTCAACCCGATTCACTACAACGATGCCGCCGCCGCCGCGCTCGGCCTGCCCGGGGTGATCGCTCACGGCATGCTCACCATGGGCACGGCGCTGCGGGTGGTCACCGACTGGTGCGGCGACCCGACGCGGGTGCTGAGCTATTACGTCCGCTTCACCAAGCCGGTGGTGGTGCCGGCCACCGGGACGGTGGAGGTCACCTTCACCGGCACGGTCACCGGGGTGAGTGATGCCGTGGCCACTGTGACCATCGAGGCCCTCTGCGAGGAGACCAAAGTGCTGGGCTCGGTCAGCGTTGAGGTGCGGGTTGACTGAGTCGCTGGCCGCCCACACGACGTTCGGCATCGGTGGACCGGCCGGACGCTGGTTGGTGCCCTCGACCGACGCTGAACTCATCGAGGCGATCACGGCAGCCGATGCCGCCGGAGAGCCGGTGCTGGTGTTGGGCGGCGGATCCAACGTGCTGATCAGTGACGACGGCTTCGACGGACTGGTGCTGCACACCGGTGGGCTGCGTGGCGTTCAGGTCGACGACGTTGCCGCCTGCTCGGGCGCGTTCCTGACGGTCGCGGCCGGCGAGCCGTGGGACGCCTTCGTCGCGCGCACGGTCGAGCAACGCCACGTGGGCATCGAGGCGCTGTCAGGCATTCCGGGCTTTGTCGGGGCGACCCCGGTGCAGAACGTGGGTGCCTACGGCCAGGAGGTCGCAGGTGTGATCGCCCGGGTACGGACCTGGGATCGGCAGCGGTCGGCCGTTCGGACGTTTTCGGCCATCGAGTGCGGCTTCGGCTATCGCGACTCGCTGTTCAAGCGTGAGCCCGGACGCTGGGTGGTGCTGTCGGTGAGTTTCCAGTTCCGTTTGGGACAGCTGTCGGCACCGATCGGTTACGCAGAACTGGCCAAGAAGCTCGACGTCGAGATCGGCCAACGGGCGCCGCTGGCGGCGGTGCGCGATGCCGTCCTGGAACTTCGCCGGGCCAAGGGAATGGTCTACGACCGCGCCGATCACGACAGCTGGAGCGCAGGCAGCTTCTTCACCAACCCGGTGCTCGATGAGCTGACCCAGGTCCCTGACGGCGCGCCGGCGTACCCGCAGCCCGACGGACGGGTGAAGACCAGCGCAGCCTGGCTGATCGAACACGCCGGCTTCGGCAAGGGCTGGGGGGACGGCCCGGCCCAGCTGTCGACTAAGCACACGCTGGCGTTGACCAACCGTGGTCAGGCGCGGGCTGCAGATGTGGTTGCTCTGGCCCGCCAGGTGCGCGCGGGGGTGGAGGATGCCTTCGGAATTCGGTTGGTGCCCGAACCCATCCTGGTCGGGGTCAGCCTGGATTCCGATCCCGCCACCGGACGGTGACCGGGGCGCTGTGGCGCCCACGCCCTACACTTAGCAGCGATCCCTACCACGAAGGAATATCGCCATGAGCATCCTGACCAGCGTCCCGATGGCGCCGCGCGACCCGATCCTCGGTCTGACCGAGGCATTCGTTGCCGACACCCGCGTGGACAAGGCCAATCTCGGGGTGGGGGTCTACCTGGGCGAGGACGGAAAGGTTCCGCTGCTGGATTGCGTCCGGCAGGCGGAGACCGCGTTGGCTGCCACTCCGGTGGCGCGTGGCTATCTGCCCATCGATGGCATGCCGGCCTACAACGCCGCGGTGCGGGAGTTGGTCTTCGGTCCGAGCTCGGAGGTGGTCGCTGCCGGCCGGGTGGTCACCGTCCAGGGCCTGGGAGGCACCGGTGGCCTGCGAATCGGCGCCGAGTTCCTCAAGACAACGCCGGCGTTGCGCAAGGTGATGCTGTCGACGCCGTCGTGGGAGAACCACCAGGCGCTGTTCACTCGCGCCGGCTTCGAGGTGAGCGGCTACCGCTACTACGACGCCGACGCTCACGCCATCGACATCGAGGGCATGCTGGCCGATCTCGCCGCGGCCGAGCCGGGCACCGTAGTGGTGCTGCACGCCTGCTGCCACAACCCGACCGGCTACGACCTCAACCTGGACCAGTGGGCGCGGGTCGCCGAGGTCGTCGTGGCCAAGGAGTTGGTGCCCTTCCTCGACCTGGCCTACCAGGGTTTCGCCGGTGGCCTGGAGGCCGACCGTGCGGCCGTGGAGCTGTTCGCCGGCCTGGGGATTCCGGTGCTGGTGGCGTCGTCGTTCTCCAAGAGCTTCAGCCTCTATGGCGAGCGGGTGGGAGCGCTCAGCGTCCTGGCCGCCGACGCCGAGGAGGCGGCGCGGGCATTGTCACAGCTGAAGGTGACGATCCGCACGGTCTACTCCAACCCGCCGACGCACGGCGCCGCGGTGGTCTCCCGTGTGCTCGGCGATCCTGAGTTGCGGGCCTTGTGGGAGTCCGAATTGGCGGGCATGCGTGACCGCATCCGCTCCTTGCGTCACAAGCTTGTCGACGCGCTCGTGGCCGCCGGGGTGACTCGTGACTTCGGCTTCATCACCGACCAGATCGGGATGTTCAGCTACATCGGCCTGAGCGCGGAGCAGATGCAGAAGCTGCGTGCCGAGCATGGGGTGTACGGCACGGACGCCGGACGGATCTGCGTGGCCGCGCTCAACGACGCCAACGTGGCCAAGGTCGCTTCGGCGATCGCGGCCGTCCTGTGAAAACGGGGTCGGGGGAGTCCCGGCCCAAGAGAGGTTCTCGATCATGACCCGGACGCTGTTCGTTACGACAGCCCTGCCGTACGCCAACGCGCCGTTCCACATCGGCCACATGATGGAGTACATCCAGGCCGACATCTGGGTGCGGTACCAGCGGATGCGCGGCGCAAAGGTCTACTTCGTGGGCGCCGATGACGCCCACGGTGCGCCGATCATGATCGCGGCGGAAAAGGCCGGACTGACCCCGCAGCAGTTTGTCGCAGGCATCGCCTCCGGTCGCAAGGCCTACCTCGATGGCTTCAGCATCTCCTTCGACAACTGGCATTCCACCGACAGCGAGGAGAACACCGCGCTGGCCCAGTCGATCTACCTGGGTCTGCGCGATGCTGGCCTGATCGACGTCCGTCAGGTCGAGCAGTTCTTCGATCCGGTCAAGGGCATGTTCTTGCCCGACCGCTACATCAAGGGCACCTGCCCCAAGTGTGGCGCGGCCGACCAGTACGGCGACTCCTGTGAGGTGTGTGGCGCGGTCTACGCGCCCACCGACCTCGTCAATCCGTATTCGGCCTTGTCGGGGGCGACTCCGGAGCTTCGCAGCAGCGAGCACTACTTCTTCCGGCTGTCCGATCCGCGCTGTGTGGAATTCCTGCAGAACTGGACCCAGGACGGCAAGTTGCAGCCGGAAGTGGCCAACAAGGTGCGGGAGTGGTTCGTCACCGACCCTGACGGCAGCGGCGGGCTGTCGGATTGGGACATCTCCCGGGATGCGCCCTACTTCGGCATCCCGATCCCGGACGCCGAGGGCAAGTACTTCTATGTGTGGCTCGATGCGCCGATCGGCTACCTGGCCTCACTGGTGAATCTGTTCGGCAAGCTCGGTACCGACGTCGATGCCTTCCTGGCAGATCCCGCCGTCGAGCAGATTCACTTCATCGGCAAGGACATCGTCTACTTCCACACGCTGTTCTGGCCGGCGATGCTGAAGTTCTCCGGACGCAAGGTGCCCGACAACGTCTACGTCCACGGCTTCATCACCGTGAGCGAAGAGAAGATGAGTAAGAGTCGGGGCACCGGGATCAGCCCGCTGCGCTATCTGGAGTTGGGGCTCAACCCTGACTGGCTGCGCTACTACATTGCGGCCAAGTTGAACTCTCACGTGGAGGACGTCGACTTCACGCCCAGCGACTTCGTGACTCGGGTGAACTCCGACCTGGTTGGCAAGTACGTCAATATCGCCAGTCGGGTGGCCGGATTCATCTCCAAGCGCTTCGACGGTCGACTCAGCACCGACCTGGGGGCCGATGGCGAGGCCCTGTTGGCCGAGTTGCACGCCCAGGTGCCAGTGGTGGCTGAGTTGTACGAGACCCGTGAGTTCGGCAAGGCCCTGCGCGAGATCATGGCGCTGGCCGACAAGGTGAACGCCTACGTCGAGGCCCACAAGCCGTGGGAGCTGGCCAAGGCCGAGGGGGCGGAAGTCGAGCTTCACCAGGCGTGCAGCACCGGCATCGAAGCCTTCCGGGTGCTGACCATTCTGCTGGCGCCGGTGGTGCCGGCGACGGCGGATGCGGTCGCCGAGTTCCTGGGCACCGAGCAGTTCGGTTGGGACGACGCGGTGACGCCGCTGGGGGAGCATGTCATCGGGCGGTACGCCCACCTGATGCAGCGGGTGGATCCGGTCCTGGTCGACCAGTTGTTCGAGCCGGCCGTCCCTGCGGTCGAGCCTGAGCCGGTGGCTACTCCCGGAGGGGAACCACTGGCCGACCAGATCACCATCGATTCGTTTGCTGCGGTCGACCTTCGGGTGGCCAGAATCGTGGCAGCGGCGGCAGTGGAGGGCAGCACCAAGCTGTTGCAGCTCACCGTGGATGTGGGGGAGCCTTCACCCCGGACGATCTTCTCCGGCATTGCGTCGGCCTACCGCCCCGAGGACCTGGTGGGGCGGCTGACGGTGGTGGTCGCGAACTTGGCTCCGCGCACCATGCGGTTCGGCGTGAGCGAAGGAATGGTGTTGGCGGCCGGTCACGCCGATGCCAAGACCGAGCCGGGGATCTTCCTGTTGGAGCCGGACGCCGGGGCCACCCCGGGAATGCGGGTGAAGTGAGGGTGCGCCGGTTCGACTCACCTTCTGATAACCCGTACAATCTGGTTCTTGGCGGCTAAGTGCCTGCTGCGCCGTGCCCTCGGGCAGGACGTGGGGCAGGGATTTGGCGCCGAAGGGCAATAGCTCAATTGGCAGAGCAGCGGTCTCCAAAACCGCAGGTTGGGGGTTCAAGTCCCTCTTGCCCTGCTGGGTCGGACGTCAGGGACGTCCATCCCAGCACTATCGAACGAGCGAAAGAAGGATTGCCGAAGTGGCGGAGAAGAAGGACCGGGCTGCGGCCAACGTCCCTGCCGACGCACCCATCGGCGACGCCGAGCTTGAGGCGATGGGGCTGGACGACCTTGATGAGGCCGATCTGACCGAGTCAGAGCAGGTCGCCAAGGCTGCTGCCGGCGCCCGCCCGACGCGGAAGAAGCCGGCCGAAGCGGCCACCGGTAAGGGCCATGCCACCGCGAAGCGCACCAGCGGCGCCGAGGCGGAGCGCAAGACGACCACTCCGGTGCAGTTCGTTCGCGAAGCAATCGGTGAGCTGAAGAAGGTCGTCTGGCCGACCTGGCTTCAGCTCCAGCAGTACTTCATTGTGGTGTTGGTGTTCGTGTTGATCATGATCGGCATCGTCGCCCTGCTCGACCTGGGGTTCGGCGCGCTGATCCTGCAACTGTTCGGCCAGAGCAAGAGTTAAGGAAGCGAAGACCTGTGAGCGACAACACCCCGAACGACGGCGGCTTCGACGAACTCGACGCCGACGCGATCGAGATCGATCTCGGCCTGCCGGAGACGGCCGAGTCCGACGACCTCGACCTGGGCCTGGACTTCGGCACTGATCAGTCCCAGTCCGACGCCGACATGCTGGCCTCGCTGACCGAAGGCGATGATGAGCCTGAGGATGAGCCGGTCGCCCTCGACGCCGACGAAGAAGCTGTCCTGGCCGAACTGCGTCAGCAGTTGCGCAGCCAGATCGGTGACTGGTACGTCATCCACACCTACTCCGGTATGGAGAACAGGGTGAAGCAGAACCTGGACAACCGGGTGAAGACCCTGGGCATGGAGGATTACATCTTCGAGGCCGTCGTGCCCACCGAAGAGGTCATCGAGACCCGCAACGGCGCCCGCAAGTCGGTCACCCGCACGGTGCTGCCCGGCTATGTGCTCGTCCGGATGGACCTGACCGACGCCTCCTGGGCCGCGGTGCGGCACACGCCGTCGGTGACCGGATTCGTCGCCCATGCCAACGCGCCCGTTCCGCTGAGCATGGACGAAGTGGAAAAGATGCTTGCCCCGGCCGCTCTGGCCCGGGCTGCGGCTGCCGCCACCGGCGGTACCAAGAGCCGCCCCAAGAAGGTCGAGATCGCCGACTTCAATGTCGGGGATTCGGTCATGGTGGTCGCTGGGCCCTTTGCCGGGGTGCATGCGACGATCACCGAGATCAATGCGAACAGCCAACGCCTCAAGGCGCTGGTCGAGATCCTCGGCCGGGAGACCCCGGTCGATTTGACCCTCGGCCAGATCCAGCGGGTCTAGGCAACGCAGCGCCGCCGGCCGCCGGCCGGACGACACCAACCAACCAACCAGAAGGACCCAACCAGAATGCCTCCCAAGAAGAAGGTAGCCGCGATCGTCAAGGTGGCCCTGAACGCGGGTGCGGCCACTCCTGCTCCGCCGGTCGGTACCGCTCTCGGTCCGCACGGCGTCAACATCATGGAGTTCTGCAAGCGGTACAACGCCGAGACCGAGGCCATGCGTGGCAACGTGATCCCGGTCGAGATCACCATCTACGAAGACCGCACGTTCAGCTTCATCACCAAGACTCCGCCGGCTGCGGAGATGATCAAGAAGGCCGCGGGCCTGCAGAGTGGCTCTGCCCGTCCGCACAAGGACTTCGTCGGCTCGATCACCTCTGCGCAGGTGCGCGAGATCGCCGAGACCAAGATGCCTGACCTGAATGCCAACGACGTCGACGCTGCCATGAAGATCGTGGCCGGCACCGCGCGCTCGATGGGCGTCAAGGTCGAAGGCTGACCAACCCAAACCCCGTGGGAGGGCATCGCGCCCGCACCACACCTGGCACCGGGCTCATGAGAGAGCCTGATTCACGAAGGAGACCAGAATGAAGCGAAGCAAGGCCTATCGGGCCGCCGCCGAAAAGATCGATGACACCCAGCTTTACAGCCCCGAAGCGGCGCTGGGCCTGGTGAAGTCGAACGCCTCAGCCAAGTTTGACGAGACCGTCGAGGTGGTTATGCGCCTCGGTGTTGATCCGCGCAAGGCTGATCAGATGGTGCGTGGCACCGTCAACCTTCCCAACGGAACGGGCAAGACCGCACGGGTCCTGGTCTTTGCCACCGGTGAGAAGGCTGCCGAGGCCGCCGCTGCCGGCGCCGACGAGGTCGGCGACGACGAGTTGATCGACAAGGTCGCCAAGGGCTACCTCGATTTCGACGCCGTCGTGGCCACCCCCGATCTGATGGGCAAGGTCGGTCGTCTGGGCCGGGTGCTCGGCCCCCGTGGCCTGATGCCGAACCCGAAGACCGGCACCGTCACCATGGACGTCGCCAAGGCCGTCAGCGATATCAAGGGCGGCAAGATCGAGTTCCGGGTGGACCGTCACGCCAACCTGCACTTCATCGTCGGCAAGGCGTCCTTCTCCGAGCAGCAGCTCAGCGAGAACTACTTCGCCGCTCTGGACGAAGTGCTGCGGCTCAAGCCGAGCGCGTCCAAGGGCCGCTACATCAAGAAGGTCACCGCGGCCTCGACGATGGGCCCGGGCGTGGCGATCGACCCGCTGCGCACCAAGCCCAGCGCTGAGTGATCTGAACTCCACAGGTGCCCCGAGCCGGATGGCTCGGGGCACCTGTCATTTTGGGTTCCGTTGATCAGGCCGAGAACCAGTAGCCATGCGCTGAAGCCGATCTCGAAGACCCCCACGAGCCCGCCGGTGATTGCTCCGTAGGTGAGACTGGCGGCTTGTCAGCGAACGCGCCGTCCGGCCACGGGCGCACGATTTGGAGCCTGGCTCGTGATCCCCGTAGAATGGCGGCTGCCGAAGACCGCTGGTGCGGTCCTGATCTCAGGGCCGGCAAACCCCGCGCAGGTGATGTAGGAAGCTCCACGGAGCGTCCCCGGTCAGCCTGCGCGCGCCGGGGTTTTTTCTTTTCCAGTGATCTTCGGCGTTACGAGAGAAGTGGGAAGGAGACCCATGGCGAGGCCGGACAAGGCAGCCACCGTCGCGGAGTTGACCGAAGCGTTCAACACTGCCTCGGCTGCTGTGCTGACCGAGTACCGCGGACTCACCGTCAAGGACCTGAAAGAACTGCGCCGGTCCTTGGGTGCGGACGCCACCTACGCCGTGACGAAGAACACACTGACCATGATCGCTGCCCGCGAAGCGGGTATCGACGGCCTGGATGAGACTCTCACCGGCCCGACCGCGATCGCCTTCATCCGCGGTGACGTTGCCACCGTGGCGAAGGGTCTTCGTGACTTCGCCAAGGCGCACCCGCTTCTGGTGATCAAGGGCGGTGTCATGGACGGTCGCGTCCTTGATGCCGATGCGGTCAAGAAGCTTGCCGATCTGGAATCTCGCGAGGTGCTGCTGGCCAAGCTGGCCGGCGCCATGAACGGGAACCTGGCCAAGGCGGTCGGCTTGTTTGCCGCACCGCTTTCGCAGGCGGCACGCGTCTTCGAGGCGCTGAAGTCCCAGAAGCCCGCCGGGGATGCCCCGGCAACCGATGCAGCTCCCGCTGCTGAGGCCACAACTGACGCGGCTGACGCTGCATCCGAGTAACACCGAAAGGACCATGAATATGGCGAAGAAGCTCACCACTGACGAGCTCCTTGAGGCATTCAAGGAAATGACCCTGATCGAGCTCTCCGAGTTCGTGAAGCTGTTCGAAGACACCTTCGGCGTGACCGCCGCTGCTCCGGTGGCCGTGGCCGCCGCTGCCGCTCCGGCCGCCGGTGGCGCCGATGAGGCTGCCGCTGAGGAGGAGTCCAATGAGGTCGACGTGATCCTCGACTCTGTTGGCGACAAGAAGATCCAGGTCATCAAGGAGGTTCGCGCGCTGACCAACCTGGGCCTGGCTGAGGCCAAGGCTCTGGTGGAGGCCGCTCCGAAGGCCGTCCTGGAGAAGGTCGCTCGCGACGTTGCGGCCAAGGCCAAGGAGGCCCTCGAGGCCGCCGGCGCTGCGGTTAGCGTTAAGTGACCGTTTGAACCAAAACCAACAGGGGCCGCAACCGAATGGTTGCGGCCCCTGTTGGTGTGTGACCAAGGTTGGCGGCCCTAGAGGTCGATCTTGGAGAAGGAGGATGGCGGGTATCTGATGACACCCGCCATCCTTCTCTTCTGGAGGTGGTGTGTGAGTGTTGACTATGAGAGTGAGCCAGCTGAGAGGCCGAACATCACTTGAGCGGCCAGCCGCCCTGTCCGCCCTGAATGGTGACGATCTTCGACGTGCCCACGACGCCGGCGGTGTTGGCGCTGGTGGCGATCAGAGTGAACGGAAGAGCTGCAATAGCACCGGCAACGGTTGCGGTGACGATGACCCGGCGGATGTTCATTTCGGACGAAGCCTCTCTCTTGACTGGCCTGATGACGAAAAGCTAGCCACTACTTGACTAGTCTGTCAAGATTTGACAGATTTGAATGCGGTAACAATGACAGGAGGACCCGTGAGCACCCGTGCCATCGAGTTCGGCGCCGCCCTACGCAAGGCGCGTCGTAGCAAGGGTCTTTCCCAGGCGGAACTGGGCGGCGACAAGTACTCCGGCAGCTACATCTCCCACCTGGAGAGCGGCCGGAGGGTGGCGACCCCCGAGGTGGTGGAGTTCCTCACCCGCCGCTTGGGATTGTCGGCACTGGAGTGGGGCATGTCCTCCCGTGCGGACATGTCCAGGCTGGATGCCAAAGATCCGATCGAGGATCTTCTGGTTGCTGAGCGTGCCTGGTCCGACCATGACTGGGATGCGGCGTGGCGCCATGCATCCGCAGCGGCGGACGCGGCAACCGCAGCTGGCGACTCCGGCCGGGAATGGGAAGCGCGCTACGTGATGGCGCAGACCAAGTTTGCTTCCGGCGAGTTCGCCGAGGCCGCCGTGCTCGCCGAAGCCCTCGCCGATCATCAGACGGCGCGGCGATTCTCGGTGGCGCGGGCGCAGGCGCTGAGCCTCGCTTCGATCTCTCACCGCGCCTCCGATCGGCTCGGCTGGGCGGTGGCCTTCGGTGCGCGAGCCGTGGAGGCGGCGGCCAGCTGTCCGCCGATTATCCTCGCTGAGGCACTGATGTCGCTTGTCAGCGCGCTTTCTGAGTCCGGGCACCCGACCTCGGAGAGCGAGCCGTATATCTCTCGACTGATCGAACTGGCGCCTCAGCTGAACTCCGACCACTCGCGTGGCATGATCTCGTGGGCGCTGCTGCCTTCGTTGCCGGCGACGTGACCGAAGGCTTGCGCCAGCAGGAGATCGCCAAGGGGCTTCTGGACCCGCGTCGCGACCTGCGGCTGTGGCTTCGCTTCCAGAGCACCGCGGCGCGCTGGCGGCTGCAGGCGGGGGTCGTCGACGGCGTCGCCGACCTGTTGCATACCGCTTCCTTGGGTCTGCAGATCATCGGCAACACCTACGACCTGGTCGAACTGCGTCAGTCGGAAGCGCGTCTGGCGCTGCTGACCGGCGATGTCGATGGTGCTATCGAGATCATCAGTGGCGTGCTGGACGATCCTGTCCTCGGTGCTGCAGAGGTGTCGCGTGGGCAGAGCGAGTTGGTTCTTGCTGAATGCCTGCGGGCCAAGGGTGACGTCGAAGGTGCCCGTCGGGGCTTCATGTCGGCTGCTGCCCAGTTGGAGGCTGAAGGCCGCTATCGCGCAGCGTTGGACGCCTGGCGTCAAACCGATGTGGTGGATCAGCAAGGAAAGTTTGACAAGTACTTGACATCGTCAGTCAAGTCTGATTAACTAGTACCAGTCGGCGCCCCCCTAGCGCGTCGGATGAGTACACCGCCTGGGCCGGTGACTGTAAGGTGCGGCAACCCCTCCCGCTGCCTACAGGCACCGGCCCTAGGTGTGTTCGGGGCCGGTTTGCCGAGCTGAATCGCTGGGGGAGTCCCTCGTCGAAATGACCGAAAATGGGTCGCGCTGTCGCTGCGGGAAGTCGAGCGGTTCCAGGGGCACACGGCCGGCCGGCGGGGGAGTAGTTGCTGGTGCGTTCGCCCCTGATGTGACAAGGTGAAGCAGCGCGTCTCATCCATTTGCGGAAGGGGCGGGAAGTCGGGTAGGCTATCGCTTTGCCCATCGCTATCGACGACCCGTGTCTTGACGCGGGCCGTTCTGCGTGCATCGAAACCGGCAACGCCCGGGCTTCTGGAAGGACCCCACCTTGGCCGTCTCGCGCACTGCGTCGAAGAACACCAATGTTGTCTCACCCAGCGGCAGGATCTCGTTCGCGAAGATCCATGAACCGCTCGAGGTACCGAATCTTCTCGATCTTCAGGTCGAGTCCTTTGACTGGCTGATCGGAAATCAGACCTGGGCTAACCGGGTCGCCGCCGCCAAGTCCGAGGGTAGGACCGATGTCAACACCAAATCGGGTCTTGAGGAGATCTTCGAAGAGATCTCTCCGATCGAGGACCTGTCCCAGACCATGTCGCTGTCCTTCCGCGACAATCGGTTCGAGGAGCCCAAGCACACCGTCGAGGAGTGCAAGGACCAGGACTTCACCTACGCGGCGCCGCTGTTCGTGACTGCGGAGTTCATGAACCACGAGACCGGTGAGATCAAGAGCCAGACCGTGTTCATGGGCGACTTCCCGCTGATGACCGACAAGGGCACGTTCATCATCAACGGCACCGAGCGCGTGGTCGTGTCTCAGCTGGTGCGCTCGCCGGGCGTCTACTTCGAGCAGACCGCGGACAAGACCTCGGACAAGGACATCTTCACCTGCAAGATGATCCCGAGCCGCGGTGCGTGGCTGGAGTTCGAGATCGACAAGCGCGACATGGTCGGTGTGCGCGTCGACCGCAAGCGCAAGCAGAACGTCACGGTGCTGCTGAAGGCGCTGGGCTGGACCAACGAGCAGATCCTGGCCGAGTTCGGCGAGTTCGAATCGATGCGGCTGACCCTGGAGAAGGATCACACCGCCAACACCGACGAAGCGCTGCTCGACATCTACCGCAAGCTGCGTCCGGGCGAACCGCCGACCCGCGAAGCCGCCCAGCAGATGCTGGAGAACTACTACTTCAACCCGAAGCGCTACGACCTCGCCAAGGTCGGCCGTTACAAGATCAACAAGAAGCTGGGGCTCTCGCTGCCGTTCGACACCCAGGTTCTGACGATCGAGGACATCGTCTCGGCCATCCGCTACATCGTGATGCTGCACGAGGGTCGCACCGAGTTGGGTGAGACGATCGTCGAAACCGACGACATCGACCACTTCGGCAACCGGCGTCTGCGCACCGTGGGCGAACTGATCCAGAACCAGCTCCGGATCGGTCTCGGCCGGCTCGAGCGCACCGTTCGTGACCGGATGACCACCCAGGACATCGAGGCGATCACGCCCCAGACCCTGATCAACATCCGTCCGGTCTCGGCAGCGCTGAAGGAGTTCTTCGGGACGTCTCAGCTGTCGCAGTTCATGGACCAGACCAACCCGGTGGCAGGCCTGACGCACAAGCGGCGCCTCTCGGCTCTGGGCCCCGGCGGTCTGTCCCGCGACCGCGCCGGCATGGAAGTCCGCGACGTCCACCACAGCCACTACGGCCGGATGTGCCCGATCGAGACCCCTGAAGGTCCGAACATCGGTCTGATCGGTTCGCTGGCCTCCTTCGCCCGGGTGAACGCCTTCGGCTTCATCGAGACGCCGTACCGCAAGGTCGTCGATGGCCGGGTTACCGACCAGATCGACTACCTCACCGCTGACGAAGAAGACCGCTACGTGGTGGCCCAGGCCAACGCGAAGCTGGCCGACGACGGCAAGTTCGTCGAGGATCGGGTCCTGGTGCGCCGTCGTCATGGCGACGCCGACGAGGTTGCTCCCGATCAGGTGCAGTACATGGACGTGTCCCCGCGCCAGATGGTGTCGGTGGCTACCGCCCTGATCCCGTTCCTGGAGCACGACGACGCCTCCCGTGCACTGATGGGTGCCAACATGCAGCGTCAGGCCGTGCCGCTGATCCGCAACGAGGCACCGTTCGTCGGCACCGGCATGGAGTACCGCGGTGCGGTCGATGCCGGTGACGTTCTGGTCGCCGCGAAGGCGGGTGTGGTCACCTCAGTGAGCGCCGACATCATCGACGTCACCAACGATGACGGCACCTACTCCAGCTACCGGCTGGCGAAGTTCCGCCGCTCCAACCAGGCCACCTGCATCAACCAGCGGCCGCTGGTCGCCGCGGGGCAGCGCGTGGAGTCCGGCTCCCCGCTGGCCGACGGTGCCTGCACCGACGGCGGCGAGATGGCCCTGGGGCGCAACCTGCTGGTCGCGTTCATGCCCTGGGAAGGTCACAACTACGAGGATGCGATCATCCTCAGCCAGCGCCTCGTCCAGGACGACGTGCTGACCAGCATCCACATCGAGGAGCACGAGATCGATGCCCGCGACACCAAGCTCGGTGCCGAGGAGATCACCCGTGACATCCCCAACGTGGGCGAGGACATGCTGGCCAATCTCGACGAGCGCGGCATCATCCGCATCGGCGCCGAGGTCGGCACCGGCGACATCCTGGTCGGCAAGGTCACTCCGAAGGGCGAGACCGAGTTGACCCCGGAAGAGCGCCTGCTGCGAGCGATCTTCGGTGAGAAGGCTCGCGAAGTGCGTGACACCTCGATGAAGGTGCCTCACGGCGAGTCCGGCACTGTGATCGGCGTGCGGGTCTTCGACCGCGAGGAGGACGACGAGCTTCCGCCCGGCGTCAACCAGCTGGTGCGGGTCTACGTGGCTCAGAAGCGCAAGATCTCCGACGGCGACAAGCTCGCCGGCCGTCACGGCAACAAGGGCGTCATCTCCAAGATCCTGCCCGTGGAGGACATGCCGTTCTTGGAGGACGGCACGCCGGTCGACATCGTCCTGAACCCGCTGGGTGTGCCCTCCCGAATGAACGTCGGGCAGGTGCTGGAAACCCACCTGGGTTGGGTCGCCAAGACCGGTTGGGACATCAAGGGCGTCAACGAGCCGTGGGCCAAGCGTCTGCGTGAGGTTGGCCTGGAGCACGTCGACGGCGATGCTCGCCTGGCCACCCCGGTGTTCGACGGTGCCAACGAGGAGGAGATCGCCGGTCTGCTGGAAAACGGTCTGGCGCAGCGCGATGGCCTGCGGTTGGTCGACGCCGGCGGCAAGGCGCGGCTGTTCGACGGCCGCTCCGGTGAGCCGTACCCCGATCCGGTCGGCGTGGGCTACATCTACATGCTCAAGCTGCACCACCTGGTCGACGACAAGATCCACGCCCGGTCCACTGGCCCGTACTCGATGATCACCCAGCAGCCGCTGGGTGGTAAGGCGCAGTTCGGTGGCCAGCGCTTCGGTGAGATGGAGGTGTGGGCACTGGAGGCCTACGGCGCCGCCTGGGCGCTGCAGGAGC
>JAJTBJ010000046.1 GCA_021286985.1 Propionibacteriales bacterium | reverse complement strand
ATGATCGGCATTCTGACGATCCTGGGCTACTCGCTGTACGACACGGTCGTGGTGTTCGACAAGATCCGCGAGAACACCAAGGACCTGACCAACACCCGGTTCACCTACTCCCAGGCTGCCAACACCGCCCTCAACCAGGTGCTGGTGCGTTCGCTGAACACGACCATCATCGGTGTGCTGCCGGTGGCCGCGTTGTTGTTCACCGGGTGGTTCGTGCTCGGCACGGGACCGCTGAAGGACCTCGGTCTGGCCCTGTTCGTGGGCATGGTGGCCGGCGCCTACTCCTCGATCTTCATCGCCACCCCGCTGCTGACGCAGATGCGGGAGGCCGATGCGGACATGAAGGAGCACCGCGAGCGTCTGGCCAAGCGCCAGGTGCGCAGCACCGAGCGTGCGGCCGGACGGGCCAAGAAGGCCACCACGGTGACGCTCGGCGACCAGGTCGCCGAGGTCGCCACTCCGGGGCTGGTCTCGGAGGAGAAGGTCTCCGGCCCTCGCCAGCAGCCCGCCAAGCAGAGCCGCAGCAAACGGAAGGGCTGAGATGGCGGCATCGGGGGAGAACCGGACGCTGATCGCGTCCTTGATCCGCGACGTTCCCGACTTTCCCAAGCCGGGGATCGTGTTCAAGGACATCACCCCGCTGCTGGGTTCTCCGGCTGGTTATGCCGCTGCCATCGCCGAGTTGGCCGCCGACGCCCCCGACGGCGTCGACTATGTGGTCGGCATGGAGGCCCGTGGGTTTGTGTTCGCCGGACCGGTGGCCCTGGCCCTGGGCGCCGGGTTCGTCCCGGTGCGCAAGCCCGGCAAGCTCCCAGGCGCGGTGCTGACCCAGACCTATGCCCTGGAGTACGGCGAAGAGACTCTGGCCATTCATGCCGATGCCATTCCCACCGGTGCTCGGGTGCTGATCGTCGACGACGTGTTGGCCACCGGCGGCACGATCACCGCCACCGTCGATCTGGTCCGTCGCCTCGGCGCCCAGGTCGTTGGCGTGGCGGTGCTGTTGGAGTTGGGCTTCCTCGGCGGACGTGACCTGCTGGCCTCCCACGGGCTGACCGACCCTCGCGCGGTGCTGAGCCTGTGAGCCGGCTTCCTGGGTTCCGGATGCCGGGCGGCCGTGCCGCCTGGAACGGCGTTGCCCAGGTGCGGCTGCCGGCCCGTCGACGGACCCCAGCGCGGGAGTTGCTGTTCCGGTTGCTGCTGGCTCTGGGCTTGCTGGCACTGCTCACCTTGATCGTCTACCTCGATCGTGACGCCTACGTCGATCACGCCACCGGCAACCCGATCGGGCTGATCGACGCGTTCTACTACGCCACGGTCACAATGACCACCACCGGCTACGGCGACATCACCCCGGTCACGCCCTCGGCCCGGCTACTCAACGCCGTCCTGGTCACGCCGATTCGAATCGCCTTCCTGGTGCTGTTGGTCGGCACTACCGTTGAAGTTCTCGCCAATGAGGGCCGCCGGGCCCTGTTGGACTCCCGTTGGAGGAAGACCTTGAGAAATCACACTGTGGTGATCGGCTACGGCACCACCGGCCAAAGCGCCGTGGCGACGCTGCGTCGCGGATCGGTTGACGCTGAGCGGATCGTGGTCATCGACAGCGACTCGGCCGCAGTGGCGACCGCCAATGCCCACGGGTTGGCCGCCTTCGAAGGTGATGCCACCTCCCGCGATCTGCTGCGTCGGGCGGAGCTATCCAAGGCCCGCGAGGTGATCATCGCGGTCGGTCGTGACGACACCGCGATCCTGTCCACCCTCACGGTGCGGCAGCTGAACCGCGGCGCGCACCTGGTGGTGGCCGTCCGGGAGGCCGACAACGTGGCGCTGATCAGGCAGTCCGGTGCCGACGGCGTGGTCACCTCCTCCGATGCCGTCGGACGTTTGATCGGGCTGTCGTCAATGAGTCCACAGCTCGGCGAAGTGATCGAGGATCTGCTGTCGTCCGGGGACGGCCTGGAGATCCATCAGCGCATGGTCACGGCCGCCGAAGATGGCAAACGGGCCATCGAGGTGCCCGGCGAGAAGGTGCTGGCGGTGATCCGCAACCGGACGCTGCGCCGCTTCTTCGACCCGGCAGCCGAGATCCTGAAGACCGGGGACGAGATCGTCGTGATCCGCCGCGCCCCGGACGCCCACCCCCGCGGGTAGAGTGAGGGTCCACTCTCTGACCTCGGAGGCGATTGGTGTCTCAGGACGTCTACGGGCCCTACGGTAAGCCGGGCGCCGCCCCTGAGCCTTCGCGCGCCCGAGTAGCTGCCACCGACCAGCCGCGAATGCGGATGCGCCAGGTGCTGGCCCGCCTCGGTGCTCAGCGCAACCAGCCCGACGCCGTCCTCGACCCGCTGATCCGGATCGTCCACGGCCACGACCCGAAGGCCGACACCGCGCTGATCGAGCGCGCCTACCGCACCGCCGAGCACTACCACACCGGTCAGTTGCGCAAGAGCGGTGATGCCTACATCACCCATCCGCTGGCGGTGGCCACCATCTTGGCCGAACTGGGGATGAGCGAGACCACGCTGTGCGCGGCGCTGCTGCACGACACGGTGGAGGACACCTCCTACACCGTTGAGCAGTTGACGGCCGACTTCGGTTCTGAGATCGCGGCGATGGTCGACGGCGTCACCAAGCTGGACAAGATCCAGTACGGCGAGTCGGCCAAGGCCGAGACCATCCGCAAGATGGTGCTGGCGATGAGCAAGGACATCCGCGTCCTGGTCATCAAGCTCGCCGACCGGCTGCACAATATGCGCACTATTGGCTATTTGCGCCAGGACAAGCAGGCTGCGATCGCCCGCGACACCCTGGAGATCTTCGCTCCGCTGGCCCACCGGCTGGGCATGAACGCGATCAAGTGGGAGCTGGAGGATCTGTCCTTCGCCACACTGCAGCCCAAGGTGTACGACGAGATCGTCAAACTGGTGGCTGCCCGCGCGCCGTTGCGCGAGGACTACCTGCGACTGGTGATCGAGCAGGTGCGCACCGATCTGACCGCTGCCGGGATCAAGGCCACCGTCTATGGGCGACCCAAGCACTACTACTCGATCTATCAGAAGATGGTGGTGCGAGGACGCGACTTCGCCGACATCTACGACCTGGTCGGGCTGCGCATCCTGGTGGAGAACCAGCGCGACTGTTACGCCGCCCTCGGCGCCTTGCACGCCCGCTGGAACCCGCTGCCGGGGCGGTTCAAGGACTACATCGCGATGCCGAAGTTCAACCTCTACCAGTCGCTGCACACCACCGTGCTCGGCCCCGGAGGCAAGCCGGTAGAGCTGCAGATCCGCACCCACGAGATGCACCGCCAGGCCGAGTACGGCGTCGCGGCGCACTGGAAGTACAAAGAGGGCAAGGTCGACGGCACCGAGCTCAAATGGGTGCAGCAGATCAGCCAGTGGCAGCGCGAAACCGAGGATCCGGCCGAGTTCCTGGACACGCTGCGCTTCGAGATCGCCACCGACGAGGTCTTCGTCTTCACCCCCAAGGGTGATGTGGTCAGCCTGCCGTCCGGTTCCACCCCGGTCGACTTCGCGTACTCGGTGCACACCGAGGTCGGGCACCGCACCATCGGTGCCCGGGTGAACGGACGCCTGGTCTCACTGGAGTCGGCGCTGTCCAGCGGTGACGTCGTCGAGGTGCTCACCTCCAAGGCCAGCAATGCCGGCCCCAGCCGCGACTGGCTGAACTTCGTCAAGAGTCCGCGGGCGCGCAGCAAGATCCGGCACTACTTCATGAAGGAACGGCTCGAAGAGTCGATCGACGTCGGCAAGGATTCGCTGACCAAGCAACTGCGCCGCGCCGGCCTGCCACTTCAGCGCCTGCTCACCCCGGAGAACATGGCCGGGGTGGTGGAGCACTTCCGGGTGCGTGACATCAACGCCTTGTACGCGGCCATCGGTGAAGGCTCGGTGAGCCCGCATGCGGTCGTCCAGCGACTGATCAGCGGTGCCGGCGGTGCCGAAGAGGTCGCCGAAATCGGCGGCGAGGACACCTCGGTGATCACCCGTACCCGGCGTGCCCGGCCATCGGGCAATGAGTCCGGCGTGGTCGTCCAGGGCGATTCGGACGTGTGGGTGAAGTTGGCGCGGTGCTGCCGTCCGGTGCCCGGCGACAAGATCGTCGGCTTCGTCACCAGGGAGAGCGGGATCTCGGTTCACCGGGAGGACTGCCCCAACGTGAGCTCACTGAATCAGACCCCTGAGCGGCTGGTCGAGGTCACCTGGGCGCCGACCGCCGGGAGCTCATTCCTGGTCGCTTTGATGGTCGAGGGACTGGATCGCACCGGCATCCTGTCCGAGATCACCAAGGTGATGGGGGAGCACCACATCTCGATTCAGACCGCGACGCTGAACACCACCAAGGACCACAAGTTCCGGTTCCGGTTCGCCTTCGAGACCACCGACCTCACCCATCTGCAGCACCTGATCTTCGCGATCAAGAAGGTGCCCGGCGTCTTCGACGCCTACCGGCTGAAGAACTGACCGGCGAAGCCGCGCTCGGCGAGCCAGATCAGCGCCCCGCTGATGATCAGCGGTTGAAGTCGGCCAGGGTCTCCTTGGCCTGGGCGAGCCAGGCGGCGTAGGTGTCGATCGATTCCTGGGCCTTGGCGGCGGCGGACTGATCTCCGCGAGCGTTGGCCTTCTCGATCTTGACGGTGAGCTTGTCGATCTCGGCGGACAGCATCGCCACCGTCTCCTCAGCGCGAGCCTTGGCTTCGGGATCGGTGCGTCGCCACTCGTCCTCCTCGGCCGAACGGACGGCGGCTTCCAGAGCTCGTACCCGGTTGTCGAGTCCACGAATCTGGTCACGAGGCACCCGACCGAGCGCGTTGTACTTCTCCAGGAAGCTGCGGAACGCGGCCCGCGCGGTGTTCAGATCGGTCACCGGAACGATGGTGGCCTCCGCCTCATCGAGCAGGGCGCGCTTCGCCTCCAGATTGGCCCCGTACTCGGCGTCCTGGGCGGTGAGCACGGCAGAGCGGGCCGAGAAGAAGTCGTCCTGGATGGCGCGGAACTCGGCCCACAGGGCGTCGTCCACCTCGCGCGGAGCCGGTCCGGCGGCCTTCCAGCGCGCCATCAGGTCGCGGAACGCGGCGGCGGTTGCACCCCACTCGGTGGAGGCGGCCAGTTCACGCGCCTCGGCGATGATCTGTTCCTTGGCCTCACGCGCACCCTCACGCCGCGCAGACTGCTCGGCGAATTGGGCCTTGCGGCGCCGGGTGTACGTGGTGCGAGCGGCCGAGAATCGGTGCCACAGCGCGTCGTCGGTGGTCCGATCGATGCGGGGGAGCGCCTTCCACTCGTCCAGCAAGGTGCGGAACCGGTTCACGCCACCGCGCCAGTCGTTGCCGGCGGCCAGCGTCTCAGCTTCGGCCACCATGGCTTCCTTCGCCAGTCGGGTAGCGTCCAGCTGCTTGGCGCGTTCGGCCTTGCGAGCGGCACTTTGCTCGTCGAGCAAGGGGGTCAGGGCGTCGAGTCTCGCGGTCAGTGCGGCCAAGTCTCCGACCGCGTTCGCGCCGGCGACGGCCGTCCGCACGGTGGCGATGCTGTGGCGCGCCTCGTCGGGGGTCAGCGCCCGTCCGCGCACCCGGGTCTCCAGTAATCCCACCTCCACTTCCAGCGCCTCATAGCGACGGACGTAGAAGGCCATCGCCTCTTCGGCGCTGGCATCGGGGATTTGACCGACGCTGCGTTCGCCGTCTTCGGTGCGCACGTAAACCGTGCCATCGGAGTCGACACGGCCGAAAGCGTCCGGACCTGTACTGGATGTCATGGGGTTCATCTTGCCCGATCTGGACGCGATTGTGGCAACGCAGTCACAACCGCGGCCTCCGATAGGCTGTCAGATGTGTTTCTGGCGACCTTGGCAACCGGCTATTGGCAGGCGAACTGCTATCTCGTCGCAGCTCCCGGACTGTCCCAGTGTGTGATCATCGACCCTGGGCAGGGCAGCGCTGACGGCGTACGGACGATCCTGACCGACAACCAACTCACCCCGCGGGCGATCCTGCTCACCCACGGACATTTCGATCATGTCGCCGATGCGGCGACGCTGGCCGATGAGTTCAACGTCGCGGTCTACGTCCACGCCGCCGACCAGCATCTGCTCACCGATCCGGCCGCGGGGCTGAGTGCCGAGGGTGCGGCCATGGTCCGCAAACTGGTGGGGGCGTCCTTGCCCGCGCCGGCGCGCGTGGAGACCTACGAGCCTGGTCGGGACCTGCACCTGGCCCAACTCACTTTCACCATCACCGAGGCCCCCGGCCACACCGCAGGCAGCGTGCTCATCGGGACCGACTACCACGGCCATCCGGCGATCCGGCGCCTGGTGTTCAGCGGTGACGTGGTCTTCGCCGGATCGGTGGGCCGCACCGATCTTCCCGGCGGAAACTCCGCGGTGATGATGCGCACCCTCAGCCAGGTGGTGCTCGGCCTGGGCGATGAGGTCGCGCTGCTGCCGGGTCACGGTGAACAAACCACGATGGTCGCCGAGCGGGCGACCAACCCCTACCTGCAACCGAATTTCTTGAGGAACTGATGGCCAGTAGTGAGCCCCGACGGAGCGCCCGTCCCAAGCCCTTATCGGGATTCCCTGAGTTCCTGCCGTCCGGCCGGATCGTCGAGCAGCGGGTATTGGCCAGCCTGGCCGACACCTTCGAACTTCACGGCTTCGGATCGATCGAGACCCGGGCGGTAGAGCCATTGAGCGAACTCACCCGCAAGGGCGAGATCGACAAGGAAGTGTTCGTGGTCCGTCGGCTGCACGCTGACGCTGAGGCCACCGACGAACTCGGCCTGCATTTCGACCTCACGGTGCCGTTCGCCCGCTATGTGCTGGAGAACTCCGGCCAGTTGAACTTCCCGTTCCGGCGCTACCAGATTCAGAAGGCGTGGCGGGGAGAGCGTCCACAGGAGGGTCGCTACCGCGAGTTCACCCAGGCCGACATCGACATCGTCGGTTCGGAGACTCTGGCGGCCCACCATGACGCTGAACTTCCCCTGGTCACCTTGGAGGCGCTGGAGCGGCTGCACGTCGACTTCGGCGTGCCGGTGGCAACCATGAGCGTCAGCAACCGGCAGTTGGCCGAGGGCTTCTACCGCGGGCTCGGTATCGAGGATCACCTCGCCGTGCTGCAGCGGGTCGACAAGCTCGACAAGATCGGCCCGGCCAAAGTGGCCGCGCTGCTCACCGAAGAGGTGGGCCTCAGCCAGACGGTTGCCGACACCTGCCTGGCCCTGGCCGGAATCCGGACCGCGGACGCGTCCTTCGTCGACCAGGTAGCCGCACTGGGAGTGGAGCATCCGTTGCTCACCGCCGGGTTGGAACTGTTGGCCGGCGTGGTCGAGGCGGCGGCTGCGGTCGTGCCCGGACGCCTGGTCGCTGACCTGAAGATCGCCCGGGGCCTGGATTACTACACGGGCACGGTGTACGAGACCACCATGGCCGGCTACGAATCGATGGGCTCGATCTCTTCCGGTGGGCGCTATGACTCGCTCGCCAGCGACGGCAAGACCAGCTACCCCGGCGTGGGGCTGAGCATCGGGGTCAGTCGAATCCTGGTGCCTCTGCTTGGCAAGGGGGTGCTGACCGCCTCGCGCAGCGTGCCCACCTGCGTGCTGGTGGCCGTCGATTCCGAAGAGACCCGGGCCTCCGCTGTCGCGGTGGCGACCCAGCTGCGTGCTCGCGGGATTGCCTGCGAAGTGGCACCCAAGGCCGACAAGTTCGGCAAGCAGATCCGCTACGCCGACCGCCGCGGGATTCCGTTCGTCTGGTTCGGCTCTGGCGAGGTCAAGGACATCCGCAGCGGTGAGCAGCTGCCCGCCGATGCCGCCACCTGGCAGCCGCCGGAGGCCGACCGCAAGCCGATGGTCGTAAGATCATCGCTGGCCCAGTGAGGGCTGCAGAAAGGAACCATGCCGTGATTCGCACCCACAACGCGGGCCAATTGCGTCCAGAGCACGTCGGCACCGAGGTCACTTTGGCCGGTTGGGTCGCCAAGCGCCGAGATCTGGGCGGGGTCGCCTTCATCGACCTTCGTGACGCCAGCGGCATCGTGCAGGTCGTGGTGCGCGACGACGTGTTGGAGACCTCCGGGGCGCATGCGCTGCGCAACGAGTTCTGCATCAAGGTCACCGGCGTGGTCGAAGCCCGCAGCGCCGACACCGTCAACGCCGCGATCGACACCGGCGAGATCGAGGTGGCCATTTCCGGCCTGGAGGTCTTGAACCCCTCGGCGCCGCTGCCGTTCCAGATCGACGAGCGGGTCAATGTCGGCGAAGAGGCGCGCCTGAAGTACCGCTACCTCGACCTGCGTCGACCGGCCCCAGCGGCGGCGATCCGGCTGCGTTCGGCGATCAGCAAGGCTGCGCGCGACGTCCTGGCCGAACGCGGCTTCGTCGAGATCGAGACCCCCACGCTGACCCACTCGACGCCGGAAGGCGCCCGCGACTTCGTGGTGCCGGCCCGGCTCTCGCCCGGCTCGTGGTACGCCTTGCCGCAGAGCCCCCAGCTGTTCAAGCAGTTGTTGATGGTCGCCGGCATGGAGCGCTACTACCAGATCGCGCGCTGCTACCGCGACGAGGATTTTCGGGCCGACCGCCAGCCGGAGTTCACCCAGCTGGACATCGAAATGAGCTTCGTCGATCAGGAGGACGTGATCGAGGTCGGTGAAGCGGTGGTGTCGGCACTGTGGGCGTTGAAGGGCCACCAGCTGACCTTGCCGCTGCCGCGGCTGACCTATGCCGAGGCGATGGACACCTACGGCTCGGACAAGCCTGATCTGCGTTTCGGGCTGCCGCTGACTGAGTTGACCGACTTCTTCGCCGACACCACCTTCCGGGTCTTCCAGGCACCGTACGTCGGTGCGGTGGTGATGCCCGGTGGCGCCAGCCAGCCACGGCGCACCTTCGATGCCTGGCAGGAATGGGCCAAGCAGCGCGGCGCCAAGGGCCTGGCCTACGTGACCATCAGCGAGGACGGCGAACTCGGCGGGCCGGTGGCCAAGAACATCACCGACGCCGAGCGGGCCGGACTGGCCGATCGGGTCGGCGCCAACCCCGGCGACTGCATCTTCTTCGCCGCAGGCGCGCGCAAGGCGTCTCAGTCGCTGCTCGGTGCGGTGCGTAACGAGATCGCCAAGCGACTGGAGCTCATCGATCACGACACCTGGTCACTGCTCTGGGTGGTGGACGCCCCACTGTTCGAGCCCAGCTCGGACGCCGTCGCCGCCGGCGACGTCGCGGTGGGGGAGGGTGCGTGGACCGCCGTGCATCACGCCTTCACCTCACCCAAGCCGGAGTCGATCGACACCTTCGACACCGATCCTGGCTCGGCACTGGCCTATGCCTACGACATCGTCTGCAACGGCAACGAGATCGGTGGCGGGTCGATCCGTATCCACCGCCGCGACGTGCAGGAGCGGGTCTTCAAGGTGATGGGCATCACTGAGGAACAGGCCGAGGCACAGTTCGGCTGGTTCCTGGAGGCGTTCACCTTCGGCGCACCGCCGCATGGTGGCATCGCGCTGGGTTGGGACCGGATCACTGCCTTGTTGGCCGGCGCGGACTCGATCCGCGACGTCATCGCCTTCCCCAAGACCGGCGGCGGCTTCGATCCGTTGACTGGCGCGCCGGCGCCGATCACGGCGGCCCAGCGCAAGGAGGCCGGCGTCGACTACGTCGCTCCGGCGCCGAAGGCGGCCGAGCAGGCCTGATCAGACACCAGCAGGGCCCCGGACGGAAGCGTCCGGGGCCCTGCTGTGTGTTGCCGAGTCAGCGCATCTCGTCCGGGTTTGCCAGGTCGTCGTCGCTGGCCAGCAGCCCGTAGAGCTTGCGGCGAGCCTCAGCGATGATCGCTGCTGCGGCCGAATGTTGGGCGGCAGTCCCGTTGCGAGACAACTCCTTGGCCGCTCCGCCCAGGGCGGCGAACTCCCGCCACATCGACTGCATCTCCTGCGGTGTCAGCCCGGCGACGGCCTCGTTGACCGCCTCCCAGGGACGGTCAGCGCCCTCGGCGGCGGCGCGCCCGCTGTCGGTGAGGCGGAAGGCCTTCTGGCCCTCGTTGTCGAAGGCCTCGATGAGTCCTTCGTCCTCGAGTTGGGCCAGCGCGGGGTAGACCGCGCCGGGGCTGGGCTTCCAGGCGCCATCGGTACGTTCGGCCAGGGTCTGCATGATCTGGTAGCCGTTGAGGCTCTCCTCGGCCAGCAGGGCCAGGATCGCGTTGCGCACATGCCCGCGGCGTCCCCGTCCACGGCCGCGAGGACCCATCGGTCCGCCGGGGCCGAACGGTCCGCCCGGGCCGAAGGGCCCCCCAGGGCCTCCGGGGCCCATCGGGCCGCCGAACGGCCCGAAGCCGCCGTGCCCGAAATCCATGGGGCCGCCGTGGCGCCCCCGTCCGCGACCGCGTCCGCGGCCGCTCCACTCGTTGCGTTCTGTCATGGGGATACTCCTAAGTTCCTTGTTCGGCGTGTCGCCGATATATCGAGAGTAGCTCGACAACGCGGCACAGGCAAGCCCGCCAGGAGGTGTAGCGTCTGCCGCGTGGAGACCGACCTGTTTGGCGAGCCGGTAGGCGTGCCCACCGTGGCTGGCTCGCTGGGCGGCGCAGCCCACGGCGAGGTACCGCTGGCGGTGCGCCTGCGTCCGCGAACGCTCGACGAGATCGTCGGCCAGGGCCACTTGCTCGGGCCGGGGGCACCCTTGCGTCGCCTGGCTGAGGACGGTGCCGCCACGTCGGTCTTTCTGTGGGGGCCACCGGGGGTCGGTAAGACCACGATCGCTTCGGTGATTTCCAGCGTCGGTCGTCGCCGCTTCGTGGAGATCTCCGCGGTCACCGCCGGAGTGAAGGACGTCCGCGCGGTGCTGGCCGAAGCGCAGCGACAACTTGCCCGCGGCATCGGCACCGTGCTGTTTGTCGACGAGGTGCATCGCTTCTCCAAGACCCAGCAGGACGTGCTTCTGCCGGCCGTGGAAAACCGTTTGGTGACCCTGATCGCAGCCACCACCGAGAATCCCTCGTTTTCGGTGATCTCCCCGCTGTTGAGTCGCTCGCTGCTGCTCACCCTGAAGCCACTGACCGATGCCGACGTCGCCACCCTGCTAGATCGCGGGCTCAGTGACGAGCGCGGGCTTGCCGGACGCTTCAGCCTCACCGAGCCGGCCCGCGAGGCTCTGCTGCGGTTCGCCGCCGGGGATGCTCGCCGGGCGCTGACCTATCTGGAGGAGGCCGCTGCCGGGGCCGCCGCCGTCAACAAGGATGTGATCGATCCGGAGATCGTCGCCGCAGCTGTGGACTCCGCGGTGGTGCGCTACGACCGCACCGGCGATCAGCACTACGACGTGATCAGCGCCTTCATCAAGAGCGTGCGCGGCTCGGATGTCGACGCCGGCCTGCACTACCTCGCCCGGATGCTGGAAGCGGGGGAGGACCCCCGGTTCATCGCCCGGAGGCTGATCATCCTTGCCAGCGAAGACATCGGCATGGCCGCCCCTTCGGTGTTGCAGACCTGTGTCGCCGCCGCCCAGGCCGTCGCGTTGATCGGACTGCCAGAAGCCCGGCTCAATCTCGCCCAGGCCGTCATCGCCTGTGCCCTCGCGCCGAAGTCGAATGCAGTGATCACCGCGATCGATGCCGCCATCGCCGACGTCCGGCAGGGCCGGATCGGCACGGTGCCCCCGCACCTGCGCGATGCCCACTACTCGGGGGCTGCGGCGATCGGCCATGGAGCCGGCTATCAGTACGCCCACGACGCTGCCCATGGCGTGGCCGCCCAGCAGTACTTGCCGGACGAGCTCGCCGGCGCTCAGTACTACCGCCCGACCGGCCACGGCAATGAGGCGGCGCTGGCGGAGCGGCTGGCCATGCTGGAAGAACTGCTCGGACGTCGCCCGGGCTCTTCGCGGGACGGCGACTGAGTCGGTCTAGGCTGTGCTGGCCGCGGAACGAAATCCGTCCCGGTGCGGTTGGAGTGAGTTGTGAATCCTGTGGTGAAGCCGAATCGTGCGCTGTGGTCGCTGGTGATCGGCTTCTTCATGATCTTGATGGACACCACGATCGTGACGGTGGCCAACCCACGGATCATGAAGGCCCTCGACGCCGACATCAATCAGGTGATGTGGGCCACCAGCGCCTATCTGCTGGCCTATGCGGTGCCCCTGCTCGTGACCGGACGCCTGGGTGACCGTTTCGGACCGAAACGGATCTATCTGCTCGGCCTGCTGGTGTTCACCGCGTCCTCGGCCTGGGCCGGGTTCGCCACCTCGGTGGAGTTGCTGATCATCGCCCGCGCCGTCCAAGGCCTGGGCGCAGCCCTGCTGACTCCGCAGACGATGGCGGTGATCACCCGCATCTTCCCGCCGCAGTCCCGCGGACGTGCGATGAGCGTGTGGGGCGCCGCGGCAGCGGTGGCCACCCTCGTGGGCCCGATCCTGGGTGGCTTCATCGTGGACGCCTGGGACTGGGAGTGGATCTTCTTCGTCAACGTGCCCATCGGCATCATCGGCATGGTCGCCGCCTGGCGGTTCGTGCCCACTTTCGACACTCACAGCCACCGCTTCGACCTTCCCGGAGTCGCTTTGTGGGCGATCGGGATGTTCGCTGTGGTCTTCGCCATCCAGGAGGGCGAGTCGTTCAACTGGGGCACCATCGTCGGTCCGGTGACGGTGATCGGTCTGCTGATCTTCGGCCTGGTGGTGCTGGCCGTCTTCCTCGGCTGGCAGCGGCTGGGACGCGGTGAACCCCTGCTGCCGCTGCGGCTGTTCGGTGACCGCAACTTCGCGCTGGCCAATGCGGCGATCTCGCTGGTCGGGGTCGCCATCACCGCCAGCGCCCTGCCGATGATGTTCTACTACCAGCTGGTGCTCGGCTTCACTCCGACTCGGGCGGCCCTGCAGACGATTCCGACCGCGGTGTTGTCCGGGTTGCTCGCGCCGGTCGTCGGACGCCTGGTCGACCGCGTCCACCCCCGGATCCTGGCTACCAGCGGGCTGGTGCTGCTGGCGGCCTCCATGGGGCTGTTCGCGGCCTGGATGGTGCCGGACGAGACGCTGTGGTGGCGGCTGTTGATTCCTGCAGCGCTGATGGGGGTCGGTAGTTCGTTCACCTACTCGCCGATCGGCACCACGGCCACCTACAACCTGGCCGGCCCCGACGCCGGTGCGGGATCGGGCATCTACAACTCGATGCGTCAGGTCGGGGCGGTGGTCGGAAGCGCGGCCATCGCCGCACTGATGCAGGTGCAGTTGGCCGTGCACCTTCCCGGTGGGGCTGCCGCGGCGTCGGCCGCCGAGAGTTCCGGACGCCTTCCTCAGGCAATGCAGGCCGGATTCAGTACCGCCATGGCGATCAGCCTGCTGCTGCCGGCCGCGGCGTCCCTGGTCGGCGCGGTCATCACAGTCTTCTTCGCTGCACGGGCCGAACGCCAGCCGTGGCGTCCGCCATCGGCTCCGGCCGGGCAGGCGTCCGCTGACGCGGTGCACTAGGCTTGGCGCACCGGCTTGCTCGCCGGTGCCCACCGTCCGCCAACCCGCGAGGTACACCATGTCCGTCGGAGAAGTCGCCGGTCTGATCGCCGCCATTGCTGCCGTGGCCCTGGTGGGCTTCAGCGCGGTCCCGCTGCTGAAGCTGGGGCGGGTGCTGGAGGAGACGCGGCTGGCCGTCCGCGATATCGGCCACAACGCCGTGCCGATCCTGGTGGAGTTGCGAGGCACGGTGACCGCCACCAACGATGAACTGGGCAAACTCAGCCTGGTCACCGAAGACATCGCCAAGGTGAGCGCGAACGCCACCGTGGTCGCTGAGAACGCTGCGCAGCTGTCGACGGTCTTTTCCACCACTCTCGGCGGACCGCTGGTCAAGACCGCCGCCTTCACCTACGGACTGCGTCAAGCAGTCGGTGGCAAGCGAAAGGCGAAGTGATGGGCAAGCGCCTGTTCTGGTTCGTGGTCGGCGTCGGTCTGGCCGCGATCATCATCTTGAAGGGCAAGGAGTACTACGAGCGGTTCACGCCCAAGGGCGTGGCCGATCAGATCTCCAAGACCCAAGAAGGCGTGACCTCGTGGCTGGGGGACTTCTTCGACACGATGTCGCAGGCGATGGCCGAGCGTGAGACGGAGCTGCGGGAGGCTACCGGCCTGGACGGGTGAACCCGATCTCGTCCAGGAGGAGCCAGCCACGCATACCGACCCAACAGGAGAACAACCACATGCAAACCGCCGAAATCCGGCGTCGATTCATCGACTACTTCGCTGCGCGCGGGCACGCGATCGTGCCGTCCGCGTCCCTGGTCTACAACGACCCGACCTTGCTGTTCGTCAACGCCGGCATGGTGCCGTTCAAGCCCTACTTCACCGGCGCCGAGGACGCCCCGTGGAAGCGTGCGGTCAGTGTGCAGAAGTGTGTGCGCACCCTCGACATCGAGGAGGTCGGCAAGACCACCCGCCACGGCACCTTCTTCCAGATGAACGGCAACTTTTCCTTCGGCGACTACTTCAAGGCCGAGGCGATCGAGTTCGCCTGGGAACTGGTCACCGGTAGCCAGGCCGACGGCTTCCTCGGCTTCGATCCCGACAAGGTCTGGGTGACCGCCTACTACGACGACGACGAGGCCGCCGCGCTGTGGCGCAAGGTCGGCGTACCGGAGGCGCACATCCAGCGGCGCGGGCTGAAGGACAACTACTGGCACATGGGGATTCCCGGCCCCGGCGGCCCCTGCAGCGAGATCTACATCGACCGCGGCCCGCAGTTCGGTCCCGACGGCGGCCCGGAGGCCGACGAGGACCGCTTCCTCGAGATTTGGAATCTGGTGTTCCAGACCGAGGAACTGTCTGCTGTCCGCGCCAAGGACGATTTCGATGTGTTCGGCCCGCTGCCGAGCAAGAACATCGACACCGGAATGGGCCTGGAGCGCACCGCCTACCTGTTGCAGGGCGTGGCCAACATGTACGAGATCGACGAGATCTTCCCGGTGATAGCGAAGGCTGCCGAACTCGCCGGCACCCAGTACGGCAAGGATCCCCAAGACGATGTTCGGTTGCGGGTGGTGGGCGATCACGTCCGGTCGGCGCTGATGCTGATCACCGACGGCGTCACCCCTGGCAACGAAGCCCGTGGCTACGTGCTGCGCCGGCTGCTGCGACGCAGCATTCGCTCGATGCGTCTGTTGGGGGTCAACGACCCGGTGCTGCCGGAGTTGTTGCCGGTCAGTCGCGATCTGATGGCCGCCTCCTACACCGAGGTCCCCGATCAGTGGGTCCGCACCAGCCAAGTGGCGTACGCAGAAGAAGAGGCGTTCCGGCGCACCCTGGCCGCAGGCACCCAGATCTTCGATCTGGCGGCCGGGCAGGCGCGCAATGAGCAGTCCGGGATGCTGAGCGGTTCACAGGCCTTCCAGCTGCACGACACCTATGGCTTCCCGATCGACCTGACCTTGGAGATGGCGTCCGAGCAGGGCCTCAGCGTCGACCGCGATGGCTTCAAGCGGTTGATGACCGAGCAGCGCGAACGCGCCAAGGCCGACGCGAAAGCCAAGAAGGGCGCCACCGTGGCCACCGAGGCCTACCGGACGCTGCGGGCGTCCGGCGAGATCCCCTTCCTCG
>JAJTBJ010000045.1 GCA_021286985.1 Propionibacteriales bacterium | reverse complement strand
CGGTGCACATGCCGCACTGGTAGCAGGTCCACAGCTCCTTGCTGGTGACCAGCTCATCGGTCAGCCCCACCTGCGCCAGCCGGATGAACCGGCGCGGGAAAGTGGCGTCGTTATCGGCCAGCGGACAGATGGCGGTGCAGTTGCCACAGGAGTAGCACGCGTTGATGTCGGGAGCGCCGAACTTCTGCAGGTCGGTGATCAGATTCGGATTGACCATCGTGGCCATGACTAGACCTGCCTTCCGGTGGCTGCGTAGGTGAAGAAGCCGTCATCGTCGGCGTCCTTGCTTTCGGCGAGGAAGCCGTAGCGCCGCATGCCCATCACCCAGTAGACGACTTCGCTGGCCGGGGCGCCAAGCTGCTCGGCGATCTGCGGGATGGTCAACGGCTCGTCGGCCACCGCCGCCAGAATCGGCGCGTGCATCTGCATCTCTTCGCGGATCACTTCTCGCGGATCCCTCAAGATCTGGCTCATGACACCGGCTCCTTCACTGCCTCCACGATCGGTCCTTCGACGCTGATCAGTTCCTCAATGGCTGCCCGCATCTGCGCGTCGGTGTAGCCCAACAGATCGATGGCATCTACTCCACACAGCGGGACGCAACCGCCACAGCCCTTACACGTCGAGGGATCAACCGAGGCGACCTTGCGGCCGTCCCACTCGATCATGGTGATCGACTCGTAGGGGCAGACGCTGAGGCACTCACCGCTCCCCACACACTTCTCCGGGTCGACCAGAGCCACCAGCGGCTCCAGCTCGGCATAGCCCTTCTTCAACAACGCCGCACTCTGCGCCACCGCCGCCAAACCGGCCTGCACGCTCTCGGCCGCAGTACGCGGGGCCTGGCAGCAGCCGGCGATCATCACGCCGTCGACCACTGTCTCGACGGGACGAAGCTTCGGGTGAATCTCGTTGAAGAACCCGTCCGTGCCCAGCGGCAGCTTCAACAGATCGATCAACGACTTGTTCTCCCGCGGCACCATGCCGGTGACCAGCACCACCAGGTCGACCGGAATGGTCACTTCGTGGCTGGTCGTCAACAGGTCGGTGACCGTCACTCCGAGGCCGCCCTTGGGCAGCTTCTCCACCGTCGGCGGTGCATCATCGGCGAACTTCACATAGGTCGACCCGGCACCGCGCGAAGCGCCGTACTCGAGCTCGAACTTTCCATATGCGCGGATGTCCCGGTACAGGTGGTACTGCCGGATGGAGGGATCCACCTTGCCGACCAACAGCGAGGAGTGAATCGCCGCGGTGCAGCAGTACTTCGAGCAGTACTCGTTGCCGCCGGCCTCCTGCCGTGAACCCACGCAGTAGATGTACGCCACCGAGCGAACCGGACGCCCCTGGTAGGACAGCCGCCCCACGGCAGGAGCGGCATCGATCATTTCCTTGAACTCGGGCAGGGTGACCACCCCGTCCATGCCGTAGCCGTACTCACCCTCGTCGGGGTTGTAGGAGTCGAACCCGGTGGCCACGATGATCGAGCCGACATCCAGGCTGAGTTCCTTGTCGCCACCTTCGCGATGCAGGGTGATTCCGACGGTGTAGTTGCCGAAGGTCCCGGCCTTGCTGGTCAGTTCGGCGTTGGTGTACACGGTGATGTCGCGACGGTCCTTGATCTGGGCCATCATCGAAGCGATCTGCTCCTTGCCGGAGGCATCGGAGGGGAAGGTTGCCCCCAGCCGACCGATCCAGCCACCCACTTCGGGGGCCTTCTCCACCACGACCGCTTCCAGGCCGATGTCGGCCAACCCGATCGCGGCGCGCAGGCCCGCGATTCCGCCACCGATCACCAGCGAACGCTGAACAGTGTCGAACCGCAACGGCTCCAGCTCATCAGAAAGCCGGGTCTTGGCCACCGCAGAGCGAACCAAGCCGATCACCTTCTCGGTGGCGCCTTCGCGGTCGTGCTGATGCGCCCACGACGCCTGTTCCCGGACGTTGGCCTGGGTGTAGGCGTAGGGGTTCATGCCCGCCCGCTTGGCGACATTGCGGAAGGTCACCTGGTGCAGCTTCGGCGAGCAGGACGCGACCACCAGCCCGTCCAGGCCCTTTTCCTTGATCGCATCGATCATGTCGTGCTGGGTGCCATCGGAGCAGGCGAACAACTCGGTGGTGGACACCACCACACCCGGCTCGTCAACAAGCGCGTCCCGCACAGCTTCGACGTCGACGTAGTCGGAGATGTTGCCGCCGCAGTGGCAGATGTAGACGCCGATCTTGCGATCCTCCGCCGGGGTGTCCGGCGTGAGTTCCTTGTCGGTCATACCAGCGCCTCCTCAGCGGCGAAGTGGTGATGCTCCAGGTGGGCGGCCACTTGGGCGACCGCCGCGCCGGCGTGAAGGATGGTGTCCACGATGTCCTTGGCACCAGCCGACGTGCCGGCGACAAAGACCCCGGGAATGTTGGTCTGGCCTGGACTCAGCTCGGCGCTGGGTTCGGCGACGTAGTAGTACTCGTCCAACCCGAGCGGGGTATCGGCGAACAGCTTCTCCACGTCGAGGTTCGGCTGGATACCGACCGCGAGCACGACCAGGTCGTAGCTGGCTTCGACGATTCCACCGCCGTTGTCGATGTCCTCGTACCGGACCAGCAGGTCACCATTGGGCTCCTCGGTGATCTTGGCCACCCGTCCCTTGATGTATTCGGCTCCCATGTCACGCGCCTGCACGTAGAACTCCTCGTACCGCTTTCCGGCGGCGCGCATGTCCATGTAGTGCATGGTCACGTCGGCCAGCGGCAGGGCGCCCATGATCAGCTGGTTCTGCTTGATGGAGTACATGCAGCAGAACTTCGAGCACAGCGGGTTGCCGACGGTCTTGTCGCGCGAACCGGTGCAGGAGATGTACGCGATCCGATCGGGCACCTTGCCGTCGCCGGGGCGCAACACGGTGTTGAACGGACGCGTCGGCGCCAGCAGGCGGTCCATCTGCATCGCGGTGATCACGTTGGGGTAGGTGCCGAAGCCGTATTCGGGCTTCAAGTCGGCCGCGAACAGCTTGTGACCGGTGGACACCACCACTGCTCCCACTTCGACGTCGGTGAGCTTGTCCCGCTGAGACATGTCGATGGCGAACGCCGGGCACTTCTTGGCGCACTCCTGACATTCGGAACACACCCCGCAGTCCAGACACGAGCCGGACCCGGTATGGGCCTGGTCCTCGCTGAGCGGCGCCTCGATCTCGCTGAAATCGGTCGGGTTCGTCACCAGGTTCACCGCACCGGTGACCGGATCGCGGTGGGTGATCCGGCTGTGACGACCGAGCACATCGCGGTGCTTGGTGGTCGACAACTTGGAGTCCAGTTCGAACCCGTCGAGCGGCTGGCCGTTCAAGAAGCGGTCGACCATGTGGGCTGCCCGCCGGCCCGAGCCAACGGCCCGAGTGATGGTGGACAAGCCGCTGGCCGCGTCACCGGCGGCGAACAGCCACTTTGCCTTGGTCTGCAATGAACGGCGGTTGGCCGCGATCCGGGTCTTGTTTCCGACTCCGGCCAGTTCGGCGAACAGGCTGTCGTCCGGCTCCAGTCCGGGGCAGCTGATCACCACATCGGCGGCCAGGGTGCTCGCGGCTGCGGCCGGGGCCGAGGTCGCCGCTGCGGCGCTGGCGGCGCCTTCCTCCGACTCGCTGTCCTCTGCCTCGGCAGGAGCCGCGGTGGACTCAGCGGCCGGAACGCAGTGCAGCGTAGCGGCGCTGCCTGCGCTGATCTCGGCCACCGACGTGCCGAGGATCACCTTCACGCCTTCGGCCACCGCCTCGGTGTATTCGACCTCGTTGCAGGCCAGGGCGCCGGGCTTGGCGGCCTCTGCCACCACAGTGGCTTCGCTGGCACCCAGCCGCAGCGCGGTTCGGGCGGCATTCATGGCGACAACGTCGCCACCGATGACGACCACACGCTTGCCGTCCAGGCGGGCGGCCTGGGACGCGGCGGCGTCCTTCAGGAAGGCAAGTCCGGAGACCACCGTGGCCGCTTCGGCGCCGGGGACCGTCCAGGCCGCTTCGCGAGAAGCGCCAGTGGCGAGGATCACCGCGTCGTAGCCGGAGTCCTTCAGGGCCTGCAGGTCACTGACCGGGGAGTTGCAGATGATCTCCACACCGAGCGCGTCCAGGTTGGCCAAATCAGCGTCCACCACGTCCTTGGGTAGCCGGAAGGCGGGAATGCCGTGGCGCAGGTGTCCACCGGCGGTCGCCTGGGCCTCGTGAATGGTCACCTTGTGACCCAACCGGGCCAGCTGCCAGGCGGCGGTGACGCCGGCCGGGCCGGAGCCGATGATCGCCACCGACTTCCCGGTGGCCGCGGCCGCGGTGACGCCAGGGCCGTCGGCCTCGGCGTAGTGCTGGTCGGCGACGAAGCGCTTGATCATGCGAATCGGGACGGTGCCTTCGACCTGCCCGCGGGTGCAGCCGTTCTCGCACGGTGCGTAGCAGGAGCGGCCCAGGGTGCCCACCAGCGGCGTGGCGTCCAGGTTCAGCTGGAATGCCTCTTCGTACTTGCCGGTGCGGGTCAGCGACACATAGCCGTGGGCCTTGATTCCGGCAGGGCAGGCGGCGATGCACGGTGACGTGCCGGCCCGATCCAGGACGGCCTTCTTCGGAACGGCTTGGGGAAATGCGATGTAGGCGGCTCGACGCGGCGCCAAATCAGCGTTGAACTGGTCGGGAACCGCAACGCTGCACTCGGTCTGGCAGACGTCGCAACCGGTGCAGGCGGCCCAGTCGACGAACTTGGCCTTCTCCCGAACGCGGACATTGAATCGGCCGTCAGCATTTCTGCTTATGTTCTCGACTTCGCTGTACGCCAGGGTCTTGATGTTCGGGTGGTTAATCGTGGTCGACATTTTCGGCCCGGAGATGCAGGAAGCGCAGTCCAGGGTCGGAAACACCTTGCTGAGCAAGATCATCCGGCCGCCAACGCTGGCTTCCTTCTCCACCAGTAGCACCTGGTAGCCCATGTCGGCGAGCTTGATCGACGACTCCATGCCGCCGATTCCGCTGCCCACCACGAGGACGTCGTAGTCCATCGCTTTCTCCTTGCTTGTCGCGCCGCTGCGCAGGGTTCAGATGAAGAGGTTGACGTTCGACTCGTCGGCTTCGCCCAGGTACGTGGCGACGCCGGCGTATTCGATGCCGTCGATGAGTTCGTCCTTGCTGATGCCGAGCACGTCCATGGACATGGTGCAGGCGATCATTTTGATGCCCTGCTCCTGCGCGGTAGAGATCAGTTCGGCAACCGTCATCACATTCTCGGACTTCATGACTTTCTTCATCATGAAACGGCCGGCACCACCGAAGTTGAATTTCGACAGACCCAGCTTCTCAGCATGCTTGGGGAGCATTCCACCAAACATATTCTGAAGGAAGCTGTTGTCCGACTTGCCGCCGACCGGCTTCTGCTGCTTTCGCAATGCCGACAGTCCCCAGAATGTGAAGAACATCGTTACTTCATCATCCATTGCGGCCGCGCCGTTCGCAATGATGAACGCCGCCATCATCCGATCGTAGTCACCGCTGAACACAATGATCGTCTTCTTTGACATCTTCGTCACTTGCTTTCTCTGGTATTGAGAGGTGTTACGCCACGGAGGCGTCAGCATCGAGGCGCTTCAACGCCTCTGAGAACTCGCGCATGTAGTTGGCGAACGGCTCGGCACACACCGAGCAAACCGCTGCCATCTTCAGACGCTGAGCAGGGATGCCCTTGGCCGCCATCAACTCCTGGGTCTGGGCGATGATGTGCGCGGTGCGCTCGGCGCAATCGGGCAGATAGGAGCACTCTTCACCGTCAGAGGCAACGAAGACACCGTCGAACCCCTTCTCAAGTGCATGTATGAGCCAGGATGGCTTGAGTCCGCTGCTGCAGGGAACCGGCATGGTCTGCACCGTCGCTGGATACTCCAAGTGTCGACTTCCGGCCAGGTCGATGCCTGGGTCGGAGATGTTGATCGTGGAGAAGACCAGGATCCGAGGTGAGCTGCCGGGCTGATGAGAACCCGACATGGCGCGCCTACTTCGCTTTGCGCAGGAACAGGTGGATCGCGCCGGCCTCTTCGAACGAGCCCAGGAAATCGTGACCCATCTTCCGGCACCACGCCGGAATGTCCTTCAGGGTGCCGGAATCGGTGGCGAGCACCTCCATGACATTACCGACGGTGACACTGGGGATCTGCTTCTTGGCCGCCAAGATGGGGCCTGGGCAGGAGACACCCCGCGCGTCGACGACGACGGGGGATGCGATGGCCTTGAGTTCTTCCACGGACGCTGACATTGCCTTGGTTCTCCTTCATCTCATGAGCAACTTTGCTCATTGCGTTCAGCGTACACCCCCGGGGGCATAGGAACGACCAAATTCCCAAGTGGAGACAGGCATTCCGGTGCTTGTCGGCGCCTATTTTCGACGCGCCGATGTTGTGGATTTCGCCCTTGCGGCATCGCCCCTAGCTGCGGGCGTAGGCCCGAGCCAGCGCAGCCCCGACAGCGGCGTTGTGCTTGACCAGAGCGATGTTCGCGCGCAGAGAATCTCCGCCGGAGAGTTCCACGATGCGACCCAGCAGGTACGGGGTGATCGCCGCTCCGGTGATCCCGAGCCGCTCAGCCTCCGCAACGGCTTGCTCGATCAGCGCGCCGATCTGGGTCTGCGGAATCTCGTCAGCCTCGGGAATCGGGTTGGCAACCACGATGCCGCCGGCCAGCCCCAGACCCCACTTGGCCCGCATGGCCTCGGCGATGTCGTTGATGTCGTCGAGGCGCAAGGGCGCGGCGAAGCCACTGGATCGGGAGTAGAAGGAGGGGAACTCATCGCTGCCGACGCTGATGACCGGCACTCCCAAGGTCTCCAGGACTTCCAGGGTGCGTCCGATGTCGAGCAACGACTTCACGCCGGCGCTGACCACTGCCACATCAGTCAGGCTCAACTCGGTGAGGTCGGCAGAGACGTCCAAGCTTGACTCTCCCCCGCGATGCACCCCACCCAGGCCGCCGGTGACAAAGACCCTGATGCCGGCCAACGCAGCCAGCCGCATCGTGGAGGCCACGGTGGTGGCGCCGTGCAGACCACGCGCGACCACGTAGGGCAGGTCACGGATGCTGACCTTACGCACACCCTCGGCAGAGCCGAGCAGGTCGAGCTGCTCATCGTTCAATCCGATCCGCGGCACGCCGTCGAGAATGGCGATCGTCGCCGGCACTGCTCCGGCGTCGCGGATGATCTGCTCAACCTCGCGGGCGGTCTGGACGTTCTTGGGGTAGGGCATGCCATGGCTGATGATGGTCGATTCCAAGGCCACCACCGCTCGTCCCTCGTCGAGAGCGGCGCGCACGTCATCGGAGAGCGCGAGCATGGGGTGGAAATCAGTCATCGGTTGGCTCCTGGCGAATCGTGGAGGGCTTGAGCGAACGCAACCCCGAGGTCAGCGCGCACGGTTTGAGGACTGGCCACGGTCAACGCGGCCGCGAGTTGGCCCTGGCGAGCCGCCTGAGCGGGCTCCGCGCCGGCGATCAGTCCATGGACGAAGCCGGCGGTCATCGCATCACCCGCACCGGTGACATCGATGACTTCCGAAGCCGGCCAGACCGCCTCGACAGCCGAATCCGGGCCCACGAGCAGGCTGCCGTTGGCACCGCGACTCACCCACACATAGGTGACGCCGCGCTCCTGCAGCCGGCGAGCCCCGGCGATGATCGATGCCGTGTCATCACTGACTTCGGTGCCAGTCAGGGCGGCCAACTCGTCCACATTCGGCTTGATGGCGAAGACCGGACGCGTGGGGCCCAGCACCGGCGCCAACCGCGCCGCCTTGGCCACGCTCACCGGCTCGACCACGGCGGTCACCTCGGCCGCCCCGGCGACCGCCAACGCCCAATCGATGACGGCGGGTGGCAGGTTGCCGTCCACCACCACCACAGACGCACGCTCGATCACGTCCTGATGGCGCGACACCGTGGTCACATCCAACCGGTCGGTGGCCAGCATGTCGGACTGCCCGACGATCAGCTCCCCGGAGACGTCCAGGGCGGCCAGGTAGCTGCCGGTGTCGTGGGCGCTGAAGATGATCCTGCTCATGTCGACGCCCGCTTCAGCGGTGTAGGCGACCAGGTCGCGCCCGGGCTGGTCCAGCCCGACGGCGGCGATCAGGGAGACCGGCGAGCCTAACCGGGCAAGGTTCTCCGCGATATTGCGCCCGACGCCGCCCGGCGTGCGACTGATGGAGGAAGGATTCGAGGTGTACAAGCGCATCGCGTCGTTGCTGCGCGCTTTGACGTCCCAGACGGCACCGCCGATCACCACGGCGCCGGGCTCATTACGGAGCAGGTAACCCCGCCCCACGATCTCGCCCTTGGCGGTCAGTGAGGACAGCGCGACGGCCACTGCACCCTTGGAGGTCCCCAGGATCCTGGCGACTCCGGCAGCGTCCAGCGTGGGCTGGGAGCGCAGCAGGGCGAGGATCTCGCGTTCGCGTGGACTGAGCTTCATGCTAAGTAATATTAGCAGAGATTATTGAAGTTAGCACCCGAACTCCTCAACTGGAGGACATGGGGCGGACGAGCATGGCTCTCGTCCACCCCATGACGTTGCGAGTGTTATCCAGGTCAGTCGCTGCCCACCATGTTCGGCTCGCCGGGTAGCGCCTGCTCCCCCCTGTTAGCTCAAGGCTAGGCAGCAGAACTGAACCGAAAAAGTCCCCGTAGGGGCTACACGGCCGCCCTGCGCTCCCGGCGCACCAATCGCCAACTGCCGTCGTCGCACTGGTCGACGAACCCCCGATCAGCCAGAGCGTTGAGCAACGCCAGGCAGGTCGGCACCGCTACTCCCGACCGGAGTGCCGCCTCCCCTGCACCTAGCGAGCCGCGGGCAGGGATCACCTCGAACACCCGCAGCTCATCGGCTGACAACTCGTCGGTCGGCCGCCGCTCCCCCACCGGACGGACGACGCCACCGTCCAACGGTGATAACAACTCCAGCACCTCGGCCACTGACGACACCAGCACAGCCTCGGCCTCTCGAATCAGCCGATGGGGCGTCACCGAGGTGGCACTGGTCACCGGGCCGGGCACCGCCATCGCGACCCGCCGCAGCACCTGCGCCCAGGTAATGGTGTTGCGAGCGCCGGATCGTACGGCGGCCTCCACGATCACCGCGCCCTGGGTGATGGCGGCGATCAACCGATTGCGAGCCAGGAAGCGCACGCGGGTGGGGTGCTCGCCTGGCGGTCGCTCACTGACCAGCACTCCGTGCTCGGCGATCCGCGAGAACAGGGCACCATGACCGCTGGGATAGGGCTGGTCCAAGCCACCGGCCAATACCGCCACTGTCGGCGTGGCCCCCGCGAGCGCCCCGCGATGGGCTGCCGCATCGATCCCATAGGCGCCGCCGGAGACCACCGACCGCCCGGCCTCGGACAGCCCTGCCGCCAGTTCAGCGGCCACTGTGTCTCCGTAGGCAGTGGATGCCCGCGCGCCGACGATCGCCACCGCCGAGGAGGTCAACTCGCCCAGATGGCCCGCACCCCGCACCCACAGTCCCAGCGGCTCTCCGCTGAGCTGCGCCACCGGCTCACACCCGGCCAAGGCGGCCAGCCCGGACGGCCACTCCTCATCGCCGGGGACCACGAACCGCTGCCCGGTGGCGCGGGTGCGCGCCGCCAACTCCGCGGGTTGCAGCAGGCGCGCCCGCCGAGCCAACGGTCCATCCGGTCCTTCGATCAGACCAGCCCACACTTCGGCAGCGGGGAACTCGCTGACCGCCGCCGCCATGGCCGGATGTCCTGGCTCGGCAACCGTGGCCAGGCACAGTCGCGCCAGCCGTTCGTCCATCACGCCACCCCCGCCAACTCGCCGCGACGCATCGCCAGCGCCGTGTGCAGATGGTCGCTGGTCGGCGCCGGCGCTCCCGCCAGGTCGGCGATCGTCCAGGAGAGCCGCAGCACCTTGTCGGCTCCTCGCACCGACAACTGACCTTGTGACATCACTCGACTGAGCAACTCGGCCCCGCCCGGCGCGGGCAGTTGCTTGCGCAGGATCACACCGGGGATCTCCGCGTTGGTCGACCAGCCGAAGCGCGCCAGTCGGTGTCGCTGACGATCTCTGGCCTGTAGCACTCGCTCGGCCACGATCGCGCTGCTCTCCGTCACCGCATCCGGCGCCAGCAGCTCGGGACGCACCGGCCGCAACCGTTGATGAATGTCGATCCGATCCAGGATCGGACCCGACACTCGCGCCGCGTAGCGACGCACAGCCATCGGGGCGCACCGGCATTCGGCACCCGGAGTGCCGGCCATACCGCACGGACAGGGATTGGCCGCCAGCACCAACTGGAAGTTCGCCGGATAGACCGCAGTGGCCTCAGATCGCGCCAGCACCACCCGCCCCGACTCCAACGGGACGCGCAGCGCATCCATCGACCGCGGCGGGAACTCCGGGGCCTCGTCCAGGAACAGCACTCCGCGGTGGGCCCGCGACACCGCCCCCGGCATCGCCACCCGAGCTCCGCCGCCGACCAGGCTGGCCAGGGACGCCGAGTGATGCGGATCGGCGTACGGCGGTCGGCGCACCAGCCCGTCGTCGAGATCGATGCCACACAGCGAATGCACCCCGGACACCTCCAAGGACTCCGGTTCGGTCAGGTCGGGCAGGATCGTGGCCAGGCGCTCCGCCAACAAGGTCTTGCCCACTCCCGGAGGGCCGTGCAAGTACAGGTGGTGACGGCCGGCCGCAGCCACCTCCATCGCCCATTTGGCTTCTTCTTGGCCGGCGACGTCGGCGAGGTCGACAGCGGCGCGCACACTCGGCTCCACCGGCCGGGCCGGCGGCATGGCTGCCCCTCCCCCGCCGGAGAGCACCTCGAACAGCTCAGCCAGGTCGCTCACCCCGTACAAGGTGAGCCCGCTGAGCAGGGACGCCTCCCGCAGCTGGCCCGCTGGTACCACCGCCTTGGTCAACGCCTTGTCCCGGGCATTGAGCAAAGCCGGCAACAACCCGCGGACCGGGCGCACCCGTCCGTCCAGGCCGAGCTCGCCGAACAGGGCCAGGCCGGCCAGCGCCTCCGGATCGACCCGCCCTTGCGCGGCCGCAATCGCCGCCACAATGCTCAGGTCATAGTGCGAACCGGCCTTGGGCAGGGTCGCCGGTGACAGGTTGATGGTGACCGATGCCGACGGCCAGCCGCCTCCGGAGGTGCTCATGGCCGCGCGGCAGCGATCGCTGGCTTCCTTCAGGGCCTTGTCTGGCAAACCCACCAGCCGGGTGTTGGGCAGCCCCGCGCAGATCGCCGCCTCCACCTCGATGATGGTGCCCTCCATCCCGACCAACGCCACCGACAGCGCCTTCGCCTGGCGCATCAGCAGATCCCCCGCCGATGATCGATCCGGCCCGCGCCGTCCGGCCCCAGGAGCACGCCGATGCCGTCGAAACGCATCGATGGCACGGCCCCAGGCTGCTCCCGCAGCCAGTACAACGCGAGTTCCCGCAGCTTGGCCACTTTGGCCCTGGTGATCGCCTCGATCGGCAACCCATAGGACGTGCCGCGTCGGCACTTCACCTCACAGAACACCACCGTGCCGGACGCGGCCGGATCGACGGCGATGATGTCCAGCTCGCCAGCCGGGCAGCGCCAATTGCGGGCCAGAATGCGCCAGCCCAGCCGATGTAGATGCTGCGCCGCGAGATCCTCGCCGGCCTGCCAAACCTCTGCCCGATCCATTCGGTGACCACCTCCGCCGAGAGTGTGGGCAGCGCTGCGTCCCGCAGTTCAGGGTTGAGCGAAGTTGTGGACATCAGAAGTCGATATCCACACCCGGGTCACAGACCGTCGGGCACCTTCAGGTCGTTGTGCACGATCTCTTCAATGGAGACGTCGCGGAAGGTCAGCACCTTCGCGCTCTTCACGAACCGGGCCGGACGGTACATGTCCCACACCCAGGCGTCGGCCATCGACACCTCGTAGTAGACATCGCCGCCCTCGGTGCGCACCTTCACGTCCACCGCATTGCACAGGTAGAAGCGCCGCTCGGTCTCCACCGCGTAGGTGAAGATGCCGACCACGTCCTTGTACTCGCGGTACAACTGCAGCTCGAGTTCGGACTCGTACTGCTCCAGATCTTCGGCGCTCATGACGGCCTCACCTTACCCGCTCGTCGCACGTTCTCGAAGCACTGCCGATGGATGACGCTGGGCCCGTGAGTGTCGAGTCGCTCCTGGTGCAGGGCCGTGCAATACCCCTTGTGGACGTCGAGGGCGTACTCCGGATACTGCTCATGCCACTGCGTCATGATCCGATCGCGGGTCACCTTGGCGATCACTGACGCCGCCGCCACGCAGGCGGCGACCCGATCGCCCTTCCACATCGACAGGCTTGGCGTGGCGAGCCCGTCGACGCTGAAGCCGTCGGTCAACACGAAGTCAGGTTGGGGGGCGAGTTGGGCCAGCGCTCGACGCAATGCGGCCAGGTTGGCCTGGTGCATGCCGAGCTGATCACACTCGTCCGGCTCGACCGAGACCACGGCCCAGGCCAGAGCCTTCTCGGTGATCAGCCCATAGATGCGGTCGCGTTGCCGAGCGGTGAGCAGTTTGGAATCAGCGAGTCCGTCGATCTGACCGGTCTTGCCCGGCTTCAGGATCACTGCCCCCGCTACCAACGGACCCGCGCAGGCGCCACGTCCGGCTTCGTCAGCACCGCCGATCAGCGGAAAGCCGCCCCGACGCAGGGCTTGTTCGTAGCCGTAGATTCCCGCTGCCGCAGTGATGGTGAGACTCATGGTGCCTCAGCAGCGGAATTCCGACCCTTTGATCACGGCGTGGGCAGGGGCCGCTCCGGGCGCCGGAATCTTGGCGAACGTCGTCTGATCCAGGCCGTGGAACCGCGAGAACGGATACACCACCGCAACAGCGGGGCCCACGATGTCAGTCACCGGAATGAAGGCCGCATAGCCCTCCGGCTTGCCCGGCACCTGCTCCCAGATGTGGCAGCGGGAATCCTGGGACCGGTCGCGATGGTCGCCCATCACAAACACCGTGCCCGCCGGAACGATCACATCGAAGGCGTAGCTCGACGGCTCGACCTGCTTCTTGGTGGACGGATCGGTGTAGAGGTAGGCGGTCTCGTTGAGGGCCACCCCGTTCACCGCAACCCGCCCTTCGGCATCACAGCAGGTCACATGGTCGCCAGCGATGCCGATCACTCGCTTGATCAGGTGATTGGCGCTCTCGTCCGGCGCCAGGCCGACGAAGATCATCACCTGATGCAGCAGGTCTTCCTCCGGCGGCGGCGCACCCAGCCAACCGAGCGAATCGCGGAAGACCACGACATCGCCACGGTGGAAGGGAATCACCTTCTGTACCGCCACTCGATCGCCCACCAACAGTGTGTTCTCCATCGAGACCGACGGAATCACGAACATCTGCAGCACAAAGAGTCGCAACAGAGTGGAGGCAACGAGTGCGCCCACCACAACGATGGCGATTTCACGCAGCCAGGACAGCAGAGTCCCGCCAGCCGACGACGTCGACCTGGACCGGCCTCCGCTCACAGATGTCCCCTCTCGGCGCTTGGACGAAGCCATGCGCGCGAACCGTCAGCGGTCGCGCTTCTCCTTGATCTTCGCAGCTTTTCCGCGCAGACCCCGGAGGTAGTACAGCTTGGCGCGTCGCACATCACCCATCCGCTCGACCTCGATCTTCTCGATGATCGGGCTGTGCAGCGGGAACGTCCGCTCCACGCCGGTGCCGAAGCTCACCTTGCGGACGGTGAAGGTCTCACCGATACCGGAGCCCACGCGCGCGATGACCGCGCCGGCGAAGACCTGAATACGGGAGCGGTTGCCCTCAACGACTCGGACATGGACCTTCACCGAATCGCCAGGACGGAAGTCCGGGATGTCGGAGCGCAGCGCCGCGGCGCCAACCTGCTCAACCAGCTTGTTCATGGTTTCCTCGCCAGTGCCACAGGTCACTTCGTTTCGTCTTGAATATCGTCGCCAGCACGCCTTCCCCCTGTGGCAGGAGCGCGCTCGGCACAACGACAGCCAAGTTTGCCATATCGGGAGCTGACTGCGGTAATCGCCTACTCCGCAGCCGCCGCGGCCCGCCGTGGCAGCAACGCCAGCTTCTGCCAGATCTTCCTCGACATCCCGGTAGTCAGATTCTCGATGTCAGAAATCGTGGCCAACACCGCGCCATCGGTGGTGCGCTCCGCGTACAGCGCGGCGGTCTTGGCCACCAACGACAACAGCTCCGAGCAGTACTCCAGGTAGCTGGCCATCTGGTGCGAGTTGAGCCCGACCTTCACCGACTGATGGGTGGGCGCATAGTCGACGTCGAAGCGTTCCGGGTCTTTGGTCAGCTGGTGCATGTCGATCACGTGTGCCAAGGAACGCAGCCGGTGGAGCTCACCCAAAATGCGCGCCCGTTCCACCCGAGCCGGAAGGAGCCACAAGAAGGCGATCGCGACACCGGCGAAGACCAGGTCGTTGACCGACGTCTCCACCGCCTGCAGCCAGCCGAGCGTCGAGCCGGCCTGACCGAACAACTCCAGCAACAGCGCGGCAAGGGACGCCACAGCCGCGGCAACCAGCACGACGATCAGCACCAACCCGACCACCCGCAGTACTCGCATCAGCGTCGACCGTGCGGACGTCCGCTCGACCTCGCTGGTGACCACCACCACGCGTTCGGCGACCTCACCGAGGTTCCGGTCGGGGAATCGCGCCTTGATCCGGACCGCCAGCCGCTGCGCGGTGGCGGCGACCGCATCGGCGTCGAGTCGCTCGTAGGCCATGGCGACCTCCTGTCGTCGGCAGACTACGTCACAACCACAGCGGGCCTGCGGAGAAACTCTCCGCAGGCCCGCTGGTGGGGTCTTACTTGCCGTCCCGGCTGAACAGCGAGGCGATCAGGTCTCGGTTGAGCTGACCGATCACGTCCAGCGGGATCTCCTTGGGGCACACGGCCGCGCACTCGCCGATGTTGGTGCAACCGCCGAAGCCTTCTTCGTCGTGTGCAGACACCATCTTCTTGATCCGCAGACCCCGCTCCGGCTGCCCTTGGGGCAGCATCGCCAGGTGGGTGATCTTGGCCGCGGTGAACAGCATGCCCGAGTGGTTCGGGCAGGCAGCCACACAGGCGCCACAGCCGATGCAGGTGGCAGCGTCGAAGGCACGGTCGGCCTTGCGCTTGTTCACCCCGGCGGCGTGGGCGTCGGGGGCAGAGCCGGTGTTCACCGACACGAACCCACCGGCCTGAATGATCCGGTCGAAGGCCGACCGGTTCACCACGAGGTCCTTGATCACCGGGAACGAGCCGGCCCGCCAGGGCTCGACGTCGATCACAGCGCCGTCGGAGAACGAGCGCATGTGCAACTGGCAGGTGGTGGTTGCCACCGGAGAGTTGCCCCGACCGTGGGCGGTGCCGTTGATCACCACGCCACACATGCCGCAGATACCCTCGCGGCAGTCGTGGTCGAAGGCCACCGGCTCCTCACCCTTGACGGTGAGATCCTCGTTGAGAAGGTCGAGCATCTCCAGGAACGACATGTCTTCGGACACGTCGCGAACCTGGTAAGTGACCATGCGCCCTTCGGACTGGGCGTTTGCTTGGCGCCATACGCGCAGGGTGATGTTCACTTGTAACTCCGTTGCTTGAGCTCGATGGC
>JAJTBJ010000044.1 GCA_021286985.1 Propionibacteriales bacterium | reverse complement strand
TCTCGACGTTCAGGATCTTGCCGCGGATCGGCAGGATCGCCTGGGTGCGCGGGTCACGTCCGCCCTTGGCTGAGCCACCGGCGGAGTCACCCTCGACGATGAACACCTCACACTCGGTCGGCTCGGTGGAGGAGCAGTCGCTGAGCTTGCCGTACTGCCCCTTGTTGAGCAGACCCTTACGGCTGCGGGCCATGTCGCGGGCCTTGCGGGCAGCGACCCGCGCGGTGGCGGCAGCCTGGGACTTGCGGACGATGTCCTTGCCCTCAGCCGGGTTCTTCTCGAACCAGTCACCCAGCAGGTCGTTGACCACTTTCTGCACGAAGGATCGTGCTTCGGTGTTGCCCAGCTTGGTCTTGGTCTGGCCCTCGAACTGCGGCTCGGCCAGCTTGACGGAGATGATCGCGGTCAATCCTTCACGGATGTCGTCGCCGGACACGCGGTCCTCACGCTTCTTGATCATTCCCCAGGTCTCGCCCCACTTGTTGACCGTGTTGGTCAACGCAGCCCGGAAGCCCTCTTCGTGGGTGCCGCCCTCGTGGGTGTTGATGGTGTTGGCGAAGGTGTGGACGCTCTCGTTGAAGGAGGTGTTCCACTGCATCGCCACCTCCAAGCTCATCTTGGTTTCCGGCGAGGCCTGCTCGATCGCGATCACCGTGGAGTTGATCGTCTCCTTGGTGCCGATCAGGTACTTCACGTAGTCGATCAGACCGTCGTTGTACTGGAAGGTCTCCTCGCGCTGCGCCTCGACCTCGGCGTCGTCATCGTCGCCGGACGCGGCCGCGGTGCGCCGGTCGGCGATGGTGATCTTCAGTCCCTTGTTGAGGAAAGCCATCTCCCGGAAGCGGGTGGCCAGGGTCTGGTAGGAGTAGGTGGTGGTCTCGAAGATCGTCGGGCTGGCGTAGAAGGTGACGATCGTGCCGGTGTCGTCGGATTTCTCCAATTGCTTCAGCGGCTCGACCGGATCGCCCAAGGTGAACGACTGCTGCCAGTGGTACCCATCGCGACGGACGTCGACCGTCAGCGAGTCCGACAGCGCATTCACCACCGAGACACCCACACCGTGCAGACCACCGGAGACCTTGTAGCCGCCGTCGCCGAACTTGCCGCCGGCGTGCAGCATGGTCAGCGCGACCGTCAGCGCGGAGATCTTCTCCTTCGGGTGCTCCTTGACCGGGATGCCACGGCCGTTGTCGGTGACCCGAATGCCGCCGCCGTCCAGCAGCTCGACCAGGATGGTGTCGCAGTACCCGGCCAACGCTTCATCGACAGCGTTGTCGACGACCTCGTAGACCAAGTGATGCAGGCCACGTTCCCCGGTGGAACCGATGTACATGCCGGGTCGTTTGCGGACAGCCTCCAAACCCTCCAACACGGTGATCGCTGAGGCGTCATAGCTGCCTTCGGCAACATGGGCCGCTTCAGCTGCGGACTGGGTGAGACTGGGCTCGTCGCTCACGTGGTATCCCCTCGGACGTAAGAATGGCCACCGTGAAGCGAACACGGCGGCTCAACCAGGAACATCGTTATTCTAGCTGATCCCGCACGATTTCCTGGGCACCTGAGACCCGGAATCGGCCTCCAGTGGCCCAGAAAGCGCCTCCGGGGCTCAGATCAGGGGCCGGTCTATGTCCGGATACGCATCCCGGGCCGTCAGCGCGCCAAATCGGCGCGGCGCCGCAGTTCGCCCCTGGCCGGTTCTGGCCACACACCGGCATCGAGGGGTGGCGGCGCCAGCCGAGGCTGATCGGCCACGGACAGCGGTGGTGAAATGACCGGGAACGACGTTGGAGAAAATCATCGTTTTTCACCCCTTTTGGGTGACTGCGGAACGGATTCCGGCTTCTCTACGATTCTCCCGTGACGACTTCTACGCCGGTCCGTGCGATCAAGGCAAGAGCGCGATCCCGGGCCGACCAGACCGTCGCTCGCCGCGCGATCGAGGAACCGCCGGCGCCCCCGGCTCCCCGCACCACGCCAGTGCAGAACACTGCCAGGCCGGCCGTCACTACAGGCGAGAATGCCTTCGTCGGACCGAGGATCGGCAAGCCCGAAACCCAGTTGGCATTGTCGTTCCTGGCGACCGCCGCCATCGTGTTCGTGTTCACGGTGGTGCTGCCTCTGCTGCTGCGCCTGGTGCGCAACTTCTGAACAGTCGCGTCGACGCCTTTCCCACACGCCTGACACACTGGGCGGGTGAACCCCGTTCTTGATCATGAGTTGGCGCTGCACGCCCAGGGACTGAGCAAGCGTTACGCAGCAGTTCAAGCCCTCGACCAGTTGGAGTTGCGGGTGCCGCGCGGCGGCGTCCATGCCTTCCTCGGCCCCAACGGGTCAGGAAAGACCACCACGATCCGGATCGCCACCGGTCTCACTCGGGCCGATCACGGCACGATGCACGTCTTTGGCCGCGACGTTCGCACCGAACTTCGCCACGTCGCCACCCAGGTCGGCGCGATCGTGGAGGAGCCGAAGTTCTTCCCGGCATTCAGTGGACGGCTCAACCTGCGGCTCCTCGCGCTGCCGTTGAAGCTGCCCGACTCTGCGGTCGACCAGGCTCTCGAACAAGTCGGGCTCCGTGATCGGGCCGGCACGCCGGTGGGCGGGTACTCCCTGGGAATGAAGCAGCGGTTGGCACTCGGGGCGGCGCTGCTGAAGCAACCCCAGCTGCTGATCTTCGACGAACCCACCAATGGCCTCGACCCGGCCGGCATTCAACAGATACGCGGCACCCTGCGTGAGCTGGCCGCCCAGGGCATCACCATCTTGATGTCGAGCCATGTGCTCGGCGAAGTCGAGCAGGTCGCCGACACCGCCAGCATCATCGCCCGCGGCCGCCTGCTCGCCGAAGGCCCGTTGCGTGAGTTGGTCAAGCCTGACGAAGGCAGCGTCACCGTCGAGGTACCGGACGTGGCCGCCGCGGCGGCCGTGCTGCAGCCGCACTATCTGGTGACGCCGACGGGACGCAATCACCTCCTCGTCCGCGCCCTCCCCGGGCAGAGCGCGCCGGACCCGGGCGAGGTGAACCGGCTGCTCGCCCAGGCCGGCTGGTACGCCTCGGCCCTCGCCAGCCGTTCGGAGACGCTGGAGGAGGCGTTCTTGCGTCTGACCGCCGCCGCCCCACCACCCACAGCGGCCCCACCGAGCTCTGCGGGAAACACCGCCACGCCCGGGGAGGTCCTGCGATGAGACTGTTCCTGGCTGAGCTTCTTCGTTTCTGGTCGCGTCGGATGGTCTGGGTCGCCATCCCGGTATTGATCGTGCTGACCGCCGCGACCGCTGTTCCCGCCGCCATGCTGGCCTTTCCGACATCCGCCGCCGACCAAGCCCAGGCCCAAGCGGACTACCAGCAGGAGTATCAGCAGTGGCAGACCGATTGCGCAGGTCCAGACGCCGATCCTGATTGCGATCTGTACAAGCCCACCCCCGCGGATTTCGAGCGCACCCCCTCCTCTGCCGCCGACGCCTGGCAGCTCGCGCTCTCCCTGAAGGGTGGTCTCGGCACCCTGCTGTACCTGCTGATCGGGGTCAGCTTCGTTGCCGCAGAGTTCCGCGCCGGCACGATCAGTACCTGGCTCACCTTCAATCCCAACCGGTACGCGGTCTACGCCACCAAACTCGGCGCAGCGGCACTCAGTCTGGGGGCGGCGGCCGTGCTGGCGCTGGCCGCACAAATGGCCGTGTTCGTCGTCATGCTGACCACGGTCGGCGTTGCGGTCGACACGTCGGGGTTCGCGGTGCTGCTCGGCTGGAACTTCGTCGGGGCGGCCCTGCTGACCAGTGTCGCGGTCGCCATCGGCATGATCTTTCGACACACCGTGGCCGGGTTGGCGATCGCGATCGGGGTGAACTTCCTCGAAGGGATCGCCCAAGTCGCCTTGATGTTCGCCGGCGGAGGCTGGTCGCGCCTGGGTCAGTACCTGCCCGGAACGCAACTCAACGCCGTCTTCGGCGGCGGGGCGTCCTACGTGGTGCAGCCTCTCGACGGCGCCGCGGAGGCCGCGGTGATTCCGATCACGCCCGAGGGGGCAGCGTTGTACTGGACGATTCTGGCGGTGGCCTTCACCGCCGTCGGGGTGCTCAGCCTGACCCGTCGCGAGGTGCGCTGATCAGCCGTAGGTGTCGCGCGGTCCGCGTCCGGGCACCGAACGCGGACCCTTCTTCCAGCTCGGCGCCTGGGGACCGATCACGTTCACCCGGGTCACCGATCCCTGGCCGAGCGCCTCGTTGAGAGCAGCGACCAACTGCGGAGCCATCACCCGCAGCGAACTGGCCCAGGTGGTGGATTCCGCGCGGACGGTCAGCACGCCGTCGGCATAGTGCTCCGGCTCGCAATGGGCGGCGTTCACCGCTCCCACCAACGCCGGCCAGCGGCTGAGGAGTTGATGGACGCTGAGTTCCTTCGTCCACCCCTGAGTGTCGGCCACCTGCCCGAGAAGTTCACCGATCGGGGTTGGTCCGTCGGTCCGAGAGGCGGGTTTCGCCGGACGGCGCGGACGAGGGGCAGCACCGCGCGCGGCCCGCGCTATCTGCTTGGCCAGGTCGGTCCCTTGGGGATCGTGATCGGCGGTGTCGCTCACAGCGACCATCCTCTCAACCAGCCTGGGGATTCCACCACTGCACAAGGCGACACGAAACCGCCGGTGGTTTGATGGAGATGCGGGTATCGGGCTCGCCTTTGGGAGAACAGTGAGCCCGAATTGGTTTCCCCGGTCGTGAGTGCGGCGCCGCTAGGGGGCGCCGCACTCACCCATTCTCAGCTGCTACCAGTTCCACCTCGCCGGCGCGCACCGCGAACCGACGTCCGGCCAACACCGACGGGACGTCGGCGGCCACTGCGGCGGTGATCAGCACCTGCTCCGCATCGGAAATGAGTTCGGCCAATCGAGCCCGCCGGGTCTCGTCGAGTTCGGCGAAGACGTCGTCGAGGATCAACACCGGTTCGATCCCGTCGGCACGCAACAGCGCGAACGCCGCCAACCGCAGCGCCAACGCAAACGACCACGACTCGCCGTGCGAGGCGTAGCCCTTAGCCGGCAGCTGGCCCAAAGTCAGGACGAGATCGTCACGGTGGGGACCGACCAGGCACTGGCCGCGGGCAATTTCCTCGCCGCGACGCTCAGCCATGGTGCTGATCAGCGCTTCGGTGAGCGCAGGGACGTCCTGGTCTGCTGTCACCGGGCTGGACGATCGATATTCCACACCGGCGATGTTGTTGGTGGGAGCCAGGTCGGCATAGGCCGCGGCGACCAACGGCTGCAAAGCGGTCAGGGTGGCGAACCGGGCGGCCACGATCTCAGCGCCGAAGCCGGCCAGTTGGGCGTCCCAGATCTCCAGCGTCGCCGCAGCCTCAGCACTGACCGGACGATAGGAGCGCCCCGACAGCGATTTCAGCAGGGTCGAGCGCTGCTTCAACACCCGATCGAAGTCGGCTCGTACCCCGGCCAGGCGTGGCCAGCGGGCCACCATCAGTTCGTCGATGAATCGGCGCCGCTCACTGGGATCGCCCTTGACCACCGCCAAGTCATCGGGGGAGAACAACACCACCCGCAGCGCCCCGAGCAGATCCCGTGGCCGCCGCAGCGGGGAGCGGTTCAAGCTGGCCCGGTTCGCCCGTCCGGGAGTGATCTCGATTTCCAGCAGCAAGCTGCGTTCGTCGTCTCGTCCGGCCTGCACCCGAGCTCGTGCCAGCGCCTTTTCCGCGCCGGCGCGCACCAGGGGCGTTTCGGAGGCGACGCGATGCGATCCCAGCGTCGCCAGAAATTCCAGCGCTTCGACCAGATTCGTCTTGCCCTGCCCGTTGGCTCCGGTGAAGACCGTCACGCCGGATTCCAGCGCGACCTCGGCATGCGCGTAGGACCGGAAGTCGGCCAGGCTCAGATGAGTGACGAACATCGCTCACCGCCGATCAGGTCACCGGACGCGGCAGGCCAACCGCCCCCACGTCCGGCACCGACATCAGAGGTCACGCGGGCAGGCGCATCAGCATGATCACGTGCCGGTAGTCGGCGATCGGTTCGCCGTCCAGCTCGGACAAGCCCATCAGCAGACACGGCTTGCCCGGCGCAGTGAAGGAGAACTCCACAAAGGCCGAATCCAACGCCGACAACGCATCCGAGAGGTAGTGCGGGTTGAAGCCGGCCGCCGTCATCGCCAGCCCACCACCGGCCACATCGACCACCTCGGCTTCGAGGGCTTCGACTGCCTGGGCCTGGTCGCCGGTCGCGGCTTCCAGCGTGATCGAGCCTTCGCCGATCAACATCCGCAGCGAGGTGTTGCGTTCGGCGACCAACGCTACGCGCTTGACCGAGGCCATCAGGTCGGCGGTGTTGGCCCGAACGGTGACCGCCGGCTGCACATTCATCAGGTGCCGCACCTTGGGGAACTCGCCGTCCAACAACCGGGTGGTGATCTGGCGGACGCCGGCGGTGCCGGTGCCCTCGAAGCCGATCAGGCCGTCGCCAGAGCCACCAGCAGCCAGGCTCACGGTGACCGATTCGCCCGAGGTCATCGACTTCGCGGTCTCGGCCAGGACGCGCGCCGGCACCAGGGCTGCACCCTCCGCACTGCTGCGCGGGTTCCAGTCGAGTTCCTTCAGCGCCATCCGGTAGCGGTCGGTGGCCAGCAGCGACAAAGTGGCGTTCTCGATCTCGAGGCGCACGCCGGTGAACACCGGCAGCAGCTCGTCACGTCCGGCGGCCGCGACCACCTGCGCGACAGCGCGGGCGAACTCCTCGCTGGGAATGACGCCGGTGGCCTCGGGCATTTCCGGCAGGGCCGGGTAGTCGACTACCGGCAGGGTCTGCAAGGTGAACCGGGCGGTGCCGCAGACGAGCTCCATCCGAGTCTCGTCGGAGCTGATTTCGACGGTCTTGTTCGGCAGGGACCGGGCGATGTCGGCCAGCAGGCGACCAGAGACCAGGGCCACGCCTTCATCGGAGACCTGGGCGGGCACGGTGATCTGAGCGGACGTCTCGTAGTCGAAGCTGCTCATCACCACCTGGTTACCGGAGGCCTTCACCAACAGGCCTGCCAGGATCGGCACGCTCGGGCGGGTGGGCAGGCTGCGGGCAGCCCAAGCCACGGCCTCAGCCAACACGTCGCGCTCAAGACGGATCTTCACTATTGCCCCCTAGGAATGACACGGGTGTGGTTGATCATATCGACGCAACGCACCGGCGGAAGGCCGCTGAGCTGCAAGACGGTGTGCAGTCTGACCGCGAGCATGAGTGCCTGACCTGGAGAGTGTGCACAAGCCTGACTTTGACTCGGATTGATAGCTAACTAATTCATAGAGGTAGTAGGGCCTGTGGATGACGTGGACAACGGGCATGTGGGCTTCTGGCACCGCGTGTCGGGGTGTGGATGGTCGGTGTGGAGAACCCGAAATCACACGGGGAGGATTTGAGGACGGGCCGGGGGGTCCGTACAAACGTGCACAGGGCCAGTGAGTTATCCCCAGAGTTACCCACAGCGGTGTACAACGTCCCCCCTTGGGGGGACACCGGTTGTCACCCGTGTGGGGGGTGGGTCAACCGTATGGGGTAAAAGTGCTTGTCAGGGTGGTGGGCCGAGAGAACCGGCATGACGGCGAGTCTGGGCCGCGCGGCTGTGGAGATCTGCCCCTAGCTGGGGATAGTGAGCTCGACGCGACGGTTGAGGGCGCGTCCGGCCTTCGTCGCGTTGCTCGCGCGGGGGTGGGTTTCGCCCTTGCCCACCGCCGTGATCGCCGTGCTGGACGGTAACCGCGCGGCGAGGAAGGCGGCCACGGCCTTGGCCCGCTTCTTCGACAAGGTGCGGTTGGCTGCGGCCGAGCCGTCGGAGTCGGTGAAGCCGGTGACTCTGATCTGGGTGGGTGGGGTGGTAGTCAGCTGTTTGGCGATTGTGGTGAGAGTGGCCTTCGCCTTCGCGGTGAGCTTCGCCTTGTTGTAGGCGAACATCACGTCCGCGGTGAGGATGAAGAGGTGACCATCGTCGCTCTCGGTGACCGATCCGTCGATGTTGGCTGAGGAGAAGTGCATTTCCTGGACGCCGGCGACGCTCTGGACCGGCCAACTGGCTGGCGTCCCGACGGGGATGGGCACGACGATGGCCGGCGGGACGGGAGTGGGCGGAGTGGCGGTGGCGGCTGCGGGTGGAGCGGCCATGATCGCAACGGCTACGCCAACCGCAGTGAGTTGCGACCTCATCGGCTGACGGGAATCCCGGTGAAGGTGCCGGCGTGGGGGACGTCGACAGCGACGCTCGTGACTTCGGGAGGCACGGCCTGGTAGATCGCGCTGACGAACACGGTTTGGCCCGCCGAGACCGAAGTGTTGAACAGGCCCAGGCTGCACATACAGGTGCCGTCGGCGGTACGAGCCGGCAGGTAGCGTTTCGCCGCAGAGGTGTCGATGACGGTGATCCCGCCAGCCGTCCAGCCGCGGTCGGTCGGGCCGGTGGTGGTGCCGTCGTCGAAGAAGTCGCCGACGGTCCAGGCCCTGGTGAGCGTGCTGCGGTTGGTCACCGAGATCGTGACCGTCATTGCCGCGGCACCGGTGCGAACCTCACGCACGGCGACATCGAGAGCAAACGGGCCGTCGCTGGTGAGGCGGCTCGCCAGGAACGGCAGGTCGGTGGGCGCCGCAGACGGCTGCGGCTGAGTGTTGCCTGGTAGCGGATCGGGTGTGCGGGGCGAGGGCGCACCGACTCCGGTGAGGCCACACCCAGTGAGGACGAGACTGGTGAAGACCGTGAGAAGAAGACGAACGCGCATGGTTGAAACCTCGCTGGGGCTCGGCGAACGGGGTGGTGGCAAAGACCGTGGTGCTCGCGTTCGAACCTAGGCGACCCAGGATTCGGGTCGACCACGCTCGACCGAATCTGTGGATAAGTCCTCAGGTCAGCGCAGGGGAGACTGCTTGATCCGGGTGGTGATCTCGGCGACCTGATTGAACACGCTGCGACGTTCGCGCAGCAGCTGGCGGATCTTGCGATCGGCGTGCATCACGGTGGTGTGGTCACGGCCGCCGAACAACTGGCCGATCTTCGGCAGTGACAGCTCGGTGAGCTCGCGGCACAGGTACATCGCGATCTGGCGCGCAGTCACCAGCACGTGGGTGCGGCTTTGCCCGCAGAGTTCGTCGACGGTGACGGCGAAGTAGTCGGCAACATGAGTCATGATCGCCGAGGAGGTGATCTGGGTCTCGCCGCCTTCGGGGATCAGGTCACGCAGCACGATCTCAGCCAGGGACAGATCGACTTCCTGGCGGTTGAGGCTGGCGAACGCGGTGACGCGAATGAGCGCACCTTCGAGTTCGCGGATGTTGGTCTTGATCCGGCTGGCGATGAACTCCAGGACGTCCGGGCCGGCGGTGAGGCGCTCGGCGGCGGCCTTCTTACGCAGAATCGCGATCCGGGTCTCAAGGTCGGGCGGCTGGATGTCGGTCATCAAACCCCACTCGAAACGGCTGCGCAGGCGTGGCTCCAGCGCCTCGAGCGCCTTGGGCGGGCGATCGGAGGTGAGCACGATCTGCTTCTGCGCGGTGTGCAGGGTGTTGAAGGTGTGGAAGAACTCTTCCTGGGTCTGGATCTTGGATTCCAGGAACTGGATGTCGTCGACCAGGAGGACGTCGATGTCGCGGTACTGGCGGCGGAACTCGGCCGTCCGGTTCTCTGAGATCGAGTTGATGAAGTCGTTGGTGAGTTCTTCGGTGGAGACGTACTTCACCCGCACCCGGTCGTAGTAGTTGCGGATGTAGTGACCCACCGCGTGGAGGAGGTGGGTCTTGCCCAGCCCGGAGTCGCCGTAGATCATCAGCGGGTTGTACGCCTTGCCGGGAGCTTCGGCGACAGCCACGGCCGCAGCATGGGCGAAGCGGTTGGAGCTGCCGATGACGAAGGACTCGAAGGAGTACTTGGGATTGAGTCGATCAGGGAACGAGCTGCGTTGCGCCCGGGTGGGGGTAGCGGGGACGACGGGCTCCGGCTCGACCGGCGCCGGCTCAGCGTCGTCGTAGTCGACGGCGCTATCGACCGACAGGTTGGGATCGACCGTGATCGCGAGTCGGGTGGGGGTGCCGAGGTAGTCGGTGAGCTGTGATTCGATCGAGGCTCGCAGGCGGGATTCCACCCGGTCTCGGGTGAAGTCGTTGGCGACGGCGACGATCAGCAAGGAGTCGTGCATGGCGACCGGAGTGATCGCCGAGATCCAACCGCGAGTGGCGGTCTCCGAGTTCGTGGTGACGTGATCCCACAGGGCGGCGAGGTCTGCGTTGGGAGGTTGGGGTGCGGGAACTTCCGACATAGGCGCTAGCCGACCCCTCCTTCGCCCAGATCGCCGATGTCCACACAGTTGTCCACAGACTGTGTATGGAAAGGCGAAAGCCCGGGACCGATCCCCCGTTGGCGAGAAAAAACCTACCTAGGTCGCGACCGCTTCGCAAACGATCTCGAAATTCTTCTTGAACTCGTACGGCGTGTCGGCTCGACTTCGTGGTCGCGGGACTCTGGTTTGCCCGAGTGCCGGACGTCCGCGTATCGTTAGCCAGTCGCCTTCGTGGCACCCGTGCGCCCCACGGCGCATATGTACCAGACCATCGAACAGTGGAGCATTCGCGTGAGCAAGCGCACTTTCCAGCCGAGCAACCGGCGTCGCAGCCGCACCCATGGCTTCCGTCTGCGCATGCGGACCCGCGCCGGGCGCGCCATCATTTCGGCCCGACGTCGTCAAGGCCGCGCCCGCCTGGCCGGCTGAAGCCGGATCAGGTGCTGGGTTCGGCTTCGCGACTGCGCCGAGCCGGCGAGTTTCGCGACACCATGCGGCAGGGCGTCCGTGCCGGGCGCAACTGCGTGGTTGTGCATGCCCGTCGAACCGATCTTCCCCCGTCCCGTGCGGGGTTCATCGTTTCCAAGGCCGTGGGCAAGGCCGTCGTCCGTAACCGGGTGAAGCGGCGCCTGCGGCATCTTGCTGCGGCCGCGCTGCCCTCGGCGCCGTTTGGTGTCGATGTGGTGGTGCGCGCCTTGCCGGGAGCCGACCACGCCGACCTCGGTAAGGACTTCTCCGCTGCCTTCGGCGCCTGCGTGGATCGGTTGGCGGCATGAAGTACCTGCTGATCGGGCTGTTGAAGGTGTACCGGGCGATCATTTCGCCGCTCTACGGACCGGTGTGCAAGTACTACCCCTCCTGCTCGGCCTACGCGCTGGAGGCCGTCACCGTGCACGGTTCGATCAAGGGCACCTTTTTGGCGACCAAGCGGCTGGCGAGTTGCCACCCCTGGTCACTCGGTGGCTACGACCCGGTGCCGGGAACGCCGGCGGCCGCGGAATGGGCTGCCGAACAAGCGGCGAAGGCTGCGGCTGCGCATGACTGCAACCACGACCACTCAACCAAGCACGCGGCCTGAGCCGCATAGAGGGTGAACATGATCTCGATGCTGATTCCGCTGACGCTGTGGGATGACTTCCTCGGCGCATTGAACGCGGCGATGTATCCGCTGTACTGGGCGGTGTCGGGCATCCTGGTGGGCTTCCACTGGCTGCTGACCAGCCTGGGTATGCCGACCGACTCGGGGTGGACGTGGACCCTGTCGATCGTGCTGCTGACCGCGGTGATCCGGACCGCGCTGATTCCGCTGTTCGTGAAGCAGATCAACTCCTCGCGCAACATGCAGCTGCTGCAGCCGAAGATCAAGGCGCTGAACGAGAAGTACGGCGACGACCGCGAGCGTCTCGGCCAAGAGACGATGAAGATGTACAAGGAAGAGGGCGTCAACCCGATGGCGTCCTGCACGCCGCTGTTGCTGCAGATGCCGATCTTCCTGTCACTGTTCTACGTACTCAACAGCGTGTCGCGGGCGACCAATACCAACGAGGTCATCGGTCAGTTCTTCCAGCAGGACTGGGCGCTGGTGCAGTCGCTGCAGCACGCGACCATCTTCGGAGCACCGATCTCGGCGACCTTCATGCCGTTCACGACCTTCGGCGCGACGCAGTGGGTGACCGCTTCGCTGGTGGTGCTGATGACCGTGGTGCTGTTCATCACCCAGCTGCAGCTGATGGGCAAGAACATGCCTCCGGAGGCGCTGACTGGTCCGATGGCTCAGCAGCAGAAGATGATGCTCTACCTGTTCCCGGTGATGTACCTGTTCATGGGTGTGAACATCCCGATCGGTGTGCTGATCTACTGGCTGACCACCAACCTGTGGAACATGGGCCAGCAGTACATCCTGATCCACAACAACCCGGCCCCCGGCACCCCGGCCTATGTCGACTGGGAAGAGCGGATGCGCGCCAAGGGTCTGGATCCCGAAGAAGTGGCAGCCAAGCGCCGAGGCTCAAAGCGCCCGGCCCCGGCAGCTGCCAGCACCACCACGGTGAGCCGCCAAGGCGGTACCCCGACCCCCGAAAGCCCCACGCCGTCCGACGACGATCCCGCTCCGCGGGTGCAGCGTCAGGTGATCGAGCGCCAACAGCCGCGCAAGGACACCCGGGCCAAGCGTAAGAAGTGACCAAGGAGCCCCAAATGAGTGAAGAAGTGGACCAGACGACCGAGGTGGTCGAGGTCGAGGTCGAAGAGTCCGACGCGTCGGTCGAGGCGCCGTCGAAGCGCGTTGCCGCGCTGGACAACGAGGGCGAAATCGCCGCTGACTACCTCGAAGAGTTGCTTGACATCGCCGATCTGGACGGCGACATCGACACCTACACCGAGGGTGGCCGCGCCCACATCTCGATCGTCACCGACGGCGACATGCTGGTAGGACGTAACGGCGAGGTGCTGGAAGCGCTGCAGGAGCTGGCTCGACTGGCAGTGATGACCGAGACCGGACATCGCAGTCGGCTGATGCTGGACGTGGCCGGCTACCGCGACAAGCGCCGCAAGGTGTTGCAGGACTTGGCGGAGGACGCTGTGGCGTCGGTGACCGAGAGCGGCGAGGCCGTCCGGTTGGCCCCGATGAACCCGTTCGAGCGCAAGATCGTGCATGACGTGGTGGCTGCCGCCGGTCTGGTGAGCGAGTCCGAGGGCGAGGAGCCCCAGCGCCGCGTCGTGGTTCTGCCGAAGGCCTGATGGAACGGTTCGCCGAGCATTTCGGCGACAACTCCGAGACGATCAAGCAATATGTAGACATATTGCTTGATCGAGGCATTTCCTGGGGTCTGATCGGGCCGCGTGAGGGCGACCGGCTGTGGGAGCGCCACGTGCTCAACAGTGTCGCCGGGGCCGGCCTGATTCCGTTCGGCGCCTCGGTGGTCGACGTCGGGTCGGGCGCCGGCCTGCCCGGCCTGCCGCTGGCGATCCTTCGTCCCGATCTACAGGTGACCTTGGTGGAGTCGCTCCTGCGGCGCAGTGAGTTCCTGGAGTTGGCGGTCGCTGAGCTGGGGTTGGCTGACCGGGTGTCTGTGGTTCGAGCGCGAGCTGAAGAGCACCAGGCTCGGTACCAGGTGGTCACCAGCCGGGCGGTCGCACCATTGGCCCGCCTGGTCGGCTGGACTCGACCGCTGCTGGCCCGGGGTGGGTCGATGTTGGCCCTCAAGGGTCAGACAGCTGCCGCCGAGTTGGCCGAGGCGAGTGGAGCCCTGAGTAAGGCCGGTTTGGTCGGTCGCGTGCATGAGGTGAGGGTGCCGGTAGTGGACGAGCCGACCTGGGTGATCGAGCTCACCCACCGGTAGGGTGTTCGGCTGGCGGGCGGTGACCTCCCTGACGATCAGGGACGGACCCGCTGGCCCTATTGTGAGGTTTCACGTGAAACATGGACGGTCGCAGGAGTTCGGATGACGATGACAGGTAGCACCGCGCGCCGCGTGGCGTTCGACGGGCCGGAGGTCCCAGAAGAGCGTGAGGCGGCCGACGATCTGGCCGAGGGTGTTTCACGTGAAACGCGTCTCCCACGCCCCACAAAGACCCGCACCATGGTGATCGCCAATCAGAAGGGTGGCGTCGGCAAGACCACCACCGCGGTGAATCTCGCCACCGCCCTGGCTCAGGGTGGGCTCAAAGTGCTGGTCATCGACCTCGACCCGCAGGGCAACGCGTCCACCGCGCTCGGCATCGATCATGGCGAGGGGGTCCAGGGCACTTATGAGGCGCTGTCTGGAGAGGTCTCCATCGGTGAACTCGTGCAGCGCTCGCCAGAGGCCCCCGGTTTGTGGGTCTTGCCGGCAACTCTCGATCTCGCCGGTGCGGAGATCGGCCTGGTGACCGTTCCTGGTCGGGAGAGTCGCCTCCTCCATGCGCTCCGCGACTTCCGCGCCAGCCATCACCCTGACTACGTCTTCATCGACTGCCCGCCGTCGCTGGGCCTGTTGACGCTCAACGCACTAGTAGCGGCCGACGAGATCCTGATCCCGATCCAGTGCGAGTACTACGCGCTGGAAGGCGTCACCCAGCTGCTGCGCACCATCAACCTGGTGAAGGGATCGATGAACGAGCGGCTGTACCTGTCCACGGTGCTCCTCACGATGTTCGACTCACGCACCCGCCTGGCCTCCCAGGTGGCCTCCGAGGTGCGGCGACACTTCCCCAATGAGACGTTGGGTGCGACGATCCCGCGCTCGGTGCGGGTGTCGGAGGCACCGAGCTATGGCCAGTCCGTGATCAACTACCATGCCGCTTCGGCCGGCGCCCAGGCGTACTTGGACGCCGCCGAGGAACTCGCCCACCGCGGCGCAGCCACGAAGGAGAACTAGCGTGAACGCCCCCCGTCGTACCGGCCTCGGCAAGGGCCTGGGTGACCTGCTGCAGCGCACCGATCCCGAGTTGGCCCCGACCACATCGGAGGCGCCGTCGGGAGAGGTGTCCGGGGCCCGCTTCGCGGAGCTTCCCATCGCCTCCATCACGCCCAACCCGAAGCAGCCGCGACTGGTGTTTGACGAGGATGCCTTGGCTGAACTCGTCGCCTCGATCAGCGAGGTGGGGCTGTTGCAGCCGGTCGTGGTCCGTCCCCTCGATGACGGCACCTACGAGCTGGTCATGGGCGAGCGACGCCTCCGCGCCAGCCAAAAAGCCGGTTTGTCGACAATTCCGGCGATCGTCCGGCGTACGGAGGAAGCCGACCTGCTCCGGGACGCCCTGCTGGAGAACCTGCACCGGGCGCAGTTGAATCCGCTGGAAGAGGCCGCCGCCTACCAGCAGATGCTCGCCGACTTCGGGTGCACCCAAGAGGAGTTGTCCACGCGGATCAAGCGGTCGCGTCCGCAGATCTCCAACACGATCCGTTTGCTGCAACTGCCGGCCGCGGTGCAGCGTCGGGTTGCCGCGGGTGTGCTCAGCGCCGGTCATGCCCGGGCGTTGCTGATGCTCCCGGACGCCGCTGCGATGGAGAAGTTGGCCACGCGGATCGTCGCCGAGGGGCTGTCTGTGCGCGCGACCGAGGAGATCGTCTCCCTGGGTGAGCACGGCGAGAAGCGTGCCCCCCGCAGTAAGAAGCCGGTGACGCCCGCACCGGGCGCCGAGCGCCTCCGCGGTGAGCTTTCCGAACGACTCGACACCCGGGTGACGATCTCGGGCAGTGCCAAACGCGGACGGATCGTCATCGATTACGCCGGCGCCGACGACCTGCAGCGGATCGTCGACCTCCTTCTGTAGCCAAGCCGATTTGTCGACAAAGCGTGACCGCGCGGCCCGTGACGCCCGTGACGCCGGGTTACAGGCCGCCGCCGAGGTGGGTGGGTGCCGCTATGAGCCCT
>JAJTBJ010000043.1 GCA_021286985.1 Propionibacteriales bacterium | reverse complement strand
GTCGGCGACCTTGTCGGGATGCCCCTCGGTGACCGACTCGGAGGTGAACAGGCGGCTCACGCTGATTTCCTTTCGCGCACTGACTCGGGCAGCGGAGCCCTCAGGCGCGCTGCGGACGCCGACAAACCGGCTCAGGCCAGGTCGTCAGTGCCGAACGGGTCAAGCGAGAAGTCCGGATCGGCGACGGCTTCGGCGCGCGCGGCAGCCTCGGCCTCCGGATCGATGTCGGTGCATTCCAGGACGCCTGCGCTCACTTCGCGCAAGGCAATGGTCAGCGGCTTCTCCTGGATGCCGATGTCGACCAGGGGGCCGACGTTCTCCAGCAGCCCTTCACCGAGCTGGGAGTAGTAGGCGTTGATCTGGCGGGCCCGCTTGGCGGCAAAAAGCACCAGCCGATACTTCGAATCGACCTTGGTCAGCAGTTCGTCGATCGGAGGGTTGGTGATCCCCTCGGGAGTGTGAGTGGTCAAGTTCAGCTTCCTGATCAGATGGGTGGTCGGCCGCGGTTCAGCGCCTGCGGCCGTCACAGACCTAACAACTCTACCAACTCGGCCACCGCTTGGCCCAAATCATCGTTGACCACGATGTGGTCGAACTCGTTGCGAGCGGCCAATTCGATGGCCGCCGTCTCCATCCGTCGGGCCACCTGGTCGGGGGTTTCCGTGCCTCGTCCGGTGAGTCGGTCGCGCAGCGCCTCATCGCTGGGAGGGGCGAGGAACACATAACGCGCCCCGGGGAGGCGATCACGAACCTGGCGCGCGCCCTGCAACTCGATCTCCAGGATGACCCGACGTCCGGCGGCGACCGCAGCCTCCACCGGTGCCGCCGGGGTGCCGTAACGAGCGGAGCGATGCACTGTCGCCCACTCCAGCAGACCGTCGTTGGCGATCAGCTCGTCGAAAGCGGCGTCGTCGATGAAGAAGTAGTCGACCCCGTCCCGCTCCCCTACTCGCGGCGGACGGGTCGTGGCCGAGATTGAGACCCACACCTGCGGATGCGCGGACGCCAATGCCCGCACCACGGTGCCCTTGCCGACCCCGGAGGGCCCAGAGATGACGGTGACGTCACCTGTCACTGCAACTACCTGTCACTGAAACTCGGCCTTCAGACCGGCCACCTGATGCCGGCCGAGCCCACGAATCCGACGATTCGGGGCGATGTCGAGGCGCTCCATGACGAGCCCGGCGCGCTTCTCCCCCACTCGCGGCAGAGCCTTGAGGAGGTCGACCACCTTGACGTGAGCCAGGACGTCATCGCCGGAGGCGGCGTCCAGAGCCCCCGACAGGCTCAGAGCGCCGGAACGCACCTTGCCCTTGAGGTCGGCGCGGCGACGCCGAGCTTCGGTGGCAGCCGCCCGAGCGGCTTCGAGCTGTTCAGTGGTGAGCTGAGGAATCGTCACGTCAATGCCTTCGTCGCGTTGTCAAGGGGATGATTTACGGCCATAACCTAGCGTTTCTCGGTGCCCGGCGCCACGTCTTGCAAAGGGAAAATCAAGGAGCGAACACTGATCTTCAGCGGCCAGCCTCAGCGAGCAGCTCCGACACCTTGGCGCGCATCGCCCCCGCATCAGGCCCAGCACCGATGACTCCCCGTCCCACTACGGCCAGCACCTGATCGGTGGCGTCGCCGAAAAGCGCGGGCAAATCGCTAATGCGACCACCTTGGAATCCGATTCCGGGAACCAGGATCGACCCGTTGAAGTCGCTGAGGTCGCAGCCCAGGCTTTCGTGGGTTCCACCGACCACGACGCCGATTGCCCGCACGCGAGAACTGCGATTCGCCTCAGCGGCCGCGTCGATGATCGACTGCACCACCGAACCATCTTCGGTCAGGGCCAACTGAATGCCGCCGCCCTCCGGATTGGACGTACGGGCCAACACATAGACGCCGCGCTCGTACTGCTGCGCGCGCGCGAAGGCCGGGGCCAGCGACCCGAAACCAAGGTAGGGCGACAACGTCACTGCGTCGCCGGCCAGCGGCGAGCCGTCGGCGAGGTATGCGTCGGCGTAGGCCTCCATCGTGGAGCCGATATCGCCACGCTTGGCGTCGATGATGCTGAGCGCCCCGGTGCCGGCGATGTCGGCAATGACCCGCTCCAGCACCGCCACGCCAGCCGACCCATAGGCCTCGAAGAAGGCAGCTTGGGGCTTGAACGCGGCCACCTGGTCGCCGAGAGCCTCGATCACCTGACGGCTGAACTGCTCCAGGCCGGACGCGTCCGTGCTCAGCCCCCAGGCCTGCAGCAAGGCCGGATGGGGGTCGATGCCGACACAGATCGGGCCGCGCTCAGCGGTGACATCCTGCAGCCGTCGCCAATATCCACTCACGAGTTCACCCTAGCCAGATCGAGTCGATTGATGCCGGCGGCCAATGCGGGGCCACCGTAGAGGAAGCCGGTGTACAGCTGCACCAAGCTGGCTCCGGCATCGAACATGGCCATCGCGTGATGCGGTGCCATGATCCCGCCGACGCCGATGATCGGCAGCTGCGTCCGATTCGCCAGATGGGCCACCACCTCCAGCGAACGCCGCGACAGCGGCGCACCGGACAGTCCACCGGCTTCGGTCGTGATGCCCGCCTCGGTCGGTGACACGCCGGAGCGCGCCAGGGTGGTGTTGGTGGCGATCAGCCCCGCCGCGCCGGAGACGGTGGCCACCTCGACCACCTCATCGAGCTGATCGGCGGTCAAGTCGGGGGCCATCTTCACCAGGATGGGCAGGGGCGCGTTGTGCTCACCGGCCAAGGTGCGGGCCTCGGCGACCAGCGCGGTCACCAGGGCGCGCAGTTCATCGGCGCCCTGGAGCTGACGGAGCCCAGGAGTGTTCGGGCTGGACACGTTGACCGCGATGTAGTCGGCGTGCGGCGCGAGCACTCGTAGCGAAGTGAGGTAGTCCTCGACGGCGTCCTCGACCGGCACGATCTTGGTCTTGCCGATGGAGATGCCCACCGGCATCCCGGCCGCGCCATTGCCCCGATACACCCCGCGCGCGGCGAGGGTCGCGGCCACTGCCTCCGCGCCGGGGTTGTTGAAGCCCATCCGGTTGATGATCGCTGCCGAGGCAGGCAGCCGGAACACCCGTGGACGGTCGTTGCCCGGCTGGCCCTTCGCGGTGATCGTGCCCAGCTCGGCGAACCCGAAGCCCAGACCTCGCCAGGCCAGGACGGCCGAAGCGTCCTTGTCCAGCCCCGCGGCCAGGCCCACCCGGGAGGCGAACCGAATGCCGGCCACCTGGGTAGGGCGACCGGCAGTGGTGACGAGCCGGCGCAGCGCAGCCTGCAGGCGAGGATCGGAGCCGGGCCCGGCCAGCACCTCGATCATCCGCTCATGAATGGCCTCCGGATCGCCGCCGTAGCTGGCGAACAGCACGGGCCGAATCAGCCGCTCGTAGCCGGCTTTCAGGACCGGGACGGGCAAGGCCATCTCAGCTCCGTTCTGCGATCTCGGCCCGGACGCCGGCCGACCACTCCTGCAACGATCGGACGTCCACCGCACCTCGGCGCAGCGCCTCGATGCCCTGGACACAGGCGCTCAAACCCTGAACGGTGGTCACGCAGGGCACGTCGGCCAGAATCGCCGCCGAGCGGATCTGCCACCCATCCTTGCGGGGGCTGCCGTCGCGGGACTGGCCGTGGGGAGTGTTGAAGATCAGATCGACCTCGCCATCAAGGATGGCCTGCACGATCGTCTTCTCCCCCTCCGGGCCGGGCCCCTGAGATGCCTTGCGAATGCGGGTGACGTCCACGTCCTGGCGGCGCAGCACCTGGGCGGTGCCCTCGGTGGCCAGGACTTCGAAGCCCAGATCGGCCAGCCGCTTCACCGGGAAGATGGCGTGACGCTTGTCACGGTTGGCCACCGAGATGAACACGGTGCCGGCGGTGGGCACGTTTCCGAAAGAGGCGGCCTGGCTCTTGGCGAAAGCCGTGCCGAAGGTCACGTCCAGCCCCATCACTTCGCCGGTGGACTTCATCTCCGGGCCGAGCAGGGTGTCTACCCACGAGCCGTCGGCGGTGCGGAACCGGTTGAACGGCATCACCGCCTCCTTCACCGCGATCGGCGCGGCCTCCAAGGTGGTGGTGCCGTCCATGCCGACCGGACGCAGCACGCCCTGTTCGCGCAGTTGGGCGATGGTGGCCCCCATCGAGATCAGCGTCGCCGCCTTGGCCAATGGGGTGTCGGTGGCCTTGGACACGAAGGGCACCGTCCGAGAAGCGCGCGGATTGGCTTCCAGCACGTACAGCACATCCGACAGCAGCGCGAACTGAATGTTGAGCAGACCACGGACGCCCACGCCGCGAGCGATCGCCTCGGTGGAGGTCCGGATCTGATCGATCACCTCGTTACCCAAGGTGATCGGCGGCAGCGAACAGGCCGAGTCGCCGGAGTGAATGCCGGCTTCCTCGCTGTGCTCCATGACACCGCCGAGGGACAGCTCCGTGCCGTCGTAGAGGGCGTCCACGTCGATCTCGATGGCGTCGTCAAGGAAGCGGTCGACCAGCACCGGACGTGACGGGGTGATGTCCGTGGCGCGCTCGATGTAGCCCACCAGCGAGGCGTCGTCGTAGACGATCTCCATGCCGCGACCGCCCAGCACGTAACTGGGACGCACCAGCACCGGGTAGCTGATGTCGTGGGCGATCGCCAGTGCCTGCTCGGCGGACTCGGCCATGCCGTAGGCCGGAGCCGGCAGCCCGGCGTCGGTGAGCACCTTGCCGAAGGCGCCGCGTTCCTCGGCCAGGTTGATGGCTTCGGGCTGGGTGCCGACGATCGGCACGCCGGCATCCTTCAACGCCTGGGCGAGCTTCAGCGGTGTCTGGCCGCCCAGCTGGACGATCACACCGGCCACGGGGCCGGCCGCCGCCTCGGCGTGGAAGACCTCCAGGACGTCCTCCTCGGTGAGCGGCTCGAAGTAGAGCCGATCGGAGGTGTCGTAGTCGGTGGAGACCGTCTCGGGGTTGCAGTTGACCATCACCGACTCGTAGCCGGCCTCGCGCAGCGCCATCGCGGCGTGCACGCAGGAGTAGTCGAACTCGATGCCCTGTCCGATCCGGTTCGGCCCCGATCCGAGGATCAGCACCGCCTCCTTGGTGCGTGGCTGCACCTCGGTCTCCTCGTCGTAGGAGGAGTAGTGGTAGGGCGTCCGGGCGGCGAACTCGGCCGCGCAGGTGTCGACGGTCTTGAACACCGGACGCACTCCCAGCGCCCAGCGCAGCCCACGGACCACGTCGGTGCTGAGGTTGCGCAGTTTGGCCAGCTGGGTGTCGGCCAGCCCGTGGCGCTTGGCGCGTCGCAGGAGGTCGGCAGTGAGTTCAGGGGCATGACGTACTTCTTCGGCCACGTCATAGATCAACCGCAACTGGTCGAGGAACCAGGGATCGATCTTGGTGGCGTCGAAGATCTGGTCGTCGGTAGCACCCAGCCGGAAGGCCTTCATCACCAACTGCAGGCGTCCGTCGTGGGGACGGCTGGCCTGGGCGAGCACGTCGGCCAGGGTGTCGGTGATCGGGGAGGTGAAGTCGAAGCCCGCCTTAGCGTCCTCCAACGACCGCAGCGCCTTGCCGAGGGCCTCGGTGAAGTTGCGGCCGATGGCCATCGCCTCGCCGACGCTCTTCATGTGGGTGGTCAAGGTGGTGTCGGCGCCAGGGAACTTCTCGAAGGCGAACCGCGGCGCCTTCACCACCACGTAGTCCAGCGTCGGTTCGAACGAGGCCGGGGTCTCGGCGGTGATGTCGTTGGGGATCTCGTCGAGGGTGTAGCCGACCGCCACCCGGGCAGCGATCTTGGCGATCGGGAAACCAGTGGCCTTACTGGCCAGGGCGGACGAGCGGGAAACCCGCGGATTCATCTCAATGACGATCATCCGACCGTTGTCGGGATGAATCGCGAACTGGATGTTGCAGCCGCCGGTGTCGACGCCGACCGCGCGGATCACCGCGATACCGACATCGCGCATGGCCTGGTATTCCCGGTCGGTGAGGGTCATCGCCGGCGCGACGGTGATGGAATCGCCGGTGTGGACGCCCATCGGGTCGAGGTTCTCGATGCTGCAGACGATCACGACGTTGTCGGCCTTGTCCCGCATCACCTCCAGCTCGTACTCCTTCCAGCCGAGCACCGACTCCTCGATCAGCACCTCGGTGACCGGTGAGGCCGACAACCCGAAGCCGGCGATCCGACGCAACTCGCCCTCATCGTGAGCGAAGCCCGAACCCACCCCACCCATGGTGAAGCTGGGGCGCACCACCAGCGGATAGCCGAGTTCTTCGGCAGCAGCCAGCACCTCGGTCATGCTGTGGCAGATGGCCGAGCGGGCCACCTCGGGATTCACGCCGGGGACGTCGAGGGAGGCGACGATCTCCTTGAACTTCTCCCGATCCTCGCCGGACTGGATGGCATCAATCGAGGCGCCGATGAGTTCGACGCCGTACTTGGCCAGGATCCCCTGCTCGTGGAGGGCTACCGCAGCGTTGAGCGCGGTCTGCCCGCCGAGAGTGGGCAGCAGAGCGTCCGGACGCTCCTTGGCGATCACCTTCTCCAGGTACTCGGGCATGATCGGCTCGATGTAGGTGGCGTCGGCGAACTCCGGATCGGTCATGATCGTGGCCGGGTTGGAGTTCACCAGGATGACCCGGAAGCCCTCCTCGCGCAGTACCCGGCAGGCCTGGGTGCCGGAGTAGTCGAACTCGCAGGCCTGGCCGATGACGATCGGGCCAGAACCGATCACCAGGATCGAGGAGATGTCAGTGCGGCGTGGCATCAGGCGTTGCCCTCTCCGGTAGCGGACGCCCGGTGCTGGGCCATCATCTCGGTGAAGCGGTCGAACAGGTAAGCCGCATCGTGGGGCCCGGCCGCCGCTTCGGGGTGGTACTGCACGGAGAACCCGCGCAGGGTGCCGTCGCTGCTGCGCAGTTCGAGGCCTTCGACCACGTCATCGTTGAGATTGACGTGCGAGACCCGCGCTTCGCCCCAGGGAGTCGCGGTGGCGGCGTCCAGCGGGGCGTCGACGGCGAAGCCGTGGTTGTGGGCGGTGATCTCGACCTTGTTGGTGCTGCGATCCATCACCGGCTGGTTGATCCCGCGGTGGCCGTATTTGAGCTTGTAAGTGCCGAATCCCAGCGCGCGTCCGAAGATCTGGTTACCGAAGCAGATGCCGAAGTACGGCAGGTCGGCATTGAGCACCTCGGTGAGCAGAGCCACCGCATCGTTGGCCGCGGCGGGGTCTCCGGGGCCGTTGGAGAAGAACACGCCGTCGGGTGCGATCGCTTGGATCTGCTCGATCGTGCTCGCGGCGGGCAGCAGGTGCACCTCGATGCCGCGCTCGGCCATCCGAGTCGGGGTCATGTCCTTGATGCCCAGGTCGATAGCGGCCACGGTGAACCGCTTCTCCCCCACTGCCGCGATCAACTCAGGCTCGGAGACGGTGACGTCGGCGACCAGGTTCGCCCCGGCCATCTGCGGGCTGGTCAGCACTTTGGCCAGCAGCTTGTCGGCATCGAGTTCGATCGTCGAGATGCCGACCCGCATCGCCCCGCGCTCTCGCAGGTGCCGGGTCAGCGCCCGGGTGTCCACCTCGGCGATCCCGACCACGCCTTGAGCGCGAAGTTCGTCGTCGAGGGAGCGATTCGAGCGCCAGTTGGACCGCACTCGCGACAGATCCCGCACGACGTAGCCGGCGACCCAGATCTTGTCGGACTCGTCGTCCTCGTCGTTCCAGCCGGTGTTGCCGATATGCGGTGCCGTGGCCACCACCACTTGGCGGTGGTAGCTGGGATCGGTCAGCGTCTCCTGGTAGCCGGACATCCCGGTGGAGAAGACGGCTTCCCCAAAGGTTTCGCCCTCCGCCCCGAACGAAACGCCACGGAACGTGCGTCCGTCCTCAAGAACCAGAATTGCCGGTTTCGATATGGCTGTAGCAGGGCTCAACGGCATGAATGTCCTTCACCTGGGCGGGCAGGTCCGCTCACGGACCCGCACGAGCCTAGCAAATGCGGACTCCCGGTTGGTGCAGCGACCGCATCCAGAACGCAGGCTAGACTCCGGTTCCGTGGACGTCCTCACCCCGTCCGGCCCCGAATCGGACACCCCTGTGGCCCCGGATTCCTCCACCCCGGCCTGGGTTGGCCGGCTGGTCGTCGGGGTCGCTGCCGTCCTGATCGCGGCGATCGGCATCGTGGCCGCGCTCGGCGGGTTCGAACAACGCGCCGACCACCTTCAGCTGGCCCCGGGCACCGAAATCGACGCGAACAACCTGGTGTTCTCCCTCGAGCACGCCACCGCGCAACGCACGTCCTCGGGTAGCTGGACGGTGGTGGTTTCCGGCCAGGTGCGCAACCCGCACCCAGAGCCCCTGGCACCGATCGTCGGCGACTATGGCAACTTGGTCGTGCGCCCGGCGGTCCATACCCAAGCCGCTGTGGTCTCGGCATTCGCTCTCGGTGGCACCTGGCGCCGTGCGTACGTGCCGCCGACCAATCGGCCGATCCCGTTCGAGGCCACCTTCACCCTCGATGGGCAGGATCAACTCGGGGACACCATGGACTGTGCGGTGTTCAGTATGGAGTACACCGACCCGACCATCCTCGGCCTCGGCTCCGGACCGTACTGGAACGTCGATTCCTACGCCCGCGTGCAGTACGCGACGCTTCCGCTGACCGTGCTGCCGCAGCAGTAGACCTCAGCCGATCCGGCCGGCCAGCACCGTCGCTCGCCCTTCAGCGGTGGCGAGGACGACACCATCCACCCGGTCGAGGAGGCTCGCCGGCACCTCAAAGGCGGCACTCACCACCCCGCGATCGCCTCGACGGCAACTCGTGCGCACCATCGGGTCCGTGGGCAGATACCCCACTTCCGAGTCGAACTCCCACGCCTGCACATGGAGCCTCAACGAGCAGAAGTCGTCGGTGCCGAAGTTGCTCAGATCCGCCTGAATGTCGGCCACCACGAAGACGGCCCCGGTGACCGGACGAGTACCGCCAGGCAATGTGTTCACCGCCGTGAGCCGGGTCAACGTCCAGGTCGCCCCGCCGGCGTGATGGGTCTGCCCCGCGGGCACGGTCGGATAGGTCACCGTGCCATCGCCGGCCGCAACCCACAGCCAGGCCGCGCTGGCCACGACCGCGATGGCGACGGCGGCGGCGAGCAACTCCCGCCGACGCTGAAGGAGGCGCTGAGCCCATGGCAGGGATGCGGTCATGCGCCCACCCGCTCAGGCATGTCGGACACGGTGATCACCTCCTGGGTTGCGGCCACGGCGCCGGGAGGCAGCGCCAGGTCGACCTCGAGCGTCTTCTGGTAGCCGTGAAGGGCGATGTTCTCCCCGACGGCGGAGAACACCAGTCGAGCGTCCGGTGTGACGGCACTCGGGTCCACTTCGAAGACGACGTCTTGCGCCACCAGGAAGCCGGGTGGCGCCGTGGGCGTGCCGCCGAAGTCCCACGTCGGATAACGCGATTGGCCTGAAACGAACGTGGCCACCACCGATCCGGGCTTCGGTCCGGGATTTCGGACCTGCACCCTGACTATGACGAAGAGCTCATCGGTGGTGACGGTCTTTCCACCGATGCTGATCGCCGTGGCGAAGCGGGGGTGGTCGACCGACACCTGTTGCCCATGGAGATCAGTGGACGTCAGCACGCTCGCGTGCACCACCTGGCTGCCCGGCGTCGCCGGAACCGCCGCAGCGCCGGCGACCACCAAGGCGGTGACGAGGATCACCGTGATCGCTTGCACGCGACTTGTGCGTAGCGACCGCAGGACGCCAGGAACCTGCGGCACCAGAACGGGGGCGACGGTCTCGCCGGCCTCGCCGGCGAAGATCGACAAGGCCCGGGTGTAGGCCACCGCGAGGAACACCCAGGTCACCCCCATCACGAGCACGAGTGGGAGAAGGTCCAAGAACGGATAGATCTTGATCCACACGCCGACCAACTGCCCGCCGATGAGCCGGGTCACCCACACTTCGAGTTGCTTGCCCACCAGATCCAGTGCGGTGAAGCCGATCACGAACGCCCCGAGGAACGGCCACCCGGCGCGCACCACAAGTCGAAGCGACTGCCACGCCGGAATGACGGTGTCGTCGATCCCGCTCGCGGCCAGAGTCTGCGCCTTGAGCACGATCGCTCGTACGCCGCGGGCGGTGCTGCTCTGACTCTGTAGCCGAGCAAGAACCTGCTCGCGCCGCGTCGCCGTGTGAGTCACCGGACGTCCGAGCCGCCACAAGTCGGCCAACGTGAGCACCCGCGATCCGAAGACCAGCCCGGCCATGGCCAACCACAACAGGGGGCGAGCCAGCCCGTCGACCAGCACCGGCCACAACTGCCCGCTGAGCGCCTGCCAGGTGGCGGCCACCGCGTTGGTCACCTCAGAGGGAACCGGTGCCAGGACCGCCGATGTGGCGTGGTCCAGCCACGCGCTGACTCGGCGACTGTCCCACCACAGACTGAACGACTGATAGACCCGATAGCCACCCAGCAGCACGACGAAGGCCAGGCACGCCTCGACCATGATCTGAATGCCGCCCACTACGAGGGGATGGCGGGTGCGCCTCTGCCAGGGATCAACAAGTCTTTTGAAGATGAAGCCTGCGCCCAGCAGCACCAGCATCACGATCAAGGTGGTGGTGTTTTCCAGCGGGTTGAGCGCGCCGAGCAGATCGCCAATGCCTTTGCGGTAGGTGGCCACGATGGTGAGCCGGGCCGCGTAGTCCTGCAGATAGCCGAAGGCCACATACATCGCCAGAAACGGCAGGATGGTGATGTTGAGGAGTGCCACCAGCGAGGTGTCGCGGTCGTCATCGACCGACTCCACCGTTGATGCCTCGGCGAGCATCTTCGGCAGCCCGAGGTCGACGGCGACCACTCGGAGAACGGCGATGACCGTGGCCAGTTGAATCACCGCCCCCACCGCCAGGACGATGATGACGCCCCAGGCCCACACCGCGGAAACCTCGGTGGCGATCAGGATCGACAGCTGCTGAGTGGCCCAGCCCAACAGCATCAACGACAACACCGGAGCCCAGAGACGCCCCAGCACGCGAACGGTGTGGCGGGTCAGCGACGACAACTCAGCGACGAGCTGAGTCAGTGAGCTCCTCACGGCCGCCATCGGTTCGAAAGCCCTCGAATCTGCATCGGAACGACTCTTGCAGGCCAGCGAGACAGTGATGCGATGCCTGACCCGTCCACGACCCTAGCCGCGGCGAGGACGATCACGCCACGGCGTGACAGCGCCAGCGGACGTCCGCCGTGGCAGCCAGGCCGACGACAGTTCGACGGCGACCGTGGGAGCCGACGTCAGCGATTGGCGCCGAGGCGGGCGAGCACTCCGTTGAGGAAGGTGGCCGAATCGTCGGTGGACAGGCCATCGGCCAGACTGACGTACTCGGCGATGATGATCGCCGGGTCGGTCTCGGCTGCGCGCAGTTCCCACACGGCCAATCGGGCCAGGTTGCGATCGACCCGAGGCATGCGACCCAGCGTCCAGCCCGCGGCCAGAGTGCCGGCGATCAGCTCATCGAGGAGGTCGGTCTCGGCGGCGACTCCCTCCACCAAGGACACCGTGAATTCGCGTACCGGCGGGGTGTTCTCGGCCACGTGCGCGGCCAGCACCTCGCTGATCGGGAGTGCCCTCAGGTCGGCCTCGAACAGGATGTCGAGCGCGCGTTTGCGCGCCTTGGTGCGGGTCGAGCCCCGCTTGGTCGGTTCGGTCTCGGTCACCTCAGACACGACCGAGGTAGCTGCCGTCCCGGGTGTCCACCTTGACCTTCTCGCCTTGGCTGATGAACAGCGGCACCTGAATCTGCAGGCCGGTCTCCACGGTGGCCGGCTTGGTGCCGCCGGTGGAGCGGTCCCCTTGCAGGCCCGGCTCGGTGTAGGTGATCTCCAGTTCGACCGAGGTCGGCAGATCGATGAACAGCGGCGTGCCGTCATGCATCGCCACCGTGCCGATCCCGTTCTCCAGCAGGTAGTTCTTGGCGTCGCCGACCACCTCTTCGCCCAAGGCGAGCTGGTCGTAGGTCTCGGTGTCCATGAACACGTAGGCCTCGCCGTCGTGGTACAGGTACTGCATCTCGCGGCGATCAACGTGAGCCGACTCAACCTTGGTGTCGGAGTTGAACGTGCGATCGACGACCTTGCCGGTGAGCACGTGCTTCAGCTTGGACCGCACCACGGTGTTGCCCTTGCCCGGCTTGTGATGCTGGAACCAGATCACAGTCCACAACTGGCCGTCCAGGTCGAGGACAACGCCGTTCTTCAGGTCGTTGGTGGAGATGGTTGCCACAGCTAGCCTGCTCTCGAAAAGTTGGGGGAAATCGCGACCGCTCATTCTAGCCAGCCGCGGCCCCACCCGCGAACTGGACGCCTCAGCGGCCCGACTGGGCCTCTCGGCGAATCCCCTCCACCAGCGCAGCCTTGGCTTCGGCGCGCGGCAACGAATGCTCCCGCATCCAGTCGGCAGCCTCGGCATTGCCGGCCTCAGCGAGGCCTTCGATCACCTGGGAGATCACTTCGGGCGACTTGTTCTGGCTCATCTTCGCCTTGCCGACCAGCTTGGTGATCCGCAACTCCACTCCCACGATCGAGCGCAGCAGGATCTCGACCGCTTCCTCGGGCATGGTGGTCACGGTGTCATCGCCCTGGGCCAGGCTCAGCTCACGCACGGTCTGCAGCATCCACTCCGGCTCCGGGTGGGCGATCAGCTCGCCGTGGGCGTGGACGGTGACGTAGTTCCAGGTGGGCACGCTGACCGCCTCGGGACGACTCAGCCACGCGGCGTCGATGTAGTCGTCGGGCCCGTTGACGATGAACAGCGCCTCGCCGGGGTCCTTCCACTGCGGGTTGACCTTTGACACATGACCGAGCAGCCGCCCGAAGCCGTCGCCGGGCACATACATCATCGGGATGAAGGTCGCCGCGAGGCCGCCGGGGCCATGGGTCACCAGGTCACCGGCGCGCACCGGGGAGAGCAACTCGATCGCCTGCTCAGTGGTGAGCGCGAAGTGTTCGGGAATGTACATCAGGCCTCCACGATGGCGTTGTAGGAATCAGTCAGTAGGTCTTCATCGATTTCGGTGAGAATCCGGGCTTCGGCCAGCCCCGTCAACACCACGAAGCGCAGACGATGACCGCGGGTCTTCTTGTCCAGGTTCATGGCGGCGCGCAGGGCCGGCCAATTCCCGCCCGGGTAGCTGATCGGCAGGCCGGCCAACTGCAGAATCCGCCGGTGCTCAGCCACCAGCTCAGCATCGATCAGCCCACTGCGGTGGGCAAGCTCTGCTGCGAACACCATCCCGATCGATACCGCTTCGCCATGGCGCCGGGAGAACTGCTCACGCGCCTCGATCGCGTGAGCCAAGGTGTGACCGTAGTTCAGGATTTCGCGACCGATGCCAGTGCTGCCGCCGCGCTCGGTGAAGTCGTCGCTGACCACGTCGGCCTTCACCTGAATGGCTCGGCGAATGAGCTCCCACTGCAGGTCGCTGCCCGCCTGCAGCGCCGTCCCCGGATCCTCGACGAAAGCGTGCAGGATCTGCGGATCCACGATGAACCCGCACTTCAGCACTTCGGCAAGGCCTGCGCGGGCGTCAGCTTCCGGCAGCGTGGTCAAGTAGCCCAAATCGCAGATCACGGCGAACGGTTCGTAGAAGGCGCCAGCCAGATTCTTCCCGGCAGGCAGGTTGATGCCGGTCTTGCCGCCGACGGCGGCGTCGACCATGCCCAGCAGGGTGGTGGGCAGCGCCACGTAGCGCACGCCCCGCAACCAGGTGGCCGCCACGAAGCCGGCCAGATCGGTGGTGGTGCCGCCGCCGAAGCCGACGATGGCGTCCGAGCGGGTGAAGCCGGCCTCAGCCAGTTGGTCCCAACAGCGAGCCAGCACCTCAGGAGTCTTGGCCGCTTCGGCGTCGGGCACCTCCAGGGGCAGCAATTCCTGCGTGAGCTCAGCGACCAACTCCGGGATCCAATGCGCCAGCGAGGGCGGGTAGATCAGCGCGACCCGGTCTACCCCCTCCAGCAGCTGTGGCAGCAGGGTCGGTGCGCCGCGACCGATCAGCACCTGATAGGGCGCGGCGGTGGCGACGTCAACGGTTTCCCACGTCATGAACCCTCCCCAGAAGCCAGAATGTGATCGGCGACGGCATGCACACCGATGCGGTCAGTATCGATCACGCTGCTCGCCGCCTGCGCGTACCAGCCTGCCCTTTCGGCAAGTTGAGCGTCCAACGTGGTCCGGATGGCGGCCAGCACGTCCATGCCGAAGCGGGCCAGGCCCAGCCTCCGAGTGGCGGTCACCACCGAGGTCTGCAGCCACACCACCGGCAGCCCCACGAGAGCCCCACGGACGGCGTCGGACGCCAGCGCGCCACTGCCCAGCGCCACCACGGCATCCCGGTCGAGAGCGTCCAGGCAGACGCCCACCTCGGCGTCCCGGAACGCGCTCTCCGCAGCGGGGTCGGCGAGCAGCTCAGTGACGGTGCCGCCCAGACGCTCGGCCACGACCAGGTCGGTGTCGAGCAGCGGCAGGCCCCACGCGTCGGCGACCAGCGCCCCCACGCTCGACTTGCCCGAGGCGGGCATGCCGATCAGGACCAAGCGCGCAGGGCTCACCCCAGCCGCCGCTCGGCCAGCCGGGCCAAGTAGGACTCGTAGTTGCGTCGGGTCTCGGCCACCGAGTCGCCGCCGAACTTCTCCAGCGCGACTTCGGCCAGGACGAGGGCGACCATCGCCTCGGCGACGACCCCAGCGGCGGGCACAGCGCAGACATCGGAGCGCTGGTGGTGGGCGGGAGCCGCCTCACCAGTGGTCACATCGATGGTCCGCAAGGCATTGGGCACGGTGGCGATGGGCTTCATCGCCGCACGCACTCGTAGCGGCTCGCCGTTGCTCATGCCGCCTTCGGTGCCACCAGAGCGGTTGGACAGCCGAGTGACGCCGGGGTTGCCCGGCACCATCTCGTCGTGGGCCGCGCTCCCCCACGTCTGGGCCAGGGCAAAGCCGTCGCCGACCTCCACGCCTTTGATGGCCTGGATCCCCATCAGGGCGCCGGCCAGCTTGGCGTCGAGGCGTCGATCGCCCTGAATGTGCGAGCCCAAGCCCGCAGGGACGTTGTAGGCAATGACTTCGACCACGCCGCCGACGGTGTCGCCGGCCTGCTTGGCGGCCTCGATCTCGGCCAGCATGGCCTCGCCTGCCTGCGGATCGAAGCACCGCACCGGATCGGCGTCGATCGCGGCCAGGTCGGAGGGCTGCGGCAGCGCGTCCGCGCTGACGGCGGCGGCACCGATCCGGACCACGTGGCTCAGGATCGAGATCCCGAAGGCCTGCTCCAGGAAGTTCGCAGCCAGCCGTCCCAGCGCCACCCGGGCCGCGGTCTCGCGCGCGGAAGCGCGTTCCAGAATCGGTCGGGCCTCGTCCCAGTCGTACTTCTGCATGCCGGCCAGGTCCGCATGCCCAGGACGGGGCCGGGTCAGCGCGGCGTTGCGGGCGGACTCGGCCAGCACGTCGGCGTCCACCGGGTCGGCGGCCATCACCGCTTCCCACTTCGGCCATTCGGAGTTGCCGATCATGATCGCCACCGGGGACCCCAGGGTCTCCCCGTGCCGGACGCCAGCCAAGATCGTGACCTCATCGGCTTCGAACTTCATTCGGGCACCGCGACCGACGCCGAGCCGCCGCCGCGCCAGCGCGTCGGCGATGTCAGCGGTGGTCAC
>JAJTBJ010000042.1 GCA_021286985.1 Propionibacteriales bacterium | reverse complement strand
CAACCCGGAGTAAGCCACAGCCTGCGACCATTCCGCCGGCGGATCCGTGACGATCCGCCGGCGGAATGGCGTTCGGGCTAGAAGACCCAGCTGGACGCCGGCTGCACGGGCCAGGAGAACGCAGCGGCCAGCCGCTGGACCTGTTCCCCGGAACCGCGCACCAGGCCGGCCTGGGCCAAGGCCACCGCCGAGGTGCCGCCCAGGTACAACGACCCGAGTTCGCGGACATCGAGTTCGACATCGGCTTCGCTGGCCGGGGTCACTTCGACGCCGTCGGCGAAGGGGGCGGCCTTGAGACGCCAGATGGCTTGGTTTGCGGGCAGTTCCTCGTCGGTGACCCGAATCCGCAGGTCGATCGCGGCGGCATAGCGGCGTGACGCCAAGGCCGCGGGGACGTCGATCAGCCGGACCCACAAGTTGTCGGCGACCTTGGGGGTGGCTGCGCGGAGATCGACCAGCATGACCAGCAGCGGATCATCCAGCGGCACCAGCCGCTGGCGAATGGTGGTGGTCAGATCGAGATCCAGGATCGCCGACCACAGCGCGTGGGTGGCAGCCGCGTCCGCCGCGGCGTACTCGTTGACCACGACCACGCCGTCGGCGCCGCGCTCGCCCCACTGCAGCTTGCGACGGAACAGGACGTAGCCGACCACGTCGGCGTCCCGGTACGCCAACAGGATTCGCTGGCTCTCAAAGCCGTCGCGACGTGACGCGGGGTCGTCATGGTAGAAGGCCCGCATCTGCGCGGTTTCGCGGAGCACCCACCCCGGCCGGTTGGGACTCGCGGTGGCGACCTGGCTGTGGAGCCGGTGAACGAGGTCGGTGTGCCGGGAGGGGTCGAAGGCCTCGATCGAGGTGGTCACCTGCTCGCTGCCCGGCACCGGGCGGAGCTTCGCGCCGCGGCTCAAGGTCAGCGAGGCCGTCCGGCTGGCCAGTCCGTAGCCGAAACGTCCGTAGATGACCGGTTCGGTGGCGGTCAGCACCGAGACCGCCTCCCCGCGGGCGCGGCAGTCGGCGAAGTGGGTCTGGATCATCGCCCGCAGCAGCCCCTGTCGACGATGTTGGGGATGCACGCACACCCAGGTCAGACCGGCAGCGGCGGTGGTCGCGCCGGGCACAGGGAAGCTGCTCAGCGGGTAGCTGCCATGCATGGCGGCCAGCGCCGGATCACCGTCGGCGTGCAGGGCACGGGCGCGCCCAAGGTCCAATGGCCAGGCCCAGGTGAGAACCTCGTCGGCGTCGAAGGCGCCAGGGAAACCCCACAGATCCAGTTCGATGAGTTGGGCGCGGGCGTCGTCCACGCTGAGGTCGGCAGCAGCAAAGCCGTCAGGAACGATGGGGGTGGGTAGCGTCATGGGCCTCAGTCTGCCATCGCAGGTTTGGACAACGGCGTGAAGTTGGAGGACAATGGCTCCTCGGTGCCGGTTCACGCCCAGGGTTCATCCAGCCCACCGACGAGGCGACCCGGTATCACCCGAATAGGAGACACCATGAAGCAAGGCATTCACCCCGAGTACGTGGAGACCCAGGTGACCTGCACCTGCGGCAACACGTTCACCACCCGCAGCACCGCGAAGAACGGCCAGATTCACGCCGAAGTGTGCGCGGCCTGTCACCCGTTCTACACCGGCAAGCAGAAGATCCTCGACACTGGCGGCCGCGTGGCCCGGTTCGAGCGCCGGTACGCCAAGAAGGGCAAGTAACTTCACCGACGCCGGGTCCCAGGTTCGCCTGGGGCCCGGCGTTCGTCATTGTCACCACCCAGATCAGGAGAAGAAGCGATGTTCGAGGCTGCCGCCGAGCTGGTCACCGAATTCGCCGAGGTGGAGCGCCGACTGGCTGACCCCGGGGTCCATGCCGACCCGATCGCGTCGCGCAAACTCGGACGCCGCTATGCCGAGCTGACTCCGATCGTGAAGAACCTGGACGCCTATCACCAGCTCACCGCTGATCTGGCCGCCTGTCAGGAACTTGCCGCCGAGGATCCGGGCTTCGCCGAGGAAGCCGCAGCGATCAGCGTCCAACTCGAAGAGGTGCAGGCCAAACTCACCAAGCTGCTGGCCCCGCGCGACCCCAACGATTCGGCCGACGCCCTGATCGAGATCAAGTCCGGCGAGGGCGGCGAGGAGTCCGCGCTGTTCGCCGGCGACCTGTTCCGGATGTATGCCAGGTACGCCGAGAACCGCGGCTGGAAGGTCGAGGTGCTCGACTCCCAGGAGACCGATCTGGGCGGCTACAAGTCGATCACCGCTGCGGTGAAGGCCACCGGCACCCCGGACCCGGAGAATGCGCCCTACGGCGTGCTGAAGTTCGAGGGCGGCGTCCACCGGGTGCAGCGGGTTCCGGTGACCGAGTCCCAGGGCCGGGTGCACACCTCGGCTGCCGGGGTATTGGTGATGCCGGACGTCGAGGCCACCGAGGTCGAGATCAACGACGACGACCTGCGCATCGACGTCTACCGGTCGTCCGGTCCAGGCGGACAGGGAGTCAACACCACCGATTCAGCGGTACGGATCACCCATCTGCCCAGCGGCATCGTGGTGTCCTGCCAGAACGAGCGCTCGCAACTGCAGAACAAGGAGTCGGCGATGCGAATGTTGCGTTCGCGCTTGGTCGCCCGCGCGGAGGAGGAGGCCGCCTCGGCGGCGTCAGCGGCACGCAAGTCGCAGGTCCGTACGGTTGACCGCTCCGAGCGGATCCGCACCTACAACTTCCCGGAGAATCGGATCGCCGATCATCGGATCGGATTCAAGGCCTACAACCTCGATCATGTTCTGGCCGGCGATCTGTCCGCGGTGATCGATGCGCTGCAGGCTGCGGATCTCGCCGAACGGCTGCAGGCGGGGCCGTCATGATGAGCGTGGGGGCGCTGGTTCACGCTGGCGCCGCCACTCTGGGATCTGCGGCAGAAGCGCGCACGTTACTCGCCCACGCGGCGGGAGTCGACACCTCCCGCTTGGAACTCCTGGACGGCGTCGATTCGTCGGTGCGGGCCGAGTTTGACGCCTTGGTGGAGCGTCGGCTGGCCGGCGAGCCGCTGCAATATCTCACAGGCGGTGTCGGGTTCCGCACCGTGGAGGTCTCGGTCGGCCCGGGGGTGTTCATCCCGCGGCCGGAGACCGAAGTGATGACCGGCTGGGCGATCGCCGCGCTGGCCGAACTCGAGCGTCCGATCGTGGTGGAACTGTGTGCCGGAAGCGGTGCGATCTCGCTGGCGATCGCCGCCGAGCGTCCGGGCTGCCGTCAGTTCGCCGTCGAGCTCTCCGGCGAGGCCGCTGCCTATGCCGCCGAGAACCTTGCCGCCACCGAGGTCGATCTGCGGATCGGTGATATGGCCGGCGCGTTCGCCGAGTTGGACGGCCAGGTCGACCTGGTGATCGCCAATCCGCCCTATGTGCCGCTCCGGGAACGACAGTTGGTCGGCGCCGATGTGGTGGCCCACGAACCGGAGCTGGCGGTCTTCTCCGGGCACGACGGTCTGGACGCTCTGAAGGTCGTGGCGGTGACCGCCGCGCGACTATTGCGGCCCGGGGGCGTGGTCTGCGCCGAGCACGCCGAGTCTCATGCCGCCGACGTTGTCGCGCTGTTCTCCAGCTGCGGCGACTTCGTCGAGGTGTGTGACCATCACGACCTGACCGACCGTCCCCGCTTCGTGAGCGCTGTTCGTGCCCAGAACCTGGCAGGATGAACCCCATGCCGCGCGTGTTCGACATCTCCACCGATCGTGAGGCTGCCATTGACGCCGCCGCTGCTGCGATTGCCGACGGACGATGCATCGTGCTGCCCACCGACACCGTCTATGGCATCGGCGCCAACGCCTTCAATCCCGACGCGGTGCAGCGGCTGCTGCATGCCAAGCAGCGCGGTCGCGATATGCCACCGCCGGTGCTGATCGCCGACGCGGTGGGGTTGCGCACCTTGGCCGACGTGGTCACCGACGACATCGAGGCCGCTGCCGAAGCCTGGTGGCCCGGCGCGTTGACCATGGTGGTTCGGGCGCAGCCGAGCCTGCGGCTCAACCTGGGCGATCGCGGCGGCACGGTGGCGGTACGGATTCCCGACCACGAGTTCACCCGCGAGTTGTTGCGGGCGACCGGGCCGCTGGCGGTCAGTAGCGCCAATGTCACCGGGGAGCCCGCAGCGACCACGATCGCCGAGGCCCAGGAACAGTTGAAGAAGTCGGTCGCGGTGTATCTGGACGGGGGAGTGGCCGCCGAGCCTGTACCCAGCACGATCATCGATCTCACCGACAGCCCCCGGGTGCTGCGGGCCGGCCGGATCTCGCTGGACCAACTTGCCGAGGTGTTTCCCGGATTGGTCGAGGGCTGAGCATGAGGGTTTATCTGTTGGTGTTGCTGGTGGCCGCAGTGGTCACCTATCTGCTCAGTGGCCTGGCCCGCCGGCTCGCCTTCCGCTACAACGCGGTGGCCATGGTCCGTGACCGGGACGTCCACACCCGACCGATCCCGTACTTCGGTGGCATTTCGATGTGGTTCGGTCTCACCGCCGCCCTGTTGCTGGCCTCGACGCTGCCCTGGTTGGGTGGCTTTCCCCAGGTGAACCATGACGCCCAGGCCGTGTTGATCGCCGGAGGTCTGATCTGCGCCGTGGGGGTGTTGGACGATCTGTTCGACCTGAATGCGCTGGCGAAGATCGCCGGTCAGCTGCTGGCCGCCGGGGTCGCGGTGCTGAACGGAGTGAAGATCTATTGGATCCCGTTGCCGGACGCCATCATCTCCCTCGACGACGGCACGTCGATCGTGGTCACCTTGGCGGTGATCTTCGTCGCGGCCAATGCCATCAATCTGATCGACGGCCTGGACGGCCTGGCTGCCGGCGTGGTGGCCATCGGTGCCAGCGCGTTCTTCATCTACGCCTATTGGCTCAGCTATGAGCAGGAGTTGGTGCGGGCGACCGCGTCCAGCCTGATCACGGTGGCCACGGTGGGCATCTGCCTCGGCTTCCTGCCCTACAACATCCACCCGGCCCGGATGTTCATGGGGGATTCGGGTTCGATGCTGCTGGGGTTCCTGCTGGCCACTTCGGCGATCAGCCTCACCGGCCAGCTCGACCCGGCGGGCCTGTCGAACTTCGGCCTGGGGGTGTGGGCGGCCTACCTTCCGCTGCTGCTGCCGCTGGCCGCGATGGCGTTGCCCTTCGTCGACCTGGTGCTGGCCTATGTTCGTCGCACCCTGGCCGGGAAGCTCTGGTATCAGGCCGACAAACAGCATCTGCACCACCGCATGCTCAATCTGGGCCACAGCCATGGCCGAGCAGTGGGGCTGTTGTGGTTGTGGTCGGCCGTGGTGGCCTACGGGGTGGTCCTGATCGGCATGTTCCCCTCATGGATCACTGCCGGGTTGTTTGTTGTTGGCCTGGTGGCCGCGAGCGTGCTCACCTGGGCGCCGCGGGCGAAGGTGGCGGTGGCCGATGGCTAGTCGGCATCCTCAGACCAACCGCGGACGTGGCCTGTGGCTGCTGGGCTGGGGCGGCGGAGGCGCCTTGCTGACCTGGATCCTGGCGATGATCGGGTTCGGCTGGGCGCAGGGGCCGGGCGCGCTCGCTGGGGCCGCCGCCGGGGGAGCGGTGACCTGGGTGTTCTTCGTGCTGGGTCAGTTGGTCCAGGTCGCGTTGGCCGATGCGGAAGCGCTGATCGCAATGATGTCGGCGATGTTGTCCTATGTGATTCGGGTGGTCGGCCTGGTGCTGGCGGCGGTGTTGTTGAACCGATTCCTTCCCGAACTGGACGGGCTGGCGATCGCGGTCGCGGCGATCGCTGTCGCCGTCGGTTGGACGACGGCCGAGATCTGGGCCTATACCCGGCTACGGATCCCCGTGTTCGACTCCTCACAAGGCAAAACGCAGTAGGTAACATCATGGAAACTTCAGGGCCTGGAGCCTGCTATGGTTTCCCCAAACATGGGTGAGCACGGTGGTTCGGGAGACGGCTATCGGGTCTTGGGGATGTTGCTCTCGGGACCCGTCTTCTACGGTGGAATCGGCTGGTTACTGGACTTCTGGTTGCACACTTCATGGATCTTCCCACTAGGGCTCATTGGCGGCGTTGGCGCGGGTGTGTACCTAGTGATCGCCCGTTACGGACGCTCCGAGTGACCGGACAGACAAAGGAGGTTGCATGCCCGGCCTGATCGGCTTGCTGATCCCGTTGGAGTGGACCGCTTGCGCGGCCGAAGAGTCTCATTCGGAGGGCTTCGCCCCCGGTGTGGCCAGCTTCTGCGCTCGTCCACTGTTCCCGGAACTGGGCGAGCAGTTCTCCTGGCTCAACAACGTCCTCGCTCAAGCGGTGATCGGCACGATTCTGGTGATCGCCTTCTGGCTGTGGGTTTCCAGCCGACAGAAGGTCGTGCCGGGCAAGCGTCAGTTCTTCGGTGAACTCGCTTACAACTTCATCCGCAACGGCATCGCCCGCGACATGCTCGGCCATGACTACCGCAAGTTCCTGCCCTACCTGGTGGCGCTGTTCAGCTTCATCCTGGTGAACAACCTGTTCGGGCAGTTCTTCGTCTTCATGTTCCCGACCTTCTCCAAGATCGGCTACGCCTGGGCGCTCGCCGCGCTGACCTTCCTGCTCTACAACGGGGTGGGGATCTACAAGCACGGGTTCCTCAAGTACTTGAAGAACAACACCATTCCCGCGGGGGTCCCGGCGTGGATCTACCCGCTGATCGTGCCGCTGGAGTTCCTGTCGAACTTCGTGATTCGCCCGATCACTCTCGGCCTGCGACTTTTCGCCAACCTCTTCGGCGGGCACTTGGTCATCCTGGTCTTCGTGGTCGGTGGCACCCTGCTGTTGACCACCACGGAGGAACTCGCCGGCAAGCCGATCTGGCTGCTGCAGACCGCCGGTGGTTTCTCGCTGGTCTTCAGCTTCGCGCTGTTCGCGCTGGAGTTGTTCGTCTCGGTGATGCAGGCCTACATCTTCACCGTTCTTACCGCCCAATACGTCGCCACGGCACTCGCCGATGAGCACTGAGCAACAACCAAGTAAAACCCTCGAAAGGAAACCACTGATGACTCCACTGGAAATCGCTGGCTCGCTGAACATGGTCGGCTACGGCCTGGCTGCGATCGGCCCCGGCGTCGGCATCGGTCTGATCTTCTCCTCGGTCATCCAGGGCACCGCCCGGCAGCCCGAGGCCCGTGGCCAGCTGATGGGCACCGCCTGGATCGGCTTCGCCGTGGTTGAGGCGCTCGCCGTTATCGGTATCGCCCTGGCCTTCGCGATCCGCTGAGGACCGCGGGCATGATCCCGTTGGAAGGCGGAATCGACCTCGGGCCGCTGCTTCCCGAGCACCTGTCGGAGTTGATCGCAGGCTTCGTCCTGTTCGTGATCATCTTCGTGGTGGTCTGGAAGTTCGTGGTGCCGCGGTTCGAAGAGACCTACGCTGAGCGGACCGCCGAGATTGCTGGCGGTATCGAGAAGGCTGAGGCGGCGCAGGCCGAAGCGGCCGCGGCGTTGGCCGAGTACAAGGCCCAGTTGGCCGAAGCCCGTGCCGAAGGCGCGAAGATCCGCGAGGATGCCAAGGCACAGGGTGCTGCGGCTGCTGCGGAGATTCGGGAAGCGGCTGCGGCCGATGCCGAGCGGCTGGTCGCCAATGCCCGTGCCCAGATCCAGGCCGAGCGGGCCGCTGTGGTCGCTGCTCTGCGCGGCGAGATCGGTGGCCTGGCCACCCAGCTCGCCGGACGGATCGTGGGCGAGTCCCTGGACGACGACGAACGCGCTCGGCGCACCGTCGACTTGTTCCTGACTGAGCTCGAAGCCCAGCCGGCGGAGAAAGCATGAATGCCGCCGCTGAAGCCCGGCAGACTGAGCTCGACCGGGCCATTGAGGCCCACAAGCTCAGCACGGGTTTCGCCGACGAGTTGTTCGCAGTCGCTGACCTGCTGACTCAGCAGGCCGCGCTGCGCAACGCGCTCGCCGACACCACCACTGCCGACGCACAGCGTCGGGCTCTGGCTGCGGCCATCTTCGCCAAGAAGGTGGGCAAGCCGGCGGCAGCAGTAGTGGCCGAAGCGGCGGCGTTGCGCTGGGGGACGGGCTCGCGGTTGGCCGCAGCGATCGACCGGCAGGGCCTACGGGTGCTGTTCGGTACCGCTCAGGCCGCTGGCACGCTCGATCGGGTGGAGGAGGAACTGTTCCGTTTCTCCCGGGCCGTGGTTGCCGATCCGGAACTCCGGGCGGCACTCGACAACCGCAATGCTCCGCTCGCGGTGCGCCAGCAACTGGTGTCCGACCTGCTGGGCAAGAAGGCCGACCCCATCACGGTGAAACTGGCCCAACGCGCGTTGGCCTTCGCCAAGCGGGCGCTTGAGCCGACGCTCGACGCCTACCTCACCTTGGCGGCCGAGACCCGGCAACGGGCAGTGGCCACCGTCACGGTGGCGCGTGCGCTCACCGAGGAACAGCAGAAGCGGCTCCAGCAGGTGCTGATCGGCAGGTTGAACCGTCAGGTGACCCTGCAAGTAGTAGTGGACCCGAACGTGCTCGGCGGCGCGCGGGTGAAGGTCGGCGACGAGGTGATCGAGGGCACCGTCGCAGGCCGGTTGGCCGCCGCCGAACAACAACTGACCCAGTAAGAAGTGAAAGCAGAAGGTGCACAAATGGCCGATCTGACCATCAGCCCCGAAGAGATCCGGGATGCTCTGGACAAGTTCGTGGCGAACTTCAACCCCGAAGCTGCGAGCAGCGACGAGGTGGGTGTCGTGGTGACCTCCGGCGACGGCATCGCGCGCGTCGAGGGTCTGCCTTCGGCGATGGCCAACGAACTGCTGAAGTTCGAGAATGGCACGCTGGGAATCGCCTTGAACCTGGACGTTCGCGAAATCGGCGTCGTGGTCCTGGGTGACTCCGAGGGTATCGAGGAAGGCTCCATCGTCCGGCGCACCGGCGAGGTGCTCAGCGTTCCCGTCGGCGACGGCTACCTGGGCCGCGTGGTGGACGCCATGGGCAACCCGATCGACGGTCTCGGTGAGCTCACCGACGTGCCTGAGCGTCGCGCCCTGGAACTCCAGGCCGCCGGCGTGATGGACCGCAAGAGCGTTGAGGAGCCGCTGCAGACCGGCATCAAGGCCATCGACGCCATGACCCCGATCGGCCGCGGCCAGCGCCAGCTGATCATCGGCGACCGCAAGACCGGCAAGACGGCCATCGCGGTGGACACGATCATCAACCAGCGAGCGAACTGGGAGTCCGGCGATCCGAAGAAGCAGGTTCGCTGCATCTACGTCGCGATCGGCCAGAAGGGTTCCACGATCGCCGCGCTGCGCACCAAGCTCGAAGAGTCCGGTGCGATGGCCTACACCACTATCGTGCACGCTCCGGCGTCCGATCCGGCCGGCTACAAGTACATCGCGCCCTACACCGGTTCGGCCATCGGCCAGCACTGGATGTACGCCGGTAAGCACGTCCTGATCGTGTTCGACGATCTGACCAAGCAGGCCGAGGCGTACCGCTCGATGTCGCTGCTGCTGCGTCGCCCGCCGGGCCGCGAGGCCTACCCCGGCGACGTCTTCTACTTGCACAGCCGTCTGCTGGAGCGCTGCGCGAAGCTGTCCGATGAGCTCGGTGGCGGCTCGATGACCGGTCTTCCGATCATCGAGACCAAGGCCAATGACGTGTCGGCCTACATTCCGACCAACGTGATCTCGATCACCGACGGCCAGATCTTCCTGCAGTCCGACCTGTTCAACGCCAACCAGCGTCCGGCTATCGACGTGGGCATCTCGGTGTCCCGCGTGGGTGGCGCTGCGCAGGTCAAGGGCATGAAGGCGGTCTCGGGCACCTTGAAGATCGGCCTGGCTCAGTACCGCGACATGCAGGCGTTCGCCATGTTCGCCTCCGACCTGGACGCCGCTTCGCGGCGTCAGCTGGAGCGGGGCGCTCGCCTGGTCGAGCTGCTGCGTCAGCCGCAGTACGCGCCGTACCCGGTCGCCGACCAGGTGATCAGCGTGTGGGGCGGGATCAACGGCAAGTTCGACGAGGTGCCGGTCTCGGAGGTGCTGCGGTTCGAGCAGGAGTTCCTGGCTTACCTGAAGCACAACACCAAGGTGCTGGAGGTGATCGGCGAGACCGGTCAGTTCAGCGACGACACCAAGGCCGCGGCTGAAGAGGCGCTGGAAGCCTTCCGCAAGCAGTTCGTCGGCGACGACGGCAAGCCGCTGGTGTCCGGTGATCAGGCCGCCGAGGCTATTGCCGAAGAGGACCTCAGCCACGAGCAGATCGTGGTCGCGAAGAAGCGGGGCTGATCAATGGGAGCCAGTCTCCGTGAGCTGCGTCAGCGACGAAAGTCGGTGACGGCCACGAAGAAGATCACCCGGGCGATGGAGCTGATCGCATCGTCCCGGGTGATGAAGGCCCAGCAGGCGGCCGCCAAAGCACTGCCGTACACCCGCGAGTTGAACCGCGCGGTGTCGGCAGTGGCGACCTACTCCCGGACCGATCACCCGCTGACCCGTCCGCAGACGGAGAACCCACGCCGGGTGGCGGTGCTGTTCATCACCTCCGATCGAGGCATGAACGGCGCCTACTCCTCCAACGTGCTCAAGACGGTGTCGCAGATGCGTCAGCGCTTCGACGAGCAGGGCGTGGAGATGGTTCGCTACGGCGTCGGCCGTAAGGGCATCGGCTTCATGACCTACCGGGGTTTGAGCCTCGCCGCGCATTGGGAGGGGTTCTCCGATTCCCCGACCTATGACCGCGCGGTCGACATCTCCGATCGTCTGGTAGAGGACTTCCTGCGTCCCTACGAGGACGGCGGCGTCGACGAGATCTGGGTGGTCTACACCCGGATGGAGTCGATGCTCAGCCAGACTCCGCGGGCACGGCGGATTCTTCCGCTGGAAGTGGTCGAGGGCGTGCACGAGGTCACCGGCGAGGAGTTGATGCCGCTGTACGAGTTCGAGCCGAGCCCGGAAGCCGTGCTGGATTCGTTGCTGCCGCTCTACGTTCGTAGCCGAATCTGGTTCTACCTGTTGCAGTCCGCAGCCGCGCAGCTGGCTATGCAGCAGAAGGCGATGAAGTCGGCAACTGACAACGCTCAGACCCTGATCGAGAGCCTGACCCGTGAGGCCAACCAGGCACGTCAGGCCGAGATCACTCAAGAAATCAGCGAAATCGTCGGCGGTGCCAGCGCACTGGCCGACCTCACCAAAGACGACGACTAAGGCAAAGGCAGACCTCGAATGACCGTGACGACCGAAAAGACCGCCGCCCAGGCCACTGGGCGGGTTGCCCGGGTGATCGGCCCGGTGGTGGACGTGGAGTTCGCCGCCGACCAGATGCCCGACATCTACAACGCCCTGCTGGTCGAGATCACCGACGGTGAGGAGACCCGCACCATCACCGCTGAGGTGGCGCTGCACATCGGTGACAACACCGTGCGCGCGATCTCGCTCAAGCCCACCGACGGCATGCGTCGTGGCGCCAAGGTGTTCGACACCGGCGCTCCGATCTCGGTGCCGGTCGGCGACGTCACCAAGGGCCGGGTGTGGGACGTCACCGGCAACTGCCTGAACGAGGACCTCGCCGCCAGTGGCGTGGAGATTGCCGATCGCTGGTCGATCCACCGTCAGGCGCCGAAGTTCGACGCTCTGGAGCCGAAGACCGAGATGCTGGAGACCGGCATCAAGGTGCTCGACCTGCTGACCCCCTACGTCAAGGGCGGCAAGATCGGCCTGTTCGGTGGCGCCGGCGTGGGCAAGACGGTGCTGATCCAGGAAATGATCTACCGCATCGCTCACAACTTCGGTGGTACCTCGGTGTTCGCCGGTGTGGGAGAGCGCACCCGTGAGGGCAACGACCTGATCTACGAAATGATCGAGGCCGGCGTTATGAAGGACACCGCCTTGGTGTTCGGCCAGATGGACGAGCCGCCGGGCACGCGTCTGCGGGTCGCCCTGAGCGCCCTGACCATGGCGGAGTACTTCCGCGATGTCCAGGACCAGGACGTGCTGCTGTTCATCGACAACATCTTCCGGTTCACCCAGGCGGGTTCGGAGGTGTCGACCCTGCTGGGCCGGATGCCTTCGGCCGTGGGCTACCAGCCCAACCTGGCCGACGAGATGGGCCAGCTGCAGGAGCGGATCACCTCGACCCGTGGTCACTCGATCACCTCGATGCAGGCGATCTACGTGCCCGCCGACGACTACACCGACCCGGCTCCGGCGACCACCTTCGCCCACCTGGACGCCACCACCGAGCTCAGCCGCGACATCGCGTCGCGTGGTCTGTACCCGGCTGTGGATCCGCTGACCAGCTCCTCGCGAATCATGGATCCCCAGTACGTCGGCCAGGAGCACTACGACACCGCGACCCGGGTGAAGCAGATTCTGCAGCGCAACAAGGAGCTCCAGGACATCATCGCCATCCTCGGCGTCGATGAACTGAGCGAAGAGGACAAGATCATCGTGTCGCGGGCCCGGCGCCTGCAGCAGTTCCTCTCGCAGAACACCTACATGGCGACCAAGTTCACCAACGTCCCGGGTTCGACCGTGCCGCTGGCAGAGACCATCGAGTCGTTCAAGATGATCTGCGACGGTGAGGTCGATCACATCGCTGAGCAGGCCTTCTTCAACGTGGGTGGCCTGGAAGACGTGTACGCCAACTGGGATCGCATCCAGAAGGAAGGCTGAGGTGACGGTACTTCAGGTAGAGGTCGTCGCGGCTGAGGGGATCGCCTGGCAGGGCGAGGCCCTCAGCGTGATCGCCCGCACCACCGAAGGTGATATCGGCATCCTGCCGAATCACGAGCCGCTGCTGGCTTCGTTGACGCCGTGCGCAGCCGAGGTGCTCACCGCCGACGGCAACCGTGAGGTCGTCGTTGTCGACGGTGGGTTCATCTCGGTGTCCGACAACCGGGTGTCGCTGCTGGCGCAGTTCGCCCGAGTCGCTGCCGAGATCGACCTGAAGGCTGCCGAGCACGAGCTCGCGGCTGCCGAGAAGCGCCTCAACGCCGGCGAGATCGACGATGAGACGCGGCATCACTTCCTGCGGGCCCAGGCCCAGGTGAAGGCCGCTCGAATGGCGCAGGGCCACTAGCGTCGGGTTCGGCCAGTGGAGCTGTTGGGAATCGCAGAGTGGGTGGCGCTGGCCGTCATCATCCTGCTGCTGGTCCCGGTGCTCTTCCTGGCCACTCGACGGCGCTGGCTGTCTCGACAGGGTGGCCTGTTCGATTGCAGCCTGAGACTGTCTGCGACGACGCCCGGGACCGGATGGGTCCTGGGCGTCGCGCGCTATTCCGGTGACAATCTGGAGTGGTTCCGGGTGTTCTCGCCGTCGCTGCGGCCACGGCTGATCTTCCCGCGGTCGATTTCACACGCCGGCGTGCAGCGCGACCCCGATCCGATTGAGGCGGTGGGGTTGAGCTATGAGCAACGCATCGTCAGTATCGAATTGGATGACGGGACGAGCTGGGAGTTGGCCATGTCGCTGGCCTCGCTCACCGGCCTGCTGAGCTGGCTCGAATCCGCCCCGCCTGGTTCGCGCTACCGCTGAGCGATCATTCGTCGGCGGGTTCTGCCGCCACGCCGGGCTCAGTCTCGCCCGCCGCGTTCTGCAGTTCGTCGTCATCGGTAGCGGCCGGGGGCTGTTCATCGACCGGCGCCACCGCCTCGGTCTGAGCGGCGAGCTTCTCCCGCAGCCGAAGCGCCGCAGGGTCGGGCGCCTGGCGATCCTTGCCCGGCACCCAGAGGACCTCGGCGTGGGGCTGTCCGGCCACCCGGGCCAGGATGAACAGCAGATCAGACAAGCGGTTGAGGTAGGCCAGCGCCAGCAGGTTGACCCCGCCAGGTCGCCCCTCGGTAGCCGGCTGGTTGCCGTACACGCTGGCCGCGGCCCAGCCCGTCCGCTCGGCGCGACGGACGACTGTGCGGGCCACCTGCAGCCAGGCCGCGGCCGGTGAGCCGCCGGGCAGGATGAACGACGGCAGATCTGGCAGGCCTTCGGAGTACTGGTCGCACCACGATTCCAGGCGAGTGACGTAGGGCTCGATCACCCGCAGGGCGTTGGCCTCGTCGGCTTGCAGGGGGTTCGACAGGTCGGCGCCGCAGTCGAACAGCTCGTTTTGGACATGGGTCAACACAGCCACGATGTCGGTCGGCATGTCCGGCTGGACGATGGCCACGCCGATCATTGCGTTGGCCTCATCCACATGGCCGTAGGCCTGCACGCGCGGATCGGTCTTGGCCGTCTCCGAGTTGTCGGACAGCCGCGTGGTGCCGGCATCGCCGGTGCGGGTGTAGATGCGGGTGAGGTTGACCATGAAGCCAATCAACACCGGTGGCGGGAACGGTGTCAAACCGGTCGCTCGAGTCCGGGGTGCCGAATCGAAGCTTGTCACCAACGAGTCAAGGGGTCCATCTGGTAGCACCGCTTGACTCGTCAGTGGTGATGAACGGTTCCGCGTCGGCGGCGCCTAGCCGCAGGTGACCCCTAGGATCTTCGCATCGCGGGCCGCGCGCGGACCGGGGTCTGCGCAGACTCGCTTGGTGAGGCTCTTCACCAGCGTTCTCAGGTCGAAGGGCTCATCGCTGCCGGTGCCGGGCATCAGCGAGATGAAGCCGCTAGGGGTCTCACGATAGAGGAAGACAGGGTCGAGGAATGGTCTGTCGAGACCGGGGGCTGTGGACATGCTTCCGCCTACCAATATGCGCTCGCTTTGGAGCACCTCGGCGAGGTCGGCAGTGACGTCGGTAGCGCGGAGTTCAACGCCATCCGCGACGCCACCCCCGATGGCCAGAAGGATGCTATCTCCGCGTCTAGCGTCTCCTCGGAACACTCGTGTGGCGGTTGCGGCGACCGGCGTCACGATGGTGGCGGTATGGTCCTCCGAACTGGAAGGTACTGCCCTGCCAGTCAAGCCTGATGGGGCCTTCCCGTTGGTTGTGAGCCACACCGCCTGGCTGGCGCTCAAATCGGATAGAAGGACGACCTCATCTAGGTCGCGCCATTCGACCATCGCCGTGAGCGATCGGTCCATCGGATATCCGTGGGCCTCCATTACTACCGGAGACGTGGCTTCGGGCATGCTCGAAGGGGCGGAAGAGCATGCTGTCAGGGCGATGGCGGTCATAGATGCTACAGAGGCGAGCAGGACCTTCGAGGGTGTGAGTTTCATTTTATTTTCGCCAATCCCGCCTTGTCGTCGGAGTTGATAGTCCACTTCTTCTTCCAGTTGGGGTTCATCGCGGATGCTGTCTCGGCGGACGTCATTGCGCCGCACTGGTTTGGATGGTTAAGTACAACCCAATGGCCCAGTTCATGCACAACCACGGTGCGAACATCCGCCTTCTGCGATGCCTGGTTCATGGTTCCCGACGTGTTCCACGTGTAGGCGGGGTTTAGGAAGATGTTTGACGACGAGAGGTTGCCGCCGCTGGCGACTAGGACGGTGACTGCAGGCGCGCCCCCGAACCCGCCCGCGGGGGTGCTCTTGGAAATGTCGCCGCCGATAATTGGGCCGATGAAGCCGATGCCCAACCAGGACACCCGCCAGTCCGCCCCGGGAACGCCGCTCCACTGTGCCGCTGCAGCCTTGATGCTCGAATCCCAACTGCTAGGCAGGTTTTCAGCCCCCCGGAGCATGGCCCAGGACTGGTTCCATTTAAAATTGGTAGTGCAGTCTGCCTCGGCTGCTGGTGCGGGCGCGATGCTGGCCACCAGGGCAAGAACAAAGAGGCATGCCAGGGCGAGTCTTTTCACGATTCTCCTGAGATGGGTGAGTTTGCGGCGACATTACCGGTAGCCACACGTGGCTGTCCAGGATCAAGTCCGAGATTG
>JAJTBJ010000041.1 GCA_021286985.1 Propionibacteriales bacterium | reverse complement strand
GGGCGTATTCGATCGAGACCCGTCGTCCGGTGGTCAGGAAGTACTGCTTGGCCGCGGCGACGACCTCCGAGATGCGCCAGCGGGTGTTGATCGGGCACAACTCGTCACGCAACTCGTCGTCGGGGGCGTGCAGACTCACCGCCAAGGTCACCGGCAAGCCCTCATCGGCCAGCTTGCGAATGCCCGGCACCAGCCCGACCGTCGACACGGTCACGCCGCGAGCCGAGATCCCCAACCCGTCGGGCGCCGGGGCGACGATCGTGCGCACCGCCCGGATCACCGCGTTGTAGTTGGCCAACGGCTCACCCATGCCCATGAACACCACGTTGTTCACCCGACCGGTGCCACCGGGGAGTTCGGCATCGCGCAGCCGGCGGGCGGAGTCCATGACCTGCAGCACAATCTCGGCGGCACTCAGATTGCGGCGCAAACCTCCCTGACCGGTGGCGCAGAACGGGCACGCCATCCCGCAGCCGGCCTGAGACGAGATACAGACCGTGGCCCGCTCGCGGCCGCGTCCACTGGCGCGAATGCCGGGGACGCCGTAGCGCATCAGCACGCTCTCGATCAGCGAGCCGTCGGCCAACCGCCACAGCGACTTCACCGTGGTGCCGGCGTCGGCCTGCTGGTCTCGTACCAGGCTGATCAGCGATGGCACGAAACGCTCAGCCAGCGGCTCGCGAACCGCCTTCGGCACATCGGTCCAGGTGTGCGGGTCGGTGTTCAGCCCGGCGAACAGCTGACGGCTGATCTGGCCGGCCCGGAAGGCCGGCAGCCCCAACTCGGCCACCGCCGCAGCCCGGGCATCAGCGTCCAGATCGATCCAGTGGGGCGCTGCCCGTCCGGGGCGTTGGGTGAGATCGAGCGGAACGATCCGTCCGGCCTCCGCCTGCCGGACGGACTCGGCGAATGCCTGCTCCTCGGCGTCGCTGAGTCCACTCATGTGCCCAGCCCCAGCAAGGCGAACAGCACCCACGCGGCGGGCATCGCGACCAGCATCGAGTCGAGCCGGTCCATCACACCCCCGTGACCGGGCAGGAACGAACTCATGTCCTTGATGCCGATATCGCGCTTGATCATCGATTCGATCAAATCACCGGCAGTGCCGAAGATCACCACGACGATCGCCAGCAGCAACCCGACCCACCACGGCTGCTGCAGCACGAAGATCGCGTACAACACTGCGATCACCGACGCCAGCCCCAGCGAACCGGCCAGCCCTTCCCAGGTCTTCTTCGGGCTGATCACCGGCGCCATCGGACGGCTACCGAACGCCGCCCCGATCGCATAACCACCGGTGTCACTGGCGACGATGGCCAAGATCACCCCGGTCATCTTCGCCACCCCGTTGGTCTGCGCCAGCAGCAGTCCCACGAAGGACGCCAGCAGCGGCACGTAGCCGATGATGAACAGGCTGGCCGCGCTGTCGCGGGCATACCCCTCCGCGCCGCCGAACATCCGCCAGCCGAGGGCGACCAGCACCGTGCCGCCGATGGTCGCCATCAGCACCACATGCCAGGGCACATTGGTGAGCTTCTGCAACTCGGCAGCGGCGTAGGTGCCGCCGATGATCACGATGTTGCCGACCACCACCGGGATGATCGCCGAGGTCATCCCGATCCGGCGTAAGGCGTGGTGCAGTTCGACGGCCCCCAAGCTGGTCAGCACCACCAACAGCACAATGAAGCCGGGGTTCCACCAGATCAAGGTGGCGACCGCGAGCCCGAGCAGCAGCAGCCCGACCGCGATCGCGGCGGGCAAGTCTCGTCCAGTTCCGCGACGAGGCCGGGCTGTCGGCTCGGATTCGGTTGACACTAGACCTCGAGCAGTTCGGCTTCCTTGGCCTTCAGCAACTCATCGACCACGTCGGTGTGCTTCTTGGTGGCCGCATCCAGCTGCTTCTCCGCCCCGCGGGCGTCGTCCTCGCTGACTTCCTTGTCCTTGACCAGCTTGTTGACGCTCTCGATCGCATGCCGGCGGACGTTGCGGACGGCCACCCGGCCCTCTTCGGCCTTGTGCCGGGCCAGCTTGATGTACTCCTTGCGGCGTTCCTCGGTGAGCTGCGGCAGCACGATCCGGATCAGGTTGCCGTCGTTGGCGGGATTCACCCCCAGATCGGAATCGCGAATGGCCTTCTCGATGCCGGCCATCGCGCCCCGATCGAACGGGGTGATCAGCACGGTGCGCGCCTCCGGGACCTGGAAGGTCGCCAGCTGCTGCAGCGGGGTGGGTGCGCCGTAGTAATCGACCAGCAGTTTGTTGAACATGGCCGGGTGCGCCCGACCGGTGCGGATGGCGGCGAACTCCTCGCGGGTGTGTTCGACCGTTCCGTCCATCTTGTGCTGGGCGTCGGCGATGATCTGGGCGATCACGTCAGCTGTCCTCCGTCTCTGTGCTGCACTCAGGCGTGCAGGGTGGTACCGATCTTCTCACCTGCGACCACCCGAGCAATATTCCCGACGACTCCGAGGTCGAAGAAGACCATCGGAAGCTGGTGTTCGCGGGCCAGGCTGATCGCGGTGGCGTCGGCCACCTTCAGGTCTGCGGCGAGGAAATCGTCATAGGTGAGTTCGTCGTACCGGCGGGCGTTCGGGTTGGTGCGCGGATCGCTGTCGTAGACGCCGTCGGTGCCCTGCTTGGCCATCAGCAGAACGTCCGCACCGATTTCAAGGGCGCGCTGAGCGCCGACGGTGTCGGTGGAGAAGAAGGGCATGCCCGAGCCGGCACCGAAAACGACCACGCGGCCCTTCTCCAGATGTCGGATCGCTCGCAGCGGAATGTAGGGCTCGGCCACCTGCCCCATGGTGATCGCGGTCTGGACGCGGGTGGGCACTCCAGCCTTCTCCAGGAAATCCTGCAGGGCCAAGGAGTTCATCACCGTGCCCAACATGCCCATGTAGTCGGCGCGTGCTCGATCCATGCCTCGGGTCTGCAACTCGGCGCCGCGGAAGAAGTTGCCACCGCCGGTGACGATGGCCACCTGCACGCCCGCTGCCACGACCTCGGCGATCTGTGCAGCGATCGAGGAGATGACGTCCGGATCGACCCCCAGCTTGCCGCCACCGAAGGCCTCTCCGGACAGCTTCAACAAGACACGACGATAGGGGCTGGCCATCTGAACTCCTTCAACTGCGGGCGCGCCCCCCACCCTAACTGAAAGCGGGGCCCGGCACTGGCCCGACAAGCCCGGACTCGACGTGGGCGGCTGGGCAGAAACAGCGCTGCGGCCGCCCGATTTCTCGGACGGCCGCAGCGGCAGAATGTGATCAGGCGCCGGCGGAGAAGCGCACGAACCGCTTCACCTCGACCCCGTTCTCCTTCAGCAACTGGCCGACGGTCTTCTTGTCGTCGGAGACGCTGGCCTGCTCGACCAGGCACACCTCCTTGTAGAAGCCGCCCAGGCGACCCTCGACGATCCGGCCGATGATGGCTTCGGGCTTGCCCTCTTCCTTGGCGGTGAGCTCGGCGATCTTGCGCTCGTTCTCCAGCACCTCGGCCGGCACTTCGTCACGGGTCACGTAACCCGGGGACATCGCCGCGATCTGCATCGCGATGCCCTTGATGAAGTCCTCTTCGCCACCGTCGTGCTCGACCATGACGCCGACCTGCGGCGGGAGGTCGGCCGAACGGCGGTGCAGGTAGACGACCACCGGGCCGGCGAAGGTGGCCGCAGCCGCCAGTTCCAGCTTCTCGCCGATCTTGGCCGACAGTTCGTTGATCGCCTCGGCGACCGACTTGCCCGACGGCAGCGCGACCTGCAGGGCGGCTTCGACACCATGGGCGCCGGCGGCGTCCACCGCGGTGGCGATGTCGTCGGCGAGGGTCATGAACTCGGCGTTCTTCGCCACGAAGTCGGTCTCGGCGGCCAACTGGATCACGGTCTGGCCGGCCGAAGCCACCAGGCCGTTGCTGGCGTCACGATCGGAGCGGTTGGCCATCTTGGCCTGCCCGGTGACCCGCAGGATCTCCACCGCGGCATCGAAATCGCCGTCGGCCTCGGTGAGCGCCTTCTTGGCGTCCATCATTCCGGCGCCAGTGGCGTCGCGGAGCTTCTTTACGTCCGCAGCAGTAATTGCCATGACTGTTCCTTCTTGTTACTTGGTCTCGTCGGCGTCGCCGGCTTCGGCGGCAGCCTTCTTGGCGCGCGGGGCCTTGGCGGGCTTCTCCTCGGCCTCAACCTCGGTAGCCGGAGCCTCAACCTCAGCAGCCGGAGCCTCGACCTCAGCAGCCGGGGCCTCGACCTCAGCAGCCGGGGCCTCGACCTCGGCGGCCGGAGCCTCGGCAGCGCCCAGCAGGTCGCGCTCCCAATCAGGCATGGGCTCGGCCTCTTCACCGGAGGCGGTGGCCGCGCTGGAGCGGGCCAGCAGACCCTCCGCCACGGCGTCGGCCAGGATCCGGGTGAGCAGGCCGACCGAGCGGATGGCGTCGTCGTTGCCCGGGATCGGGAAGTCGACCTGGTCGGGATCGCAGTTGGTGTCCAGGATGCCGACGATCGGGATCCGCAGCTTGCGGGCCTCGTCGATCGCCAGGTGCTCCTTGTTGGTGTCGATCACCCAGATGGCCTGCGGCAGCTTGTGCATGTCGCGGATGCCGCCCAGGGTCTTGGCCAGCTTCTCCTTCTTGCGCTTCTGCTGCAGCAGTTCCTTCTTGGTCAGGCCGGACGCGGCGACGTCGTCGAAGTTGAGGCCTTCGAGCTCCTTCATCTTCGCGATCCGCTTGCTGATGGTGGCGAAGTTGGTCAGCATGCCGCCCAGCCAGCGCTGGTTCACGTACGGCATGCCCACCCGGGTCGCCTGCTCAGCGATGGCCTCCTGGGCCTGCTTCTTGGTGCCGATGAACAGCACCTGGCCACCCTTGGCGACGGTCTCCTTGACGAAGGCGTACGCGGTGTCGATGTAGGACAGCGACTGCTGCAAGTCGATGATGTAGATGCCATTGCGCTCGGTCAGGATGAAGCGCTTCATCTTCGGGTTCCAGCGACGGGTCTGATGCCCGAAGTGGACGCCGCTGTCGAGCAGCTGGCGCGTAGTGACGACGGCCATAGCCGTTCCTTTCTGCGTGGGTCCGGGCATACCGGTGCCCACTAGGTTGTCCGGACCGAGCGTTTCGGCCCGCCTGACGCAGTCGCCTTCTGGTCCACCCCGTAGGGACCTCGGACGTACGGCCCGTCATGCGACGGAGAGACTGCGTGCGAAGTCAACCCGGATCTGCCGAGTTGCGCCCAGGATTCTACGCCGATCTGCGGGCCGAAGGCCAACCGGACCCCGCTGTGGAAGAGCGAACTCACCGTCCACAATCGGTCCGCGGGGTGAACGGCCGCCCGAGGCGATCACGAAGGTGGTCGACGTGACCAGTTTTCGCGTCCTTCTCATTGTGCTTCTTACGCCGCTGTTGTGCCTCACCGCCCCGGCGGCCCACGCTGCCGACGGGGTCCCCCCGGTGGGCGGGCCGGTGGTGCGCGGCTTCGATCCCCCCGCAGAGCGCTGGCAGGCAGGGCACCGCGGAATCGACCTGCTGGCCACCCCCGGCGCGGCGGTGTTCGCCGTGCTACCCGGCACGGTGAGCTTCGTCGGCTCCGTGGGTGGCACCCCGGTGGTGACGGTCAGCCACGGCGACACCCGCACGACCTATGAACCGGTCGCCGCCGAGGTGGTGGTCGGCCAAGAGCTCTCCGCCGGTGAGCAGCTGGGCACGCTGGTCACCGGCCACCCCTGCCCCGGCGGCACCTGCCTGCACCTGGGCTGGCTGCAAGGTACGACCTACCTCGACCCGTCTTCATTGTTCGACACCGGTGGCATCCGGCTGCTGCCTGCAGAGGCCGTGACGATCGCTCGGCGGCTGGCCGCGGCGCGGGCAGCGATGCCGACCGCCGGATCCCCCGGCCTGCTGCTCCGGCCGGTGCCCGGACAGATCGGCTCCGGCTTTGGGATGCGAATGCACCCGATCTTCCACGTCTGGCGGATGCACAGCGGAGTCGATCTCGGCAGCCCCTGCGGCACCCCGATCCGTGCCGCGGCCGATGGTGTGGTGATCGGCGTCTCCTATGACTCCGCCAGTGGACATCGCCTGACCATCGATCACGGACGCCTCGGCGGGAGCGAATTGGCGACCATCTACCTGCACGCCCGCAGCTACTCGGTGCACGTCGGGCAGCGAGTCCGCCGCGGACAGGTGGTCGGACAGGTGGGTTCCACCGGGTGGAGCACCGGCTGCCACCTGCACTTCAGCGTCCGGCTGGGCGGACGGCTGGTCGATCCAGCGCGATTCTTGTGACGCAGACCTGCGCCTGCGTTGCAGGCAGCGCGCTCAGGCGCGGGGATGGGCCTGTTGATAGGCCTTACGCAGCCGCTCGGTGGTGACGTGGGTGTACAGCTGGGTGGTCGCCAGCGAGGAATGTCCGAGGATCTCCTGGACCGCGCGCAGGTCGGCGCCGCCTTCCAGCAGATGCGTCGCCATGGCATGACGCAGGCCGTGTGGTCCCAGGTCGGGAGCATCGGGCACCGCGGCCAGCGCCCGATGGACGATCCGGCGCACCACCCGCGGGTCGATCCGTCCACCCCGGTCGCCGACAAACATGGCCGTCCGCGCCGCCGGACCGACCAGCAGCGGACGGACGTCCAGCCAGCCCTGCAATGCCGCCACGGCCGGTACGCCGAGCGGAGCGGTGCGTTCCTTGCCGCCCTTCCCCAGAACCCGCAGCAACCCGCGGCCAGTATCGAAATCGGTGATGTCGAGCCCACAGGCTTCCGACACCCGAATCCCCGAGGCGTACAGCACTTCGAGAATCGCCACGTCGCGGGCCGCCGCGGCCGCTGCTGCCGGCTCTTCGATGGCCGAGGCCCGGGCAGCGATCGCATCAAGAACCTGCCGGGCCTGGTCGACCTCCAACGTCGGTGGCAGCCGGCGGCTCACCTTCGGCGAACGCAGTGCGGCGGCCGGATTGGATCCGATCCGGCCGGCGTCGGCAGCCCAGGCGAAGAAGGTCCGCACCGAGGCCGCGCGGCGCTGCAGGCTGGAGCGCTCAGCACCGGCGGCGTGCTGATTGGCCAGCCAGGTGCGCAGGTCGGCCAGAGTCACCGTCGCCGGGTCGGCGACACCGACCCGATCCAGATGCTCGAACAGCGCGGTGACATCACCCAGATAAGCCCGCACGGTGTGCGGCGAGCACCCTCGCTCCAGGCGCAGATGCTCGCCGAACGCGTCCAGCAAGCGGGCCACGTCCGACGCCGTGGGCACGCCGGTGTTCATGGCCTCAGCGTCACCGCCGGACCCCGCACCTGGCAAGCAGGCTCGCCCATGAGCCCTATGATGACCGGTGTTCGGAGAGGAGTTGCGGGTGGACGTGGAAGAGTTCCTGACCGGTGGCAAGTTGCGTCGGATCACGCGGTGGGGTGAGGACGTGATGCACGCCAAGACCCAGCCAGTGACCGAGTTCGGCGAGGAACTGCACACCTTGATCCGTGACATGTTCACCACCATGGCCATCGCCCACGGCGTGGGACTGGCGGCCACTCAGGTGGGCGTCGATCTGGCGGTGTTCACCTACGACTGCCCCGACGGCGATGAGATCAACCAGGTCGGTGTGGTCTGCAACCCGGTGGTCACCCTTCCCGACGGCGACCAGCGCAACCTGGATTCGATCGAAGAGGGCTGCCTGTCCCTGCCGGGGGCCTACCAGCCGCTGGCTCGGCCCGACCATGCGGTCTGCACTGGCCAGGATCCGTGGGGCAACCCGGTCACCGTGGTCGGCACCGGCCTGCTGGCCCGCTGCCTTCAGCACGAGACCGATCACCTCAACGGCACCGTCTTCGGTGATCGCCTGTCCAACCGGCTGCGCCGAAAGCTCTACCAACAAGCCGAGGAACTAGCCCACCTCTACCCGTCGGACTGGCCGCTGACCCCGCGGGCCACCTCGGCCAACGCGTAACACGCCACCGCCGCGGCCGCGGCCACATTGAGCGAGTCAATACCCGGCTCCATCGGAATACGCACCGCGACATCGGCCTGCTCCGACCACTGCCGACTCAACCCGTGCCCTTCGGTTCCCAGCAGGATCGCCAGCCGTCGGGGGGTGCCAACCACCTGAGCCGCAAAGTCGGCCAACGCGATCGAGTCGTCACGGAGGGTCAGTGCAGCCACAGTGAATCGATGCTGATGCAGCAGATCGATCGCTCCGCTCCAGTCCGTCAGGCGCGCCCACGGCAGGGTGAGCACCGCCCCCATCGACACCTTGACCGAGCGCCGGTACAGCGGGTCGGCGCATCGCGGGCTGAGCAACAGGCCGTCCCAGCCCAGTCCGGCGGCGCTGCGGGCGATCGCGCCCACATTGGCGTGATCGACGATGTCTTCGGTGACCACCACGCGGCGGGCGCCGGCCAGGATGTCGTCGGCACTATGTCGCTGGACCCGGTGCAGGGACGCCAGCGCACCGCGATGCACGTGGAAGCCCGTGACTGCTTCAGCCACCTCTGCTGAGACCACATACACCGGGACGTCGGGGCGGGCGTCCCACAAGTCGGCCAACTCCGGCAGCCATCGTTCGGCGAGCAGAAACGATCGGGGCTGGTAACCGGCCTGGATCGAGCGTCGAATCACCTTCGAGCCTTCGGCGATGAACAAGCCGTTGGCCGCCTCCAAGCTGTGGCGCAGCGTCGACTCCCGCAGCCGGACGTAGTCGGCCAGGCGCGGGTCATCGGCATCAGAAATCGGGATCAACATCGTCGCCCGAGTCTAGGGCGCCGTACCCTGCGCGGCGATCGCCGCCAGCCCCTGATGCGCGCGGGCCAACTCGACGCGGTCACCGTTGGCTTTGGCCAGGGCCACGGCCGCATCGAAGGCCGCGCTGGCCTCATCGCGTCGTCCGACGTCCGCCAACAACTCCCCCAGCCCGTTGTACCCACCGATCGCGGGCAGCGGCGTGCCCAGCCGCTCGGCGTCGGCGATCGCGGCTTCGAACTCGTCCATGGCCTGATCGCGCCGCCCTTGAGCGGCCAACAGCGAGGCCCCGATCACCCGTAGCTCACAGCTGATCTGCGCGATGCCGACCGATCGAGCCTGAGCGATCGCTGCAGTCAGTGCCTGCTGCGCGCCAGCCAGGTCACCGGTCGCGATCCGGCAGCGGATCACCACCTGCTGGACGGTGAGCGACGGCGCCACGAACCCCAACTCGTCAAACTGCTGCACCGAGGTCACCGCCAACTGGGAGGCGCGCCCCAGGTGACCCTGCTGTTCGACCAGGATGCAGCGGTTCCCGGCCGCCACCGCCATCCCGACCGCATCGCCAGCCCGTCGGCTCATCGCGACGCCGGCGTCGAACAACTGCTCGGCCAGGTCCTGGTGCCCCAGCATGCGCAGCGTGTCGGCGAGGTTGCCCAAGGCACGGCCACGATCCAGGTCTGCTACCCCGTGCCGAACGGCCCGGCAGTAGTAGCCGACAGCCGCCTGGGGCCGTCCGGCCCGCTTACACACGTTGCCGATGCCATTGAGGGCGCGCCCGTACTCGGGGCTGCGCGGATCGGCAGCTGCGGACAGCTCCACCAACGCCGCGTCGAACTCACCCCGCAGCTCCAGCACCCGACCGAGCTTGCGGCGAAGCAACAGCTCGGTCTCGGCGTCGGTCTTCGTCAACGCCAACCGAATCAGGTCCTCGGCGACCGCCAACCGACCCGACGTGTCCAGGAACTCCGAGTAGAGCAGGACGAGTCGAGCCCGCTCAGAACTCAAGCCCCAATCGGCCGCCACGTCGCTGAATGCCTGAAGCACCGGGAGGTGCTGCTCCAGCCACTCCAGATCAGGACGTCCGGTCACCGCATGCGCTTGGGCTTCGGCCACCAGCACCGCGGCCAGGCGGCGCACCGCAGCGACCTGCTGACTGCGCGGGTCCTCCAACACGCCTTGACGCAGCGCAAAGGCCCGCACCAGATCGTGGAGCACGTAGCCAGAAGCGGTTTCGGCAAGGAGGTGCTCGCTCAACAGCACCTCGGTGTGCCCGGCCACCACGTCCGCGGCCAAACCGGCCATCGCGGCCAGTTGCTCGCTCCCCACCCACGGGCCAGGATGCAACGCAGCCAGTCGCAGCAGCCGCCGCACCGGCTCGGTCAACGCCTGATACGACAACCACAGGGCCGGACGCATCATCTCGTCGGCCGGTAGCGCGGCTAGCCGGACCACGTGATCGGCCAAAGTCCAGTCATCCGATTCTGCGGCGATGGCCGCACCGGCCAGCCGCAGGTCGAGCGCCAGCAGCCCGCACCGGTTCGCGATCTGGGCGGCAGCAGCGGGTTCGGCACCGACCCGCTCGGCGCCGATCTCTCCGGCCAGCACGCGTAACGCCGCCTGCGGACTCAGCTCCCCGAGCACCACCTGGTAGTCGGCGCTGGGTTCGAGTTCGGTGAGCCGACGGCGACTGGTGACGATCAGCCGCCACCGTCGTCCGATCGGCAGCAGCGGCATCACCTGACTGGCACCGTGGGCGTTGTCCAGCAACAGCACCAAAGGGCGCTCACCGACGGCCTCGCGCAACAGTTCGGCCATCGAGAACGCCGCCGCCCCGTCGAATCGGCTGGGGGCCACCCCCACGGCCGCCAATAGCCGAGCCAGCATCGACGCCGAGGACAGCGGCGCCAAGTCGGGGTCGAACCCGCGCAGATCGACCGACAGCCCCAACGCCGTCGGCCCCAGCTGACGCAGCCACCGATTGGCCACCTGCAACGCCAACTCGGTCTTCCCCGCACCGGCCAGGCCCATGACCATCGAGATCGATCCCGGACGGCTGGCCGCCAGATCGGCGAGTTCACGCTCGCGACCGATCAATCGAGTCCGCGGCGGTGGCAACAGCACGCTCGGTCCGCCGACCGTGACCGGGTCGCCCACGCTGCCCATGGCCGAGCGGTAGGCCTGGTGCCAGGCCGGCTGCGCCCGCCGCGGAACTCCCAGCACCTCGATCACATCGGCGAAGAGCTGGGCATCAAGTCGTTTGCGGCCTTCCCGGAAGCAGTCGTAGACGGTCACCTTGCCGGGGCGGCGGGCATCGCCGCGTTCGGCTCGCAGGGTCCCAATCGCATCGGTAAGCATCGCGTAGGACGGACTGCCCGCCCAGGCGCGAAGTTCACTCAGCGCCCGCGCCAGGTCGTCCAGACAACTCACAGCGCCCGGTTCCGGGGGCAGAGTCAGCGGGGCGTCCACGGCCAGCAGTCTAGGACCGCGCCAGGGGCATGGGTCCGCGATCCAGACCGTCACGTTCGGGTTCGTTCGGAGACCGCCCCCGGGTTGGCCAGCGCCCTCTCCCCACCGACAAGCTCAACTGCGACACGGGAGGGGTGCAATGGAAGACAAACCTGCGGTGGAGTTCGCGCAGAAGAAGGACGAAGAGGAGTACTCGCCGGGGTGGTGGGCTCTGGGCGGCGTCGCTGTGGTGAGCGGTGGGATGGCCATCGTGACCGCCCTGCCGGGCATGTGGGAGAGCCAGGTCGTGGGCAACACCAGCCGCCGGGCGGGACTGGCCCGCATCTTTGAAGCGATCGGTTTCGTGCCGACCGTCAGCATCTTCAGCGCGATCGCGATCGCCGCTGCGGTGGGTGCGGTGATCAGCTTCATCAAGTGGCAGCGCAACGAAGGCAAGGAGTGACGCATGGGACTGTTGGATAAGTACGTTCAGTTGGTGTCCGGACCAGCCCCGGACATGCCCGCCCTGATGGGCGGCCTCCTCGGCAGCGAGGACACCTTCCTGGCCTGGGCCAGCGTGACCCCCGAAGCGGTCGAAGCCGATGGCTCCGGCGGCGTGTCGTCCGATCCGCTGAATCGACTGCTGAACATGGCCGTGAAGGTCGCCGTCTCGGCGCACTCGGCCAACAAGCACATCGGCGGTGCGGACGGCTCCATCGCGCGCACGCTACCGCGCGACGGCGAACAACTGACCCTGGTGGTCAGCGCCGCCGGCCTGTCTGCCTGGCGCGGTAACGGTTACCGCGGCAACATCCCCGAGCCGCACTACCGCATCGCCGCCGAGCACATCCGCTCGGTGACCGACACCGGCCAGCGTGGTCAAGGCGGCACGGCGATCTGCCGGGTCGAGTTCGTCGATGACTCGTTCTTCGACTACCGCCTCTACGTCAACACCGACGAGTTCCTGGCGGCGTGCCGGACGCGCTGGTCAGGCAACTGAGACCCCGACTCACCCGCCCCTACCCAGGACGCCAGGTGGGTGAGTCGGCGCACAAGGGGGAGACGCCGGACGGGCTCGCGATCGCGAGCCCGTCCAGGTGTTGTTGGTGCTGAGGTGAGCGCCCGAGGGCAGTCACTGCTGCGGCGCGTTGGTCTCCTGCCCGGTCGCCGTCGGCGGCGCGAAGCTGGGACCGGTCGTCAACGAGTTGGACGGTTCAGAGACCGCCAGCCGGGCTGCACGCCGTCCCTCCAATGCCTCCGCCTCGGCGATCGCCTGCTGCACCGAGGCCGCCGAACTCGCTTCGTCCGCCTGCTTCTGCGCCTCGATCTCGGCGAACACGTCCACCGGCTCGGGGGCAGCGAAGTCGCCCACATCCTCGGGATCCGGCGCACCCTTGGCGCCGGCGGCCAGCGAACCCAGCCCCTTGAGCGCATCGTTCAGCTCGCTGGGAATGATCCACATCTTGTTGGACTCGCCGCGGGCCAGGTTCGGCAGCATCCGCAGGTACTGGTAGGCCAGCAGCGACTGCGTCGGCTTGCCGGCGTGAATGGCGTTGAAGGTGGTGCTGATCGCCTGAGCCTCGCCCTCAGCCCGAAGGATCGACGCCTGTCGATCTGCCTGAGCTCGCAGGACTGCCGACTCACGTTCGCCCTGGGCGCGCAGAATCGCCGACTCCCGATCACCGGAGGCCGACAGGATCTGGGACTGTCGCTGGCCCTCGGCCAGCAGGATCGCGGCGCGCTTGTCGCGCTCGGCCCGAGCGCCCTTCTCCATGGCGTCACGAATGGTGGCCGGCGGCTCGATCGAGCGGAGCTCGACCCGGTTGACCTTGATGCCCCACTTGCCGGTGGCCTCGTCCAGCACGGCCCGCAGCTTCTGGTTGATCTCCTCGCGGCTGGTCAGGGTCTTCTCCAGGTCCAGACCGCCGATGATGTTGCGCAGCGTGGTCATGGTCAGCTGCTCGATCGCCTGAATGTAGTTCTGCGCCTCGTATGCGGCCCGGACGGGATCGACGACCTGGAAGTAGATGACCGAGTCGATGCTCACCATCAGGTTGTCCTCGGTGATCACGCCCTGTGGCGGGAACGGCACCACGGCCTCGCGCATGTCCATGGTGTAGCGGACGGTGTCGATCACCGGCACCAGCAGGTGCGGCCCCGGCTCCAGAGTCCGGCGGAACTTGCCCAAGCGTTCCACCACGCCAACCTGCTGTTGACGGACCACCCGCACCGAACGCAGCAGGATCGTGACCACCACAGCGATCGCGACCAGCCAGCCGATCAGCATCAACAGTTGCTCCATGTTTCTCCTTGTGTTGTCACCCGGAAATGCCCGGTCAGGGCAGGGCTTCGTGCTTGGGGTAGACCACGGCTATCGCCCCGTCGATCTGATACACCTCGATCGCCGTGCCGGCGGGGATGGCGCCGTCCACGGCCCGCGCCGACCAGACTTCGCCATTGACCTTGGCCTCGCCTCCGGCGGTGGTGATCTCCGAGGTGGCCACGCCAGCAGAGCCGATCATCTTGTCCAGGCTGGACCGATACCCCGGCGCCCGCCGCACCCGCTCCAGCAGGGTCGGACGCAACAGTCCCAGCAACGCCACTGCGGCTACCAACGCCGCGGCGATCTGCAACCACCACAGCGGGGGAAACACCAGCCCGACGATGGCCCCGGCGAGTGCGCCGCCGGCCAGCATGAGCAGGGTGAAATCCAGGGTCAGGGTCTCAGTGACGGCCAGCGCGCCGGCGAGCACGAGCCACACCACCCACGTGTTTTCGGCCAGCCACTGCATTGTTCCCCAACCCCGCTCAGCCACTCTGCTCTCGCCTATTTGGCTCGAAGTAACTCCATCATGCCAACTCAATTCCAAACCGGCGAGATTCGGTTGCCGCCAGGCGCGTCCCGCCCGTGGGGAACCCGCACACCGATAGGCAGATCAGCGACCTTTTCTAGCCGAAAGTCGGACGATAGATCGACCGCGCCGTCCACCGTCCGCCGGCAGTGGAGATCTCCAGGGGCAGGTCGAAGGTGTAGCTCATCAAGGACGAGGTGAGGGTCTGCGCCAACGGACCGGCGGCCACCATTCGGCCATTCTTGAGCAGCAGGGCGTGGGTGACCCCCAGCGGGATCTCCTCGACATGGTGGGTGACCAGCACACTCGTCGGCGCATGCGGATCCAGACACAACTCCCCCAGCGTGCCGACCAGCGCCTCCCGTCCGGCCAAGTCGAGACCGGCGGCCGGCTCATCGAGCAGCAGCAACTCGGGGTCGGTCATCAGCGCTCGAGCGATCTGGACGCGCTTACGCTCGCCCTCGCTGAGGGTGCCGAACGTCCGGGTGGCGAGGTGATCCACCCGCAGCCGGGTCATCAAGGAACGGGCACGATCGTGATCGAGCTCGTCGTAGTGCTCACGCCACCGACCCATCACGGCATACGCCGCAGAGACCACCACATCGGCGACGCTCTCCGACTTCGGAATCCGCTCGGCCAGCGCCGCAGAGGTCACCCCGATCCGAGGCCGCAGGTCGAACACGTCGACGGCGCCCAAACTCTCCCCCAGCAGGCCGACCCGCCCACGTGACGGATGGATCTGCGCACCCATCACCTGCAGCAGGGTGGTCTTGCCGGCACCGTTGGGGCCGATCACCACCCAGCGCTCATGCTCGCTGATCTGCAGCGACACCGTGTCCAGCAAGGTGGCCCCGGATCGGATGATCGAGACGTCTTCCAGCTGCACAACGGTCATGGGTCCAACCTATCCAACTCCGGCGCCCCTGACGGGTTACGCCGGGCGCCGACACCTCAGGCGCCGGTGGAGTGCAGTCCCCCATCGACGTGGACCATCTCGCCGGTGGTGGCCGGGAACCAGTCGCTGAGCAGGGCCACCACGGCTTTGGCGGTCGGGGTGGAATCCTGGGAATCCCAGCCCAGCGGCGCCCGATCCTGCCAGATGGTGTTGAAGCTGTCGGCACCGGGAATGGCCTTCTTGGCGATGGTGTCCACCGGTCCGGCGGCGACCAGGTTGCAGCGGACGCCGTCCGGGCCGAGGTAGCGGGCGAGGTAGCGGGTCGCACTCTCCAGCGCAGCCTTGGACACGCCCATCCAGTCGTAGGTGGGCCACGAGATTCGGGCGTCGAAGGTCAGGCCGACGATGGACGCGTTGGCCGCCAGCATCGGCTTGCAGGCCATGGCCAGGCTGACCATCGAGTACGCCGACACCTGCACTGCGGTGCTCACATCCGCGAACGGAGTGGTCAGGAACTTGCCGCCCAGGGCGGTCTCCGGGTTGGCGAAGGCGATGGAGTGCACGACTCCGTCGAGGTGGTCAAAATGCTCCCCCAGCATCTCGGGCAGCCGGGCTAGGTGCGTCTCGTCGGTGACGTCCAACTCCAGCAGCGGGGGTACCGGATCCAGCTTCTTCAGCACCCGCGCAGTCAGGCTCATGGCGCGCCCGAAGTTGGACACCACCACGTTGGCGCCCTCGGCCTGAGCAATCTCGGCCACTCGGTAACCAATGGAGGTATTCATGGTCACTCCGGCGACCAGGATGTTCTTTCCTTCGAGAATTCCCATCTCTTTTCCTTCTCTCAAAAACCCATGCCGAGGCCACCGTCGACCGGCAGCACGATTCCACTGATGTAGCCGGCCTGATCGCTGGCCAGGTAGCCGACAGCCGAAGACACTTCGGCGACACCACCGAAGCGACCCGCGGGGATCTGGCCGCGGTACTTCGTGGCGATCTCGTCGGAGA
>JAJTBJ010000040.1 GCA_021286985.1 Propionibacteriales bacterium | reverse complement strand
CAGCCTGAAGTCGCCCACCGAGGCGATCAACGCCGGCATCGGCATGGTCTTTCAGCACTTCATGCTGGCCGACAACTTCACGGTGCTGGAGAACGTCGTCCTGGGCGCGGAGAAGCTGCACGGCATCGGCGACGCCGCCCGGGCAGAGATCCGCCGGATCTCCCGTGAGTACGGTCTGCGGGTCAACCCCGACGACCTCGTCGCCGACGTCGGTGTCGGTGACCGCCAGCGCATTGAGATCCTCAAGGTGCTCTACCGCGGCGCCAAGATCCTGATCCTGGACGAGCCCACCGCCGTCCTGGTGCCGCAAGAGGTCAACGAGCTGTTCGACCACCTGCGCGAACTGAAGTCCGAAGGTCTGACCGTCATCTTCATCTCCCACAAGCTCGACGAAGTGCTCTCGGTCGCCGACGACATCACCGTGATTCGCCGCGGCACCACCGTGGCCGCCGTCGACCCCAAGGACGTCACCGCTCGCCAGCTGGCCGAGCTGATGGTCGGCTCGGAGCTGCCGTCGCCGCAGACCGAGGAGTCCACCGTCACCGACAAGGTGATGCTGGAACTGGACGGCGTCGAACTGGCCGCCGTCGGCCGTGCGAACGTGCTGGACGGGGTGAGCCTGACCATTCATGCCGGTGAGATCCTCGGCATCGCCGGCGTCGAGGGCAACGGCCAGGCCGAACTGGTCGAAGTGATCATGGGCATGCGCCGGCCGACCTCCGGACAGGTGCGCCTGGAAGCCGAGGACATCACCACCTGGGGCGTGCGCGAGATCCGCGAAGCCGGCGTCGGCTACATCCCCGAGGACCGTCACCGTCACGGCCTGCTGCTCGAAGCGCCGCTGTGGGAGAACATGATCCTGGGCCACCAGACCCAGGCGCCCAACATCAAGGGCCCGCTGATCGACGCCCGCGCCGCCCGCGCCGACACCGAGCGCGTGGTGGACGAGTTCGATGTGCGCACTCCGTCGATCCTGGTCACCGCTGCGTCGCTGTCGGGCGGCAACCAGCAGAAGCTGATCATCGGTCGCGAAATGAGCCACACGCCGCGGGTGCTGATCGCCGCCCACCCGACCCGAGGGGTGGACGTCGGCGCCCAGGCCGCAATCTGGGATCTGATCAAACACGCCCGCCGCAACGGCATGGCCGTCCTGCTGGTCTCGGCCGATCTGGAGGAACTGATGGGACTGTCGGACACGATTCGGGTGATCCTGCGCGGCCGATTGTCCGACGACTTCGACCCCGACGTGGTGACCAAGGAACAACTCGGTGCAGCCATGACCGGCGCTGACGGTTCGGAGGAACAGCGATGAAGACCGACATCCGCAAGGTCGGCCTGGCGCTGGCCGCCCCGGCCCTGGCCATCGTGGTGGCCCTGGCGCTGACCACCCTGATCCTGATCGCCGCCGGTGACCCGGTGCTGCAGGTCTGGCAGGTGCTGTTCAAGGCGCCGCTGCCGCGCCAGGTCGTGGCCATCATCAACGAAGCCTCGGTGCTGTACCTTTCGGCAGTCGCGGTGGCGATCGGGTTCAAGATGAACCTGTTCAACATCGGCGTCGACGGTCAGTACCGGATCGCGTCCTTCGTGGCGGCGGTCTTCGCCGGGGCGCACTTCCTGCCCGGCTGGCTGAACATCGTCGTGGCCATCGTGATCTCGATGGCGACCGGTGCGATCTGGGCCTTCATCGCCGGCTTCCTCAAGGTGGGCCGCGGGGTCTCAGAGGTGATCAGCACGATCATGCTGAACTACATCGCCACCTACCTGGTGGCCTTCTGGCTGAAGCAGGCCGCAGTCAAGATCGAAGGCTCCAACGCCACCAGCACCGCGGTGATCGCCCCGGATTCGCGGGTGCCCGGGATCAACCTGCAGTGGCTGCTGGGCACGCCCAAGGAGATCTACGGCCTGATCTTCCTCTCGATCGCCGTCGGCATCATCTACTGGTTCGTGCTGAACAAGACCCGTTTCGGCTTCGACCTTCGCGCCACCGGCCAGTCCGAGACCGCCGCGGTCGCCTCCGGCATCAACGTGAAGAAGATGGTGTTGATCTCGATGGTGATCTCGGGTGCGGCCGCTGGTCTGGTGGGCATGCCGCTGCTCTTCGGTCAGGACTACGCCTACGGCGACACCGTCCAAGCCGGCCTTGGCTTTGCCGGCTTGTCGGTGGCCCTGCTGGGACGAAACCACCCCGTCGGCATGGCCTTCGCCGCCGTGTTGTGGGGCTACCTCGACCAGCTCAGCAACGGCCTGCAGATCAGCGCCGGGGTATCGGACCGACTGGTGCTGATCATCCAGGGCATCATCGTGCTCAGCGTGGTCATCGCCTACGAAGTCGTGCGACGGGCCGGCTTGCGAATAGAGCAACGCAGAGTGGCCACCCAACTGGCCCAGGCTGAGCCGAAGGCGGTGGCGGCATGAGCGAGATGACTTTGAGCCCGACGGTTCCCGACGTGACCGAGGCCAAGCGGCGTCCGAGTTGGTACTGGCCGGCGATCATCGTCGGCTCCCTGCTGGTGGTCTCCACCGTCCGGGTGCTGACCGGCGCCAACGACATCGATTCCTCCGGTGCCCTGGCGGCCGCGATCGGCCTGGCCATGCCGCTGGCACTGGCCGGTCTGGGCGGCCTGTGGTCGGAGCGCTCCGGCGTGGTCAACATCGGCCTGGAAGGCATGATGATCGTCGGCACCTGGGGTGCGGCCTTCTTCGGCTACTACTTCGGGCCGTGGGCCGGCATTCTCGGCGCGGTGCTGATGGGGGCCCTCGGTGGCGCGATTCACGCGCTGGCCACGGTCATCTTCGGCGTCGACCACATCGTCTCCGGTGTCGCCATCAACCTGCTCGGCGCCGGCGCCGGCTCCTACCTGGCGGTGCGCACCTTCACCGGTCTGCCCGGTGGCGGGCCGACCCAGTCGCCGCCGTTGCAGAAGCTGCCTGAGTTGTCGATTCCCGGGCTGGGAGACGTGCTGCTCGGCGCGGAGAAGTCCGGCACCTGGCTGCTCGCCGACCTGGCCAGCCTGCTGCGGGCGGTGACCACCAATGTGAACGTGCTGGTGGTGATCGCGGTCATCCTGCTGGTGGGTTCGTGGTGGCTGCTGTGGCGCACCCCGTTCGGTCTGCGGCTGCGCTCCTGCGGTGAAGCCCCGCATGCAGCCGAGACCCTGGGCGTCAACGTGCTGCGGCTGAAGTTCCTGGCCGTGGTGGTCTCCGGGGCGCTGGCCGGCCTGGCCGGCGGCTTCCTGGTGCTGGTGGCCTCCAACCTGTACCGCGAGGGACAGACCGGTGGTCGTGGCTACATCGGCCTGGCGGCGATGATCTTCGGCAACTGGCGACCCGGTGGCTTGGCCGCTGGCGCCATGCTGTTCGGCTACACCGACGCCATTCAGCTGCGCGGACGTGGTGACGTGATCCACGCCTACCTGCTGCCGATCGCGCTGATGCTGATCGCCTGGGCGATCTGGCTGCTGATCCGTCGGGCTCAGGGCAAGTCGATCGTGGGCGCCCTGTGGCGTCTGGGTCTGGCCGCCGCGGTGTTGGTCTGGTTCGCCTTCACCAAGGAGGTGCCGCCGGAGTTCACCAACATGACCCCCTACATCGCCACCTTGCTGGTGCTGGCGTTCTCGGCCCAACGGCTGCGGATGCCGGCTGCTGATGGCCAGATCTACCGAAAGGGTGAGGCCAATTAGCGACGTCGACTTCGAGGTCCTGCGAGCCCGCGCCATTGAGATCTCGGCGCGGGCCTACGCCCCTTACTCGCACTTTCCGGTCGGCGCGGCCGCCCTGGTCGACGACGGACGGATCGTGACCGGCTGCAATGTGGAGAACGCCGCCTACGGCGTCGCGTTGTGCGCCGAGTGCGGCATGGTGAGCGAACTGATCGCCACCGGCGGCGGACGGCTGGTGGCCGTCACCTGCTGCAACGGCCTGGGGGAGCGGCTGATGCCGTGTGGACGATGCCGCCAACTGCTCCACGAACACGGCGGCGATGCGCTGCTGGTCGACACCCCGCAAGGGGTGCAGCCGATGAGCCAGGTGCTGCCGCAAGCCTTCGGCCCTGCCGACATCACCCACGTGACGGAGTCGAAATGACCGTTGACCTGAGCACCTGCGTCCGGCTGCCCAAGATCGCCCTGCACGACCATCTGGACGGCGGCCTGCGTCCGGCTACCATCATCGAACTGGCCGCCGAGGTGGGCCACCAGCTGCCCAGCACCGACGCCGACGAGTTGGGCCGTTGGTTCTACTCCGCTGCCGATTCCGGTTCGCTGGTGCGCTACCTGGAGACCTTCGCCCACACGGTCGCGGTGATGCAGTCGGCCGACGCGTTGCGCCGGGTGGCGCGCGAGTTCGTCGAAGATCAAGCCGCTGACGGCGTGATTCATGCCGAAGCCCGCTGGGCGCCTGAACAGCACCTCGCCGGCGGGTTGAGCCTGGCCGAGACCGTCGAAGCGGTCCGCGACGGCCTCGCCGAGGGGGTGGCTGCCGCAGCCGCGGCCGGGCACACCATCAGCGCCACCCAGCTGCTCACCGCGATGCGGCACGTCCCGCAGCCGACCACCGAGATCGCCGAACTCGCGGTGGCCTACCGCAACGATTCGGTCGCCGGATTCGACATCGCCGGTGCCGAGGACGGCTTCCCGCCCGAGCGGTTCGCTGCCTCCTTCGCCTACCTGCGCGACCACGACATGCCCTTCACCGTTCACGCCGGAGAGGCTGCCGGAGTGGAGTCGATCCGCGGGGCCGTCGCCCAAGGCGCGTGGCGGATCGGCCACGGCGTCCGGCTGGTCGAGGACTTCGGCGCTGACGGCACTCTGGGTGAACTCACCCAGGAGATCCTCAACCGGCGGATCCCGCTGGAGGTGTCGCCGTCGTCCAATCTGCAGACCGGGATCGCCACTCGGATGGTCGACCACCCGTTCGGACGGCTGGCCGAGGTCGGCTTGGACGTGACCATCAACTGCGACAACCGGTTGATGAGCGCGACCACGATGAGCCGCGAATACGCCCTGGTCAGCGAGGCGTTCAACTACGACCTGGACGACCTGGAGCAGTTCAGCCTGAACGCCGCTCACGGCGCGTTCCTGCCCGCTGACCAGCGGCTGCCGCTGGTCGATCGGGTCCGCCACGGATTCGCCGCCCTGCGCCACTGATCTCGCCTGGTCGCACGCCAGAGCGTTGCGAGATGTTCACCTGCTGGTGAACTGACGGTTCCGGCCTCGGCACCCGACGCCCTTAGCGTCGAAGTGTGATTGAACCTGAGCGGCGAATCGGCTCGGTCGCGGTACTGGCCGACACCGACAGCCGATGGAAATGGGGCCTGGGGCTGGCCCGACGGCTGAACCCGGAAGATATCTTCGGCTTCCAGTTCGCCGGTGCCGACCTGCCCAGTGAACGCCAGCTCGCTGAGGTGTCGATCGCGGCCGAGGCCATCACCGAGGTGTCCACCAGCGACCTGCTGGCCGCTCTGGCCGCCCGCCCGGTCGACGTCCTGGTGATCTCGCTGCCCGGCGGCGGCGTGCAGTCGATCCTGCAGTTGCTCGCCGCCAATCCGCTGCCACGGCGTCCACTGATCATCACCGGCTACGTCGGGGTGGTCTACGAGCGAATCACCGAAGGCCTGCTGTTGCGGGTCGGTGCCGATGTGATCGCCGCCAACTGCCCGCACGACCTCACCCAGTTCAGCCACACCCTGACCGGCTTGGGGCTCGACCCCAGCCCGCTCACCCTGACCCGGCTGCCGTTCCTGCGGGGCGCAGCGGTCTCCGCACCCCGAGACCGGTTCACCGTGACCTTCGCCGGCCAGCCCACCGTGCCGGCCAGCCGTCCGCAGCGGCGCTACTTGGTCGAGCGCCTGGCCGAGCACGCCCGCCGCCATCCTGACCGCGACGTGGTGATCAAGCTGCGCAGCATGCCGGGCGAGCGCGCCACCCACACCGAGCCCTATCCCTATGACGAACTGGTCCGAGCGCTCGGCTCGGCCCGTCCGGCGAACCTGAAGGTCGTCGGCGGCGACATGGGACGGATGCTGAACCGCACCGACCTGCTGATCACGGTGAGTTCGACTGCAGCCGTCGAAGCCATCCACCGCGGCATCCCGACCGCGTTGCTGACCGACTTCGGCGTCCGCGAAGGGCTGGGCAACACCTACTTCATCGGCTCCGGCTGCCTGACCTCCTTCGACCAGCTGGACGCCGGCCTGCTGCCGCAGGCGGACACCGCCTGGGCGCACGACCACGGCCTGGGGACCGACGACGATCCGCTGCCGGCCCGGGTCGCCGAGCTGGTGGCCGCCGGCGACCTGCCGCCGGTGCGTCCGTACTACACCGTCAGCAACGCCCAGGCGTTCCTGCCCGCACTGTTGGCCGACTACGGCGTCGGCACCGACGGACGGCCGCTGCCGCAACTGTCGCTGGCGCCCGGCTCGGTGCGCCGGGCGGTGCGCCGCGGCGCCCGCAACATGTACCGCCAGGGCACCGAAGTGGTGGCCCCGATGCTGCGTCGATGGGCCGCGTTGTGAACGCCCGAGTGGTCGCGGTCGTGCTCGCCCGTGGGGGATCCAAAGGCGTGCCAGGGAAGAACGTCGCCAGAGTGGGTGGCGTGCCGCTGGTGGCGCGGGCTGTCGCCGCGGCCCGCGCCGCCAGTGCGATCGACCTGGTCTGTGTGTCCACCGACGACGCGGCCATCGCCGCTGCCGCTGTCACAGCCGGTGCCACCGTGATCGACCGGCCGACCGCGCTCGCCGACGACCAGGCCAGCAGCGAGGCGGCTCTGATGCACGCGCTGCACACCCTGGCCGACCTGCCCGAGATCGTCGTGATGATCCAGCCGACCAGCCCCTTCCTCACCGCGGCCGAACTGGACGCCTTGGTGGCGACCATCGACGCCGGCGCCGACAGTGCGTTCACCGCGGCCCCGTTCCACGGCTTCCTCTGGCGCCAGGACGACGTCGCCACCGGGGTCAATCACGACTCGGCCCATCGGCCGCGGCGTCAGGACCGCGAGGCTGAATGGCTGGAGACCGGTGCGGCCTACGCGATGCGCGCCGAGGGCTTCCGGCAGGCCGGCCACCGCTTCTTCGGACGCATCCGCCTGGTCGCCACCGATCCGGCACGGGTGCTGGAGATCGACGAACCCTCCGATCTGAACCGGGCACGGGCGCTGTCCCCGCTGCTGGATCCGGCCGTGCGGCCCGGCCCGGGCGATGTGGAGGCCATCGTCTTGGACTTCGACGGCACCCAGACCGATGACCGCGCCTGGGTGGCGGCTGATGGCAGTGAACGCGTCGCGGTGCATCGCGGAGACGGTATGGGCGTTTCCGCGATGCACCGTGCGGGCCTGGACGTGCTGATCCTGTCCACCGAAGTGAACCCGGTGGTGGCCGCCCGTGCGGCCAAGCTCGGCGTGGAATGCCGCCACGGCATCACTCGCAAGGGTGAGGAGTTGGCGTCCTGGCTGACTGAGCGCGGGCTCGACCCCGACCGGGTGCTGTACCTGGGCAATGACGTCAACGACCTGCCGTGTTTCGGCCTGGTCGGCTGGCCGGTGGCAGTCGCCTCGGCCCAACCCGCGGTGCGGGCAGCCGCTCGCACCGTCACCACCGTGCCCGGCGGGCACGGCGCCGTCCGCGAGATCGCCTCGTGGCTGCTTGAGGAGGATCAACTATGAGCACCATCAACCCCCGGCTCCGCAGGATCGGTGACCGCCTGGTCGGCCCCGGACATCCGGTGTACGTGATCGGCGAGATCGGGATCAACCACAACGGCGACCTGGCCAACGCCATCGCCTTGATCGATCACGCCAAGGCTGCAGGCATGGACGCGGTCAAGTTCCAGAAGCGCACCCCCGAGGTGTGCACCCCGCGCGACCAGTGGGACATCGAGCGCGACACCCCGTGGGGTCGGATGACCTACTTGGAGTACCGGCACCGGGTCGAGTTCGACGCCGACGCCTACCGGCAGATCGACGAGTACTGCCGCGAAGTCGGCATCGACTGGTTCGCCTCCCCGTGGGACGTCGAAAGCGTGGAGTTCCTCTCGGCGTTCAACCCGCTGACCTTCAAGGTCGCCTCGGCCTGCCTCACCGACGACGCCCTGCTCACCGCGCTGCGTCAGACCGGACGGACGGTGATCCTGTCCACCGGCATGTCGACCATGGAGCAGATCCGGCACGCCGTCGAACTGCTCGGCAGCACCCGCACCGTGCTGATGCACGCCACCAGCACCTACCCGGCCCCGGCCGAGCAGCTGAACCTGCGGATGATCAACACCTTGTCCGAGGAGTACCCCAACGTGCCGATCGGCTACTCCGGTCACGAGGTCGGCCTGCAGACCACCCTGTGCGCGGTGGCGCTGGGCGCCTGCATGGTCGAGCGGCACATCACCCTCGACCGGGCCATGTGGGGCTCCGATCAGGCCGCCTCCGTCGAACCCGAAGGCATGCGCCGACTGGTCCGCGACATCCGGGTGCTGGAGTCTTCGCTGGGTGATGGCGTCAAGCAGGTCTACGACTCGGAGCGGGCCGCGATGAAGAAGCTGCGTCGGGTCGCCGGGGTGGTCGCCGACAGTCACGCCGATCCGGAGCAGGTGGCGTGACCAGGCCCACCGTCGCGCTCATCGAGAGCCCGGCACAACTTCTCCACCTGCTGGAATGGGTACACCATGAGGACAACGCCGACGACGTCCTCGCGGTGGTGCTGGCCCCGCGGGAACCGACCAGCATGGCGCAGCTGCGCACCATGCTCGCCTTCGCCGAGGAGGAGGAGTTGGAGCTGCTGTGGGCCGAACCGCGCCGCTCGTCGGCGTCCTGGGTGCGGACGCTGGCCACGGTGGCGCCGCTGGTGAATCAGGCCCGACGGCTGGTGATCGGCGATCCGTTCTCGGGGCTGATTCAGGCGTTGCTGGTGGCCGCCCGTCCGCGGGAGGCCGTGGTGATCGACGACGGGACCGCCACCATGGAGTTCGCCAGCCAGCTGGGTGCGCGCAAGCCGCTGCAGCGCTGGGACGCACCGACCTCGCCCCGCAGCGTGCTGCGAGCGCCGCTGGCCGATCACGCCCGACGCTTCTTCGAGGCCGAGCACGTCCGGCTGTTCACCGTGATGCCGGTCGTCGGCCTGCCGCCGAGCAAGACGCAGCGGCACGGCTACGACTGGACGCGGCGACGCTTCGGCGTCCCGACCGTGGTGACCGGGCTGGACATCATCGGCTCCTCGCTGGCCGAATCCAAGGTGGTCCGCAGGCGGGCCTACCTGAACGCCGTCGACGCCCTGGTGGCCTCCGCTGATGGCCCCTGCCGCTACCTCGCCCACCGCAAGGAGGATCCGGACAAGTTGGCCGAGATCGCTGCCCTCGGGGTGGACGTGCAGCGTCCGGAAGTGCCGGTGGAGATCGAACTGCGCCGTGGCCCGACCGCAACCCGGCTGGCCAGCTTCCCGTCCTCGGTCGGCTACACCCTGCCGCTGGTGTTGGCGGGGCTGCAGACTCGGATCGAGCCGCAATCGGTGCCCACCACGATGTTCCTGCCCGAGGTGGGGCTGGGAGCGCGACGCTTCCTGGAACGGATCGCCAGCGACATGCACATGATCGCCGGCACCGGACCTCGGGTGGCGCCGCTCAGTGCTTGGGGGTGAAGACCGGGATCACGCCGTTGAAAGTGACGTTGATGCCGAAGCCGTGCAACACGATGTAGGTGATCCCCAGCAGCACCGCCAGGATCGCGACGCCGAAGCACAGGTAGGCCACCAGCCGAGCCTTCAGCGGGGGTCGAACGCCGGGAGTGGGGGCGCCGTCCGTCCCGCTCCAGGCCAAGGCGCGGACGCCCACGGCGAACAACGCCGGGAGCCCGGCTCCGAGCAGAATGCCGATCAGCAGAATGCGCCAGGTGGCGTCGAGGGCAGCCAGTACCTGATCCATCAGTTGGTCCCTCCCGACACGCTCGCCGGGGCGTCGGCGCTTTCGGCCCACTCGTCATTGACGTTGTGATGGCTGACCGGATCCTGCTTGGAATGCCACCACAGGTACAAGGCGACCGCGCACATGATCGCGAAGATCGCCACGCCACCGCCGATGCCGCCGATCAGGTGGGCGATCCACCACATGCCCGCTCCGACCAGGCCGGCCAGCGGCAAGGTGACCACCCAGGCCAGACCCATGCGGGCGGCCACGCCCCAGCGGACGGTGGCGCCCTTGCGGCCCAGACCCGAACCGATGATCGAGCCGGTGCACACGTGGGTGGTCGAGAGGGCGAAGCCCAACTGGCTGGAGGTCAGGATGACCGCGGCCGACGCGCTGTCGGCGGCCATGCCTTGGGGGGAGAAGACTTCGACCAGGCCGCGGCCCATCGTGCGGATGATCCGCCAGCCGCCGATGTAGGTGCCCGAGGCGATCGCCAAGGCACAGGCCAGCTTCACCCAGAACGGGATCTCGGTGGTGGAAGTCCAGTGTCCGCTGCCGATCAGCGCCAGGGTGACCACGCCCATGGTCTTCTGGGCGTCGTTGGTGCCATGCGACAGCGACAGCAGCGATGCAGTGGCGACCTGGCCCCAGCGGAAGCCGCTCTCTTGGTAGCGCCGGGCGAGCTTGGCGGTGATCCAGAAGACCAGCCGCGTGCCGATCATCGCCACCACCATGGCGACCACCGGAGAGATCAGCGCCGGTAGGACGACCTTGCCGACGACGCCGTCCAGCTTGGTGCCTTCACCGATCCACTTCACGCCCGCCCAGCCCAGGCTGGCCACGGTGGCGCCGACCAGGCCGCCGAACAGGGCGTGGGACGAACTGGATGGCAGCCCCAGCCGCCAGGTGAGGACGTTCCAGGTGATTGCGCCAGCCAGACCGGCCATCAGGATCAACAGCAGCGCGTAGCCGCCGTCGGCGATCAACTCCGGCCGTGGCGAACCGTCCGAGTTCTGGATGCGGATGACTGCATTCGTGACCGTCAGGGCCACCTCCACAGACAAGAAGGCGCCGACCAGATTCAGGATGGCCGACAAGGTGACGGCCGCCTTCGGAGACAACGCCTTCGTTGCAATTGAGGTGGCCATCGCGTTCGCGGTGTCGTGGAAGCCGTTGGTGAAGTCGAAGGCTAACGCTGTGAGAACGACAAGCGACAGGAGTATGAACTCGGGGGTCACGATCACATGGTAGGGGTATTGGGGCCGCTTTACCTACGCGAGTGAATCGGCGGGCGAAGTGGGCGCCGGACCACCGTCGGTTGCAGTACTATCCGCCCTCCTGGCGGCATCGATGGTCGCGACTCGGGCCAGCGCGGCCCGCATCCGCAGCGGGGCGAATCCCGCGGCGAGAGCCCGTCGGCGCAGCCCGGCCTGGGCCTTGGCCAGCGCCCATCCCCGACGGACGGCGATGTGCGGTGGCTTGCGTTTGCCGGCCAGGTCGCGGCGCAGTCGCAGCAGATATACCAGCGACACCGGGCGGTCCAGGTAGATCGCCTCGACCGCCAGCCCGGCGTCACGGCAGCGCTGCAGGAACTCGATGGCGAAGATGCCTTCGGCGCCCAGGCAGGACGAGCCGTGCAACTCGACCGGATGGGTGCCGACCCGGCGACTCAACGAGATCGAGTAGTCGGGCGCCTCGGTGTGGCCGGTGTGGATCAGTTCGAGCAGCCCGGCCATCGCGGCGTCGGCGTCCCAGGAGCGTGGGTCGTCCCAGTCGGTGATGCCCAACGACGTCGTCGGCATGCCGGGATGGTCGGCGTCGTAGTAGTAGTCGTCCAGGCGCAGGCAGGGCAGGCCGGAGGCGTGCATCAGCCGCGACTTGCCACTGCCGGACGGGCCGGCGATCAGGAACAGGTGAGCCGGAGTGCTCACAGGCCCAGGACCGCCGTCATGTCGGTCCGCAACCGGGCCAGCTTCGCCGCGGCCGCGGTGCGAGCCTCGGCCAGTTCGCCGGGGGCGGTCACCTGCAGGTAGCACTTGAGTTTCGGCTCCGTGCCCGAAGGGCGCACCACCACTCGCACGCTCGCGCCGGTGAACAGCATGCCGTCGGTGGGCGGCAGGTCGGCCGAGCCTTCAGCCAGGTCGACCGCGGTCACCGGTTCGCCGGCCAGTTCGGTCGGCGGCTGGCTGCGCACCCGGGCCATGGCGTCGGAGATCAGAGTCAGATCGGCCACCCGGAACGACAGCCCCGAATTGAGGTAGACCCCATAGGTGGTGGCGATCTCGTCCAGCCGATCGGCCACCGTGCGGCCTTCGGCCTTCAGCGCCGCGGCCAGGGCGAGGATCCTCACCAAGGTGGTGATCCCGTCCTTGTCGGGTACTGCGGACGGGTCGCTGCAGTAGCCGATCGCCTCCTCGTAGCCGAACGCCAACCCGGGCACCCGTCCGATCCATTTGAAGCCGGTCAGGGTGGTGGCGAAGGGCTGTCCGTGGGCTGCGGCCATCGCCGCCAGCATCGTGGACGACACCACCGAACAGGCGTAGGTGCCGGTGGTGCCGCGGCGCAGCGCATCGTCGGCGAGCAGGACGCCCAACTCGTCACCGGTGAGCATCCGCCAGCCGTCGGCGAACGGTGCTGCCAAGGCGCAGCGATCAGCGTCCGGGTCATTGGCGATCGCGATGTCGGCGCCAACTGTGGCGGCCAGTGCCAGGGCCAGGTCGATCGCGCCCGGCTCTTCGGGGTTGGGGAAGGCCACCGTGGGGAAGTCTGGGTCGGGGTCGATCTGCTCGGTGACCCGATGCGGGGCGTCGAATCCGGCGGCGTCGACGACGGCGTCCACCACGGAGGCGCCGACGCCGTGCATGGCGGTGTAGACCCAGTTCACCGAGCGCGGGGCATCGGCGGCGACCAGGCTGGCGGCTCGGGCCACATAGGCGTCGACCAGCTCGGCGTCAACCATTCGGTAGTTGCTGCTCCGCACGATCTGGCTGATCGGAGCTGCGGCCACCGCGCCGATCCGGGAGGCGATGTCGGCATCGGCCGGCGGCACGATCTGGGATCCGTCACCCAGGTAGACCTTGTAGCCGTTGTCCTGCGGCGGATTGTGGGAAGCGGTCACCACTACGGCCGCGGCGCAGCCGAAATGTCGGATGCCGAACGCCACCACCGGGGTGGGCAGGGGACGGCTGCACAGCAGCGGCAGCAGCCCGGCACCGGCCAGGATCTCGGCGGTGTCACGAGCGAACACCGCGGAGTTGTGGCGGGCGTCGTAGCCCACGATCACCGGCTGGAGGGCGTGGCCGTTGTCGAGGAGGTAGCGGGCCAACCCGGCGGCCGCCTGAGCGACCACCACCCGGTTCATCCGCCCCGGTCCGGGTCCGAGCTTGCCCCGCAGGCCTGCGGTGCCGAAGGTCAGCGGCCCGGCGAAGGCGTCGTCCAACTCGGCCTGAGCGGAGGCGTCGCCGCCCGCGGCGGCCGCGATCAGGGCGTCCAGTTCGGCGGTGGTGACGGCGTCGGGATCCTGTGCCCGCCAGGCGGCGAACTGTTCAGCGGTGGCCATGGTGACTCCTCACAACCGTTCCAGCAGCCCGCCGAGCAGGCTGCGCAGCCGCGGCTCGGCGGCCTTGCCGGCCTCGATCACCTCGGCGTGCTCCAGCGGGGTGGGGGAGATGCCGGCGCCCAGGTTGGTGACCAGCGAGATGCCGAGCACCTCCAGGCCCGCCTCGCGGGCGGCGATGGTCTCCAAGGTGGTGGACATGCCGACCAGATCGCCACCGAGGATCTTGGCCATCTTCACCTCGGCCGGGGTCTCGTACTGCGGCCCGCGGAATTGGACGTACACACCCTCGGGCAACGTCGGGTCGACCTCATGGGCCAGGGCGCGCAACCGCGGCGAGTACGCCTGGGTCAGGTCGATGAAGGTCGCGCCCTCCAGCGGGGTGGCGCCGGTGAGGTTGATGTGATCGCGGATCAGCACCGGGGTACCCGGCGCCCAGTCGGGATTGAGGCCACCACAGCCGTTGGTCAGCACGATCATCGAGGCGCCGGCAGCGGCAGCCGTGCGGACGCCGTGGACGACCGGCCCGGTGCCGCGTCCCTCGTAGAAGTGGGTGCGGCCGTTGAACAAGGCAGCGACCTTGCCGGTGGCGGTGCGGATCAGTCGCAGCGATCCGCCATGCCCGGCCACGACCGGCTTGGCGAAGCCGGGAAGGTCGGCGAGTTCGCATTCGCCGATGGTTTCGCCGAGCCCCGCTGAGGCGCCGGCCCACCCGGAGCCGAGGACCAGAGCGAGATCGATCGCGGGGACATTGAACCTGGTGAGCAGCGCCTGTGCTGCCTGGTGATGACTCATTCGATGACTATAACGAGGCGCCCGGGTCGGCGGCAGCAGGTTCGTCTTCCTCGCCCGCTGCGACGGCCGGTTCGGCCTCATCAGCGGGGTCGGGTTCGAGTTCGGCGACGTCCTCCAGGCGGAACCACTCGGTGCGGGCCGGCACCTGCAGCGAGATCGCGATCAGCAGTACTGCCAGCAGGCCGACGAAGACCAGGAACTGGCCGAACTGCACCACCGCTGGGGCGGACGCCAGCAGTGCGACCACCATCATCAGCAGGCCGACGCCGCTGATCACGCCGCCGCCGATCATCGTCCAGCGGGCCGCGGGCGAGGGCGTCCGCTGGGCCCGCTGCAGCAGGATCAGGTCGCCGGCCGCGACCGACACCGACAACGGCAGGGCGCTGAGGGTGAGCGCGACGATCTGACTCGGGTTGGTTTCGGGGAGGCCGTAGATCACCAGGGTGACGGTGAGGACCACGCCGACGGCGGCGACGATGGCCAGGGGGAGAATACGTGGCTGCACCTTGGTGACCTTAGTCGGCGCTCCTGCCGCCGACGGTCAGGACGCCCCGGGCGGGACAGCGTGAAACAATGCTGGGCGTGACTGATGTGGTGATTCTTGGTGGGGGTCCCGGCGGGTACGAGGCGGCTTTGGTCGCTCGCCAGCTGGGCGGAGACGTGACGCTGATCGAGCGGCGCGGGTTGGGCGGATCGGCCGTGCTGACTGACGTGGTGCCGTCCAAGACCCTGATCGCTGCCGCCGAGGTGATGACCAAGATCAGCAAGGCTGAGGAGGTCGGGCTGCGGCTGGCCGGGGAGCACTGCCGGCTGTGGGAGGCCGTCCAGGTCGACATGGCCAAGGTGAACGCCCGAATCATGGCGCTGGCCAAGGCCCAGTCCGACGACATCAGTGCCCGACTGGCCGCCGACGGCGTCCAGATCGTCAACGGCACCGGACGCCTCGACGGCACCCGCGCGGTGATCGCTGAGACCGCCGACGGCCAGCAGCGGTTGAGCGCCGACATCATCTTGGTCGCCACCGGTGCCCATCCGCGCGAACTTGAGGCCGCCCAGCCCGACGGCGTGCGGATCTTCAACTGGGCGCAGATCTACAACCTGACCGAGATCCCCGAACACCTGATCGTGGTCGGCTCGGGCGTCACCGGTGCGGAGTTCGCCAGCGCGTACACCGCCCTCGGGGTGAAAGTGACCCTGATCTCGTCCCGCGACAAGGTGCTTCCCGGGCAGGACGGCGACGCCGCCGACGTGATCCAGCAGGTCTTCGAAGCCAGTGGCATGACCGTGCTCAGCCGGGCGCGGGCGGTCGCCGCCGAGGTGCGTGGCGAGCAGGTGGTGGTCACCTTGGCCGACGGTGCCGAAGTGGTCGGTTCACACTGTCTGATGGCCGTCGGCGCGATCCCCAACACCGCCGACATCGGCCTGCGGGAAGCCGGAGTCGAGCTGACCGAGTCCGGCCACATCGTGGTCGACCGGGTCTCCCGCACCGCAGCCCGCGGGGTGTATGCCGCCGGCGACTGCACCGGGGTGAACGCCCTGGCCAGCGTGGCCGCCATGCAGGGCCGAATCGCGATGTGGCACGCCCTGGGCGACTCGGTGAGCCCGCTGGACCTGCGCACGGTGTCGGCCAACGTCTTCACCTCACCCGAGATCGCCACGGTGGGGATCAGCGAGGTCGAGGTGGCCCACGGCAACCTGAACGTGGCCACCGTGATGCTGCCGCTGGCCGGCAACGCCCGGGCCAAGATGCAGGCGCTCGACCACGGCTTCGTGAAGCTGTTCGCGCTGCCGACGACCGGCATCATCATCGGTGCGGTGGTGGTGGCCCCGTCGGCCTCGGAGCTGATCCATCCGCTGGCGATCGCCGTCCG